>JANQJN010000076.1 GCA_028281625.1 Emcibacteraceae bacterium | reverse complement strand
ATGTAGTCAGCGTCAGGCCGATAGCTGAACCAACTCAAATGATGATTAAGCCCGATGCAGAGATATCCAATCGCGATAGATTTATTGAAGTTATAGCTGTAGAACTTGATGCTAGCGATGTAACCTTTCCAAAATCTTTGCCACCTGAATTTGTTAAAATTTTGGAAGTTCCCGGAAACGCAATTATGCGCACAGCAGACGCTAAAAATTTAGGGCTTGTTGTCGGCAATCCAATTAAAGTTAGCTCAAACCGAAATCAAGACGAGAAAATGCTGGTTTTGGGAGCAATTTGGAATCATACGCAACAAACTTTCTTCGCTCAAATCTATGTATCGCCTGACACAATGCGGATAATAACCGGCGCCAATGAGCAAAGTTCCCAAACCATTAGTTCTTACGCAATAAAACTGCGCGACGATTCAACTCCTGTTAAAACAGCACAAGAGTTGAACTGGCTACTTGACAGTCGGGGAAAACAATTAAAGGCCATAACGGCTAGTCAACTCATTGAAGATACGAATAATCTTGAGTTAGGCACAGATGTTGGAGGAGACAGTCTTCAAAGCCTTGTGTCTATTGTCAGTGGTTTTGTCTTGATAATGACGACACTGATTATGCGTACCAACTTTTTGTCCCAGTTAAAAGAATTTGGCACGCTCAATGCGTTAGGCCTATCAAAGTTGAAACTAGCATTTTTGGTCATGCAGCAGGGTTTTTGGATGGGGCTAATCGCAGGCTTATCTTCAATAATAATATTCGTCATACTGAAAATTTGTTTACAACCATTTAATGTTTTTCTTCACACCAATATCTCAATTCTTTCACAAATTTTTATCTTGTTAGTTGTTATCTCAATGGTGTCTTCATTTGCTTCTGTCTCCGTGCTTCGAAAAATTGAACTCACGAGTTTATTGCGATGAATGACACCGAAAAATCGATTGCACCAATATTAACTGTAAGAGGACTCAAAAAGTCTTTTCATTCTGGACGAAAAGTTATTGAAGTTTTGCACGGTGTAAACCTGAATCTACATGCTGGTGAACTTACTTTACTAATGGGCCCTTCGGGATCCGGAAAATCTACGTTTCTAGCGGCAATTAGCGGATTGCAACGTCCTGATGAAGGGCAAATTATGTATCGCAGCAATGACATATGGGAGAACGACACGAAAGGCATCGATCGATATCGTCTTCGCAACTGTGGTTTTATATTTCAAAGTGTTCATTTAGTAAATTGCCTTACTGCACGCCAGCAAGTAATTTTTCTTCAAGAGCAAGCTGGCATAGAACCCGACAAAGCATTGAAAAGAGCAGATCAAGCAATTGAAGAAGTGGGCCTGACGTCACGCGCTCACCTTATGCCCAGTGAGCTTTCAGGAGGGGAGCAGCAGAGAGTTGCCATCGCCCGCACATTGGCAATGAGACCAAAACTAATTTTTGCAGACGAGCCCACTTCATCACTAGATAGTATTACAGGCAGAAGAATTGTTGAGCTGCTTCAAATCGCTGCTCGACGGCATGGCGCGATGGTTCTGTGTGTTACTCACGATGAACGTATCAGAGATGTAGCTGACAGGATCATAAATATTGAGGATGGGAATATATTTGAGGCAACGAAACATGTGGAATAAAAAAGAAGGCAAAATCAAGCACAATTTTAAGTATGTTATCGAAATAGTAGTATTGGTGATTTTCTTCGGTGTGTACATTTTTTTTAACAACTTGCCTGCAAATCAGCAAACAAGCACGTTTGAAAACGGTGGTACCGTAACTGGTAACCTCAACACTGCTCCCTTCCTTCGCACTAATATTGCAGCAATAAGCAATGGTATTGTTGATGTTAAGGGAGGCATAAATGAAGTTTCTGCCAGCTTAGAAGGAATAGTCTCTGAAGTTCTTGTTTCGGAAGGTGATAACGTCATTAAAGGACAATTGCTCGCCCGCCAAGACAACCAAAGTGAGGTTATTGCGATAAGTGAAGCCGAAGCGGAACTAAAAATCGCACTCGCAACTTTAGAGGCAACCAAGTTACGTCTGGCTTCAGCTAAAAGGGATCTCGTTAGATTAGAACCACTGTATGAAATTGGTGCCGTTACGTCCCAAGAATATGACCGCACCAATGACACTGTACAGCAACAAATAGTACAGGAAAAATCTCAAGAACTTAATATTGCGAAAGCCGAGGTTGCTCTAGAACAGGCCAGACATAAATTTACCCAGAGAGAAATTCGTTCGTTAGTAGACGGTCAAGTTGTCACAGTAAATGCACAAGTAGGATATGGAACATCTACAACTAATATTTCCTCCCTGTTTACAATTATTCCTGATATGCCCCTCATCATAAGGGCCAAGGTAGATATCGCTTCACTAAAAGATATTCACATTAATCAATCAGCTAAAGTTTTTGTTGGCTACGATAGAACAACAAGTTTTGATGCCAAAATTATCCAAATTTCTTCATATTTGCTGTTACCCGATGACCAACAACGGCCTCAGTTAAACGCGTCCTCCCAAATGATTGATATAGTTTTAGAACTTGACGGAAAAGACTTGTTAATTGGTCAACAGGTTAATGTGGAAATATTAAAAACATCCAATGGTGAAGCTAGCTTATGATTAGAAAGGTTAGAAAAAACATTGTTGCGGGATTAAGTATCTCAACCTTGTTAATGGCGTGTAGCCACAATTTTGAGGAACGCAACTCACCTTTAGAAATGTCTGCTCCGTTATCTTGGAAACAATGGTCAGGGCCAATAACCAGTTCTCAACTGAATTGGCATTCGTTCAACGATATATATCTTAATGCGTTAATTTCGGAGGCCTTAAAAGAAAACTTAAATTTGGAGAGCGCAAGGAGAACTCTTCAAAGGGCGATAATTCAAGACCAAGTCAATAAAGGCTCGCGGAGTCCACTCGTTAATTTTAATGCAGCTGCCAGTAGAAATGGGCAACTTGATGGTGGCTCAGTGAACTCCTTCTCGTTGAGTGTGCCAGCATCGTACGAAGTAGACCTTTGGGGGCGTAGGGGGCAAAGAATAGAAAATTCAGAAATATTCGCAGAGTTAGCAAGAATTGATTTGCAGACGTCACGAATATCTATTGCAGCCTTGGTAGCGGAATTCTATTTTGGTTTGCGTTCTACCGATCGATTAATTCTGCTGAAAGAAAGATCTCTCGCAAGTATTGTAAAACAGCGTGAAATTACAGATGCGCGAGTTAGAGGTGGTGTAGCCACAGTCACCGACCTTGATCGCCAAGATGTTCAAGTTGCTGATTTGCAGGCGTCAATAGAAGATCTTAGATCAACAAGAAAGCAAACTGAAAATCGACTGGCAGTGTTGTTGGGAAAAAGTCCCCAAGACTTTTCTTTCCAAGCCGATCAAAATTTTGATCTTGCGTCAGCGCCTTTGTTGACAATTGGCACTCCTTTAGAAGTGTTGCGTCATAGGCCAGATATTAAATCCGCCGAGCTTAGGCTTGCTTCAGCGCACGTTAGTGCTGAACTCGTTAGAACGCGCCTTTTCCCCTCCCTAGCAGTTTCAGTTTCAGCATCTGCAAACAATTCAAATCTTTCAAATATTTTTGATTTCGTATTTTTACCTTGGGATGTCGCAAGCAATTTTTCTGCTCCGCTACTGGACGGTGGGGCTCGAAGAGCTGAATTGGAGCTTGCTGAACTTGATTTGGATAATGAGGTAACTTTTTACAAAGATACAATACTGAACGCATTGGTGGACTTAGAATCCGCTTTCGCAAGCGAAGAATCTCTTAGAAGACAACAAGAAACAATTAGACGGCAAAGTGTTATACAGGAACGCATAAGTGAGGAAACAAAGGTTAAATTCAATAGCGGCCGGGCCTCATCCTTAGATCTTATCATTGAAGAGCAAAATCTGATCCGCATTGAGGAAGCGGAAGTGAGTTTATGGCGGCAAAGTATGCTGATAACAATTAGTCTATTGAGGGCAACAGGCGTTGAGCCATCTGATTAGTGAAGGTATCGAAAAAACCAAAAATTGTTTCGCCGAACAAAAATAACTCACTTCATTTTTAAATTGTAAGCTTGGGCAGTGGCTAACTCAAACCATAATTATCTTTTCAATCAATCGACAAGCTTTTGATTAAAGAATATGTACTCAAGTGCCGTTCTATGTGCAGATTCTCTTAAATTAGCAGCTGCGGAATGACCTCCATCAATATTCTCATAATAAACAAAATCGCGGCCTATTTCTTCCAACAGTTTTGCCATTTTACGAGCATGACCCGGATGAACTCTATCATCTTTAGTAGATGTAATCAGGAATAATTCTGGTGCATCATCTTCTGTATTTACCTTGTGATAAGGTGAAATTTGGCTTAGGAAATCTCTTTCTTCTTCAACTTCCGGATCTCCATACTCACCTACCCAAGATGCGCCTGCTAGCAATTTATGGTATCGCAGCATATCAAGTAGGGGTACTTGTGAAACTAGGCCATTCCACAAATCAGGACGTTGAACATACATTACGCCCATGAGCAAGCCACCATTGGATCCTCCAATTGCACCCATCCGGCGAGGGGATGTTATTCCTCTATCAATTAAATCTTCGGCGACCGCGATAAAGTCATCATAAATCAATTGCCGTTTTGTCTTAAGACCTGCTTGATGCCAGGATGGACCGAATTCCCCACCGCCTCTAATATTGGCTGTAACATAAACACCTCCCCGTTCTAGCCACAACTTACCTCTTACTCCAGCGTAGGAAGGCGTCATTGAAACTTGAAAGCCGCCATAAGCGTTCACAATTGTTGGGTTGGAACCGTCATATTGAATGTCTTTTTTACGGACAACAAAATAGGGAATCATCTCTCCATCACTTGAAGCAACTTCAAACTGTTCAACCACCAAATCATCTGCGTTAAACCTTTCCGGTGCAGATTTGATTTTCGTAAATGAATCTTGCTTTTTAATATCTGAGGACATGTAATATGTCCGAGGTGTTATAAACCCAGCTTGGCTTAAAAAAACAAGATCTGTTTGATTTGACGCAGACATAATACCTGCAGGACCACTGCCTTCAAGTTCAATTAAAGAACTGGTCCATTTTTCATCTTCAAACTCGTATTGGTAAACTCTACTTACAACGTTTTCCATAATGGTGATAAGTACCTTAGACTTTGTCCTATCAACCCTGCGCACTGCAGAACGTGCATTTGGCTCATAAATTAAGGTAAATTCTGGCGCTTGTTGGTCCTTCAACCATTTATCAAGATCAAAAGATATTAAAGATCCTTTTGCAAATTCTGTTGATCCACTTGATGGTGTCCAATCATCTTTGAGACTTACAATTAATTGGCCTTTAAAGTAAGTGCTTATAGAAGCACTTGTAGGCAACGGCATTCTGATTGGTTCCTCCAGATCCTTCAGCCAAAAATACTTAGCATCAAAGAACGTGAGGTTCTGTACAATTATGGGAATAAGTTCACCACTGTCGTGTTCAATGGTGAATGATCCTGCACTCATATCAGTTCGCTCACCACGAAAAACTGTTTTTGCTTCGTTTAGCTCATCGCCACGATTTAGGATCTTTACTTCGAAAGAATAACCACTTTGTGTTAAGCTGCCTTCACCCCAATCTGTCGCAATTAACAGCCTATCCTCACTCAACCAAGTAATGTCAGATTTAGCTTCTGGTATATAAAAACCATCTTTTACAAAAGATTTTAAGTTATAATTCCACTCGCGATATTCTCTCGCATCTTTTCCACCTTCGGAAAGGGCCATCAGACATTGGTCGTACTCCGGTGGTAAGCAGTTAGTTCCCCCGTAAACCCAGTTTTCGCCTTCTTTTAAAGCAAACGCATCTACGTCTAAAAGAGTCTCCCACTCCGGTTGTTCTGAAGAGAGATAGCTGTCCAACGGTGTTCGGCGCAAAAGCCCACGTACATTATTTTCATCGCGCCAGAAATTGTAGATATATCCGTTTCGATGGATAGGCGCGATAATTTTGTCTGTGGCGTTTACAATCTTTAGGGCGTCTTCAAAGAAATTGGCGTATCTGTCATCATTTTCAAGCCTATCAAGACTACGAGTATTCCATTCTTTCACAGCTGATAGAGCGCGTTCGCCTTCGACTTCTTCCAACCAAATGCGTGTATCTTCATCAGTACTTTCAGATGTTTGGTGAAACTGGGCAGACGCAGAAGCTGATAAGACAACTGCAAGGACCAATGGTAGGAAAATTTTATCGGTTAAACGGTAACTCAATTTTGAAGCTCCTATAATCTCGTAGTTTCAAGCGCCACTGTTTTGTACAACACGCTATTCTATCCTTTTTAATACCGACAAAAGATTACGAGAACCTGACCACCTGATGATCGCTTAGAAAACTGAACAGGATTTTTTTGGTAGCTTTTACCCCATCAACACCCGATATCTCGTTGAAGTAACTTAAGTTGATAAAATTCAACAATTTAGAAATCGGTACTTTTACATGTTATATCCTCGTCACTATGAATGACGACAACTCGTAGCTAAGAACATTTATGTATGAACGTTTTGGGATTATGGTTTATGTGCCAACGGCAATCACTCCATCTAACCCCATATTAGGGTAAAATGTTGCGTCGACCAATTGATAGTGACCTTCACCACCGAATACGGACGTAATACTAAATTCTAGTATTATTTTTTTGCTCATACCCAATTAACTTATACGCCCTAGTCAGCGTTCCAAATCTGTTTGCATATGTGTGACTACACGGAGTTGCCGCATGGGAGTTAATCACGGACGAAGATAAATAACCTTTATCAGTCAATAATTCTTTTAATCTTTTCAACAAAATATCGTCTGGCAATGAATTTCCGTGAATAGAGTAACCAACTAGTGCAAATGCATTCTTCAAGTTGCCAAACCTCCCATGGTAGATTTGCCTTGTAACTGGGATCGGCGCGTTATCTATTAATGGGCCAGTTAGGTATCCATGTTCTTCATACAACTGCTCTAAATATTTGATCAAAATATCATTTGGAACAGGATCGTGTTGATATTCATACCCTATTAGCGCATAAGCTGTTTTTAAACTTCCAAAAACCTTTCGATATACACCTGCCCCCGGGCACAAACTGGAACTTTTAATTATGCTATCAGATAAGCGTCCTTGTTCTTTTAATACAAGCCGCAGTTGCTTCAGCATAATTTTTGCTGGAATTCTGTTTTTTTCTCGCTTGTATCCTACTAATTCATACGCCTTGCGAATACTTCCAAATCTCCGGGTGTAAGTATCCCTACCCACCACTCCTGGGTCCTTTTCAATTATCCCTGCCGTTAGATAACCGTGTTTTTTGTATAACTTCTTAAGCTTAAGTAATAGCTCTATATTGGACGGGCCTGGACTATTATGATGGAATCCAACCAACGTATAAGCCGCGTATATACTTTTAAACCTGTTAATGTAAGTATTTGCAGTAGGCGTTCCTTTGTCTTTATCAATAACGCTGATGTTTAAATAACCCGTTCTTTTATAAAGTTTTTTCAGTGAAGACAGCATTTCTTCATCTGATTTGCTTCTTCTCCGCGCTTTTACGATCCGTTGCGCTTTTCTGAATACCGTTTTTGATACGATTGGCTCAAACGCCCCTTTTACCCGGATCCATTCTTCGGGCGGATTCATAATTTGAGGCCCTTTCATTTTGCTAGATTTAAGATTGTAAACGTTGTGACCTATATATTTCTCGTTTCGTAACATGTGCAATATTGTGGCATGCTGCCATGGCCTAGATTTTCCTGTCGCACTTAAGTCCTGATTGAGTTTTGCTGCTATTTCGTGAGTAGTTAACCCATCAAATGCAAACCAATCAAATATTTGCCTCACTGTTTTGCATTCGTTCTCTGGCCCCGGCACTAATATCACCCTGTCTGAGCGAATATTTTTATGCTCTCCTTGTTCCAGAATTTGTTTTGGATTTCCATCTTGGTCAATGAGCAAGCGTCTCATTCCGTAACCAGGAGTCCCACCAGGTAGATAGCCATTTCTCGCGGTTCTTTTGAGACCCGCAAACACCCTTTTTGACAAATCGCGGCTATATTCAGCTGCCATTGCCCTTTTCAAATTTTTAATGATCGACGACAATGCCTTTTCGTCATTATCAAATTGCTCAGCGCAATAGTGAACCTTTATTCCCGCCTTTTTGCATGTGTACTCATAATAAGCACTTTCGTCAGTGTCTTGGAAACGCCCCCACCTACTAACATCATAAACTAAGATTGCTTTAAACTCTGCTTCCTCTTGTATAACGTCTTGTAATAGCTTGGAAAGTCCTTTGCGCTCCCTTAAAGTCAATCCACTTATACCCTCGTCTTTGTATGTTTTGATCACCTGCATTCTGTGTTTTTTGGCATAGGTTAGAAGCGCATCGGTTTGATTTGCTATCGAATATTTCTGATGGTCCGTAGACATGCGGACATAAATGGCTACGGGCACTGCTGACTGGTTATTTGTAGAAGAATAGGAATACGAATTTTTCTTACCCATTGATAGCTCCCATAGGCATTATTGATCATTTTCGCAAACCTTTAACAAGCTAATAGGAGATATAGATTAAGATTTCGTTAGCGGACAATTTGGAGATTATTTTGCACTAACAAA
Source organism: Emcibacteraceae bacterium (assembly GCA_028281625.1). Classification (GTDB taxonomy): domain Bacteria; phylum Pseudomonadota; class Alphaproteobacteria; order Sphingomonadales; family Emcibacteraceae; genus Pseudemcibacter. The sequence continues at coordinate 7,128 of JANQJN010000076.1, read as the reverse complement.
AATAGCTTTTTTACATTTTTCTTCGTTCGGACTTACGCCAATAATGAGCGATCAGCAGACCGATCAGAAACGCGATACAGGTGGCCACCAGGCTGATATAAAGCAAGCCACTTGGAAACTCCCAGCCAAACGGATTGGGTAGGACAAGAACAGCCAGTGCAGCTGAGGGTATGATGTAAATATAAGCTTTCGGGCGCTGATCTTTCCAGAGAAGCACCGCAAAGACAAAAAATATTACCGGAAGGGTTAGAAACAGCATTTAAAGCTTCCGCGTCGGCAGGCGCAGGTAATAGACTGTCTGCGCCACAACGGCGCCCAGCATGCTAGGCACCGCAAGGATAAGCCCCACTGTAATGATCCCACCATCGATAATAAAACCGAACATGGTCCGCGCGATCGCGTAGCCAATCGCCACTATCACAAAGGTGCCCACATAACTTGCCAGATTATCCTTGGTGAGCATGCGGATCACATAACTGATCGCCGCTGGCACACCAATCGCCAGAGTGATAAAGGCGAGCATGCCAAGGATTGTAACATCCCCCACCCCTTCAGCTTGTGCGAAGGCTGTCCCGGGAAACAAAAACAAAAAAACAAACAAAAATCTAGTCATGACGGCACTGTAGCGGAGGGCACACTTTAATTCAACATAACAAAAAAAGACCGCCACAAAGACGGTCATAAAGGAAGATATCATTAGTGGCGCGCCAAGCCCCCCGCGCCGATGGGGTATCAATTCACAATTCCAAAATTATCTTCATATTTTGCCAAAGTCTTATTGGTTTTCGGGTGTAACGAATAATAAATAACGCCGATGTACACGGACGCTATAATCATCATATTCATGGTGAGCGGCGCAAAGAAATATGCGCCGAAATATACTTTCCAAAGTATGTTTGCGCAAAGTATTGCAACAAGATAGAGGAGCGCCACTCCGCCAATCGCTTCAATTTTTCGCGTGGCGCTACCAAACACTTCTTCGTTCTCGCTATATTTCCATCGCAGATAATAATATAGCCACCCATTGACCCACGTGTACAAAAACAAAATTGCCCCCAAAGCTCCAAAATATGCACCCTCAAATCCCTTAAATATAGCATTTACATGAAGTGCGATAATGACTGCACCAAGGGCATTTCCAAGATAATATGTCCACATTGGTACAAAATCAGAGAGCCGTCTGCTCGTCAACGATGCCTTAACTGCCTCGGGCTTTGGTATCGACCGTGCGAGCCAGAAATATTGCGCCGACATTACAAAAGTAAAGACCGCAAACATACTAAACAACGGATAGGCCATTAATTCCCAGTAGTAGTCCGGCGAGGGAATTATAATGGCGTAAAGGAATATTGCCGCTGCCCCGATAATACCAAGACCAACATGAAATCCGGTACTTATACGGTCAATAGTCTTGTGGACAGTAAATTCGGGATGTGCTTTGATCCACTCAGGGTTTTTTCGAAGCATCATATAAATAGTAACTCGGAATGCTTTAGGCATTGCAATAATTAAAGCGAATACCTGAACAATCGCCACAATCAAATAAATCGTCTCACCCATCATGGTCCCCCTATGTTCGTTTTAAAAAGCGTGGGAAGCGGCTGGTAAAGCCGTCCCCTTTGAAAGATATCTGACGGTCTTCGTCGGGATCCGGCTCAGCGCTAAGGCGCTCAACCTCATCGAGCAGCAATTGTTGCAACTGCGCCTTATTAAGGCCTTTGCCTTGCAAGGATTTCAGCACCGCACTCAACTCATATTTCGCGTCCTGGTTATTTGAAAGCTCCAGCTGCATAAGCGCATTATCTTCAATGAAAGTCCCCGCCCGGCCAGCACCGCGAACGAGCCGGTCTGCTTCTAACATCTTGTAAGCTTTTGCCACTGTGTTAGGATTGATCATCAGATCGCCGGCAAGCTGTCGGACGGTCGGCAACGAGTGCCCACCTTTTAACGCACCTGATTGCACCGCTTCTCTAATTTGGCGAACAATCTGCGCATAAACCGCTTCCGACGATGTTGTGTTAATCTCAATCTCCATAAAACCAGATATATATCATTTTGTACTATAATGCAATAGTACATATTTAAAAACAGTGGTACAAAGAAATAAGATATTGAATAAAAAGCAATAAATGATAAAAAAAGCGCGCTAAAAATCTCGGAGCGCGCTTTTTCTGATTTCGGTGTTTCCCTAAAGTTCGGAAAATTCTAATCCATTTTCGATTCCAAATATGCTCGAAGCTTTGGCTTGAGGTAGTTATAGGTCACATGGGCCCCTACAGAACCAAGGACCGCAGGAAACACAAGCAAAAAGACTTCGACTAGAATTGCCTCCCCCGTGGCTGATACACTAATAAACTGACCGACTAGGATTATGAAAATTCCGATAACATATGTGCCGACATAAGAAATTATATTGTCCCGCGTGTAAATACGAAGAACCATACTTACGATGAAACACACCAAAATACTAACTACTATCAGAAATAACATATGCCACCTCCCCTTTAAAAAAGTGAAAAAATCGGCGCCGCAGTATAACACCAGAATCTTCGAAATTTCAAGGGGATGCGCCCACGGTCGAATTAACCATATCGCTTAACAACTGACGATTGATACAGGGACTTCCTGCTGTTATGCACTTGAGGGCAAAGAAGTCCCTGATTTAGCTCAAATTCTCGCCCTTGAACATCTGTATTTCAAGCGATATGCTTAAATCAAAAGGGGGAACCAGCCATCGAAACAGTCATCAACATCAAACCGATTAGATATGTTGCCGCGTTTATAGGCGCTCCAATACTTGTTGGCCCGATAACGACGCTAACACGAAATGCTTTTGCCTATTTCGATTGGAACAATGTTTTTACACCTATTACGAAAACCAATTTTATTGAGCACGTGGTTTCATATTCAATTCTGTATTTTTTTGTTGGGCTTTTCTTTTTAACTGTACCGCTAAGAAGTGCTTTAAAAAACAGAATAGAGGCAAATAAAATCCGCAAGCGTTTGATCGCCTGGGCAATCTTGCCCTTATGGATTCTCATTGTCACACTGGAGCTTGTCGCTACCTGGCAGTCGATGACCTTGTTTGGCAGCAATGAGTATGGAACTCTTATTCCGCCTGTAATTTTACAGAGTCTGGTCTTTGTGATTGCCGGTTTCTGTTATGGCTATCTGTTTTGCAAAATCCTGTTTGGCAGCAGTAAACCACTCTACCAGACAGATGAAAAAGTGATCAACGAAGCGTTCGACTGACGCCTGGTATATTCTTCCGGATCTAAGCTCACTCCGCTTTTAAGACCACAGCCGGACTTGATCTGGCGGCCTTAACTGCATGTCTTGTGGTAGTGAGCCATGCAATCAGTAGCGCAAGTATCCCGGTGATGACAAAGTAAGACAGCCCCAGATCAATCCTGAACGTAAAGCCGTTCAGATAATCGCTCATGAAATACCACGCCACGGGCCATGCGATCAGATTTGCCGCAAGCACCGGCTTTGAAAACTGAATGAGCAGCATTTTCACGATATCCAACACCCCTGCCCCGTGAACTTTGCGCACGGCAATTTCCTTGGTGCGCTGTTCCGCCGTAAAGGCGGCAAGACCATAAAGGCCCAGGCACGCCACAATCACCGCCAGCACCGAAAATCCAAGCAGCATTTGTGCCTGCCGGGTTTCAGCTAGATACTGGACCGCGACCCGGTCATCAATGTAATCTATAGTCGGATCAACATCGGGAATAAGACGATGCCATATGGCGTCGATCTGCGAACGAAGCTCTGCTTCATCGGTGCCGGCGCGGTAATCGATGGTGATATGGTCAAAATCATCTTCAATCTGCATATACACAAAGGCACGCACGGGAAGATGTGATGAGTTAAAATGCACATCTGGTACAATACCAATAATCTCAAGCGGAATGCGGTGTTCAATTCTACGGCCAATGGCCTCCTGCGGCAGGGCAAAACCAAATTGCCGCGCGGCCGTTTCATTTAAAATAACCACCGAGGGTTTTTCCTCCTCACCATCTTCGGGAAAATCGATGACATCCATTTCCCTGTTTTCATCGAAGTTTCGGCCATAAAGGATCGGAATATCATAAGCATTAAAAAATTGATGATCCGCAGGAAAGCCAGATATTGCTTGCGACTGCGCGCCCGGCTCATCCATGAGCGTGAAGCCATGATGCCAGCCAATGGTATCCGCCGGCACAGCAATGGAAAAAGCAACCCTTTCCACCCCGGGCAGTCTTTCAATTTCATTGGCAAGCGTTTGTTTATGCTCACTCGCATAATCCATATATAGATTTCGAAGTACCATCTTGTTTTCTTTTGTAAAACCAAGATCCCGATTAACACTATAGAGGTTTTGTCCGTAAACCACGGCGGTACAAATGATCAAAGCGATCGAAATGGCAAACTGAAAAATGGTAAGGCCCGTTCGAAACGCGACGCCGCGACTGTGCCCGCCGGGACTGCCGCTTTGCAGGACCTCCGCCGGGCGAAATGCGGTTAAATAAAACGCGGGATAAAGCCCTGCCACACAACCAATAAGAACGAGCAACCCTAATCCAACAACAATCAACATCGGATCTTCTAGAATGTTTAAAGACAAAGACATTTCTGAAAGCGTATTGAACACAGGAATTATCATCAAGACGATCAATGCCGCCAGGACCAGCCCAATCCCCGCCACAACAATGTTTTCTCCCAAAAACTGACGAATGAGCTGGGTTTTATCGGCGCCAAGGACTTTACGCATACTTATTTCCCGTGCGCGCTGCATGGACCGGGCGGTTGAAAGGTTCATAAAATTAATACAGGCAATAAGCAACACCAGCCCCGCGATCACGCTAAAAGTATATACCTGTGCGATGCTGCCTTTTTCCTTGATAGTATAGTCAAGCCCCCCTGAGCGGAGATGCGCATCTGGCAAATGGGTAAGGCTCAGCTCAATAGTATCTTCCGGTGCACGGTCATCAATTGGCGGCACATTTTCAGCGACAAATTCGCGTAGCCTCCCACTGATCGTTTGTGGCTCCACACCATCACGCAAAGTAAAATATAAATACCCCCATGTGTTATACCAACGGGCTTCTACGGAAGGTGCGTACTGATAAAATTCCGTATCAATTGGAATGATCATCTTAAAATTAAATTCACTGTTTTCCGGGACATCCTCAAAAACACCGGTGACCTGGAAATCGCGCGTAATTTCAATCTCATTAAAATCTTCATCGTTGGAATATTGGGTAAAGGTAATAATTTTTCCTATTGGGGAAGTCTCACCAAAATGCTTGGTCGCCATTTCTTCAGATAAAACAATGCTTTCAAGATTATCAAAAGCTGCCGATCGCTCCCCTTCAACGAAGTTAAGCTTGATTACTTCAAAAAATTCACGATCAGCCATCCAGACCTGTTCCTGCATATTTTGACCATCAATGGTCAGGAGATGCTGCCTGCCAAATATCCGCGTGGAATGCTCAATTTCTGTGAAGTATCTGTCGATGGCACCTTTGGCAATGCCCGGCGCACAGGCACAGATATAATGCTCGCCATTGGGATAAAAATTTGTGTAATTAAGACGGCAGACCTCGTCAGCCCCCTCCAGCCAATTGTCGTAGCTGGTCTCATAACGCACAAACAAATAGATCATCAGACACGCCGCCATTCCAACCGCAAGGCCTAAGATATTGATCATCGAATAAAGACGATGTTTTAAGATATGGCGTATCGCAATGCGAAAGTAATTTAAAAGCATAATGGCTTCCCCCTGAAGATCAAAAAAAGCCTAACTTAATCACGGGGTGCTGTCAAACCGCCCAGCCTGTCCAGACCTCAATCGGTCGGCTTACACATAAGTTAACAATTCCCGAAGTCCATAGTTCCGCTCTTCAAATTTGATATCCCTCATTTTATCAAATAATTCGCCCGGCACTTGATCATAGTGTTCAGGCATTTCAAAGAATACTTTGCGTACTCTGCCCGACATTTGTCCCTGAGAAATCCAACCATGGAACCAGAATGGTTTTTCACCATACATAATCGCAAGCATTCCATATCTGGGTTCTTTAAAATATGCTGTCGTAATTGATGTTTCCGGATCGGTGCTGGTCGTTGAAGCTTCGGGATCGGAAATATGCCGCCTGTAAAGCGAAGAAAGAATAAATGAGGGGTCTAATGAATATCCAATATACATCAAGATATCATCTATGTTCTTTTTATATTTGTATCCATCTGATTGGCCGTTTTTCCATGCATAAACATAATCACCTTTCGTGATAATATTCCAGTCTTTCGAGTGGTCATTCACAAAGAGTTCACCGCGCGAATAATAAATCTCTTTATAAAGCTGCTCTTTACCATTCTCGATCGCCCTAACCGATATTTTGCTTCGATCATGGGATTTAAAGATAGTTTCGGCACGTTCTAGCGCCTCCTCACTCTCCACCAATTCAGTGAGTATCGCATCAATCGAAGCGTTCCACTGATCTTCACTGGCAGAAGACGGACTAGCCAGAAGAAGTATCACAAAAACACAGGACAATAAGTTTAAGCTAAAAAATTTCATTGAATCCCCAAGTATTCATCATCAACACTTATACCACCCACTCTGTATTCACTTCAATAGGCTTTGATCTTTGGTTTGAAACCGGAAAGGCAAACGTAAGCGCCAGCGCATCGGCGAGTTTAATATCCGGGTTACCAGTAAGTTCAGTCATTGGCCTCTCACAGTGTTTAAAGCACCACCTAGACCAACCAAGAAATTGTTTTATTTGTAAAATGGATTGTGTTAGATATGCGATCAAATGCGATGTTGTTATATCAATAAGTTTATATGAATGATGGATGAGCCGGTTTTAACAGTTGATTACTCCTATCTGGAGCGTGACTTTACCATGCATTTTTATGACCTTGACGTGGTTCCCCCGAGCCAAGCGGGGCGACTTATTGATTTTTATAAACTCTGGAATAGCTTTCGAACATCTGGGAAGCTCCCGACCCGCGCTGATCTTAATTTTGAAGCCCTAAAGGGCTGGCACACCAATATCCGGCTTGTGGATTTGGGTGAAGAAGTAAACTCGCCGAAATTCAACCTGATCCTTGGGGAAACCTATAAGCGCTATTGGGGTA
>JANQJN010000056.1 GCA_028281625.1 Emcibacteraceae bacterium | reverse complement strand
CGAGATATTTATACGCTATCTTGGTGGCCACTATATCCCCGGCGATGAAAAAGAAGCAACCCTTCGTTATAAGGATGGCAATTGGTCACAGGAGTTCCTGGAGCAGCATCGCATTTCCGTTTCAGCCTTTAACAATCATTTTGGCCTTGATGACGAACGCCAGGATTGGTGCGCGAAAATCATGCATTACATGAAATTTCAGGAAGCGGATGAAATCTGGATGCCAATGGGCGTTGGCACACACACTGATCATGGAATTACACGGGACGCTTGCTTGATGGCTCTGAATCTACTGGGCATGAGTGGTGAGGATAAATCACTCTATTTTTATCAGGATGTGCCGTATGACAGTCATTTCCCCGACCACAGGCACACTATTATAGAAGAATTTGATCGCGCGGGCGCACCTCTGCAGCATAGACCAGAACAAATAGAAAATGAATTTCCAGAAAAGCTGAGGCTGCTCAATATATTTGGCTCGCAGTTTAAACTTAAGGCGATCCAGTCAGAAATTGAAAATAGCGCGCGCCCAGAGTACGCTAATGGCCTTTATGAACACTTCTGGAAGATACCAAAAACCCCGACAGAAATTCTACCGATAAAGTTATTTTGCGGTGCCCGGCAGGTGGATAAAAGCCGAAAACAGGTTCGTAACTGGTTTTATAGAAACGAATCCGTGAACAATATAACAATATTAATGCTAATGCCGTCTGGACAGTGGAAGCGTCATATTCAGAAACTTCTGGAACAACTACCAGACGCAGAAATTGACGTTATTGCGGCCACGCCTTCAGAAGCAGAAATATCTTCTTATGTTGATGACCGGGTGAGCTGCCGGATTATAGAAGGCGGCTCCAAATCGTGGGCGACTACAATGCTCAAAATGCTGATAATGAAACCACAACCAATATTGCTGATCTCAGGCGAAGATCGATACTCATTTTCCCAGAAGATTGCGAAGCTCTGGCTACAGCATGATGCTCTTGTTATCCGAACCTGGGAAGAACTGATCCTCGCAAGTTCGGAAGAATAAAAAGCGGCGCGACAAAATAAGCCGCGCCAGATTACTTATCAACTACTGTGTTGCGTCGTCAAATGCACCCATTGTCATAGAAACAAGTAGTGAGTTTGAAATGACAATAATAACACCTTGTACATATTCATTGACGATAAAGCCACCCATATGCAGCGAAAACACTGTTACGCCAACCATTAGCGCAACAACAAGCCCAAGAACATGTGGAATGACCGTTTTGATCCTGCTCATCATGCTTTCAATAACATTACCGCCAACAGCCGCAATACCGTTGCGACGCTGAATAAGTATAACAAGTAATGTGAAAAGGACCCACGCACCTTCCCAACTTCCGCGCGGAATATTTTGAAGATATTGCCAGGCATACCCGACCCAGTACCATCCGTAAGTTACTACACCCAACACTGCCCAAGAGATTAATGATTTAGCCATTTGTCCCTCCTTGAGTTACCCCCAAGTGGCGCAAAGTGTATCACAAATCAGCAATTTTAACAACTTATGCTATATAAACTTAGCTAAGAGATTCAATTTATTCTTGTTTTACTGTCAGCGTAGTGCTGATATATTGGCTCGGATCAACGTCGTTTAAACGCTGCTTAACGGGACCGGATGGCGTTTGAAATGTGACTTCTACCGTTACTTGCTGAAGAGTTTTTAGGCCAAAATGTACCGGCATATTGCTATGACTGTTGTAGCCATCCCCAGTTGCAACCAGCCTGCTCGCAAGCAGGGACCCTTCATTATCATATAACCGCACCTCCGCGCCTGCGCGGCTCGGCAAGCCATTTCTGTCGAGCACAGTGACTTGAAGTGACCGTACTTTTACTTCATCTACAAGTTCATTTCTAAGAAGCGGATGATGGCCTAAAATATTGTAACCCTCTGTCAGCGAGATATCCAAATCACCATCCAAATCGTAGTCACCCCATTGAACGCCATGATCTGCACCATTAAGTGGGGAATTTGAAATATCGATCTCATAAAAACTGGCACCATCCCCCTTGAATAATCGATCAACCGGGCGGCGGTTATCGGCAGGTCCATCATAGCCCGCCACATACAGATCTATAAAACCATCATTATTATAATCACCAAAGCTCGCCCCAACCATCAGATCATCACCAGATATGCCCAACGCTTCGCTCACTTCTTCAAAGCCCCCATTTCCATCATTTCGGTAAAGATAATTTCGTCCGTAATTCGCAACAAAAAGATCAAAATCGCCGTCATTATCAAAATCACCAACGGTGCAATCCACACCACCCTGCCGAGGTGTGCGCTCGTCGCCACCAACGCCCAGCGCGTCTGCTAAATCCTCAAATACCCCGCCATTATTTTTATAAAGCGCATCTTTCGATCCACTTTGATTGGCAAGAAACAGATCTAAAAGACCATCGCCGTCATAATCAAACCAGCACGCCCCAACGGTAGGTCGCGCGTCGTTGAGGCCAGTCACCTTACTCACGTCCGTGAACAGAGCATCATCATTTCTAAATAGATAATTTTCCCCTACCCGATCGGCGACAAACAGATCTACATCCCCATCACTGTCATAATCAATCCAGCTGATCTGGCGACTGCTCACATGAGGTATATCTACACCAAGGGAAACACCAACTTCTGTAAAGCTTTGCCCTGCATTATTCCGATAAAGCTCATTCCCGTTGCGATTACTGCCGATATAAATATCCAGATATCCGTCGCCATTATAATCACCCCATGCAATTGAACGGGTTTCTTTACCACTGGTGGGAAGCCCCAAGCTTGGCCCTACATTTTCAAATACGCCGTCGCTGTTCTGATAGAGCCTGATATCACCGGTTTTAAAGGAAATTACCAGATCAAGATCACCATCATTGTCATAATCACCCCAAGCATTGGAAAGCGCCATGCTGTCACCAAATGTGTCTGGTTGTACCGCGGTGAACATGGGAGCTACGTCGGCGGCGGCAAGCAATGGATAAGAAAGCAATATTGTTGCTGTTTTTATTATGTACGGTTTTAACATCCTAACCCTTATATTACCGTGAACGACAAAATTGTATAGCCCTCAAAATAATTGCAAACGATGCATCCGAAATGCGCCATTGGTCAGTACACCAATTTTAATGAGATTTGCTTCATTTTCTGCTAAGATTAAACTCAACAACTCTAATAATAAAGAATTCGACGTGACGTCCCTGTCACAATTAAAAGTCGATAATCGCTGTTTGTCACAGTTCCTGATTATATTTCCGTGTGTGCAATAGATAAACCGGGGGACACTTTATTATTGTCTTGATTATCCGATCAAATACTCCCCCTTAAGCCAAGCGAACAATCCCAATTCTATAAGAATTGCGATTTTATTGGGATTGACAAGGAGAATTAAAATGAACCGACAGATCAACCACAAAGCCATGCGCAGGGTAATTGGTGCAATCGCCTTCCTGTTGGCGCCGCTAGCCTATATTCTTGCTGATACCAGTAATAAACTTAGCTCAATCAGTATTTCTTATTGGACCAATGCCGGGGATGTCTTTGTTGGTGCGCTGGTCGTGGTTGGTTTTTTTCTGTTTGCCTATAACGGCACAGGTGAAGGCAAGGACTGGGAATATTGGCTCAGCAAAATCGCCTGTCCTTTGGCCATATGCGTCGCCCTTTTCCCAACTGCAGGATTTGACGGCACAAATGTTCCACCCACCTGGACCAGCGTCGTTTCCGGCCTATTCGGGTTGAAGCCGTATCATATTCATTATGGTGCCGCCATTCCGTTTTTTGGATGCCTGGTTGCCATGATGTGGTTTTTTTCAAACCGCGCCATGAAAAAAGGAAAAGAAACCCGTGCATATATTTACCGCGCTATTGCTGTACTTATGATTGCGGGCGTCATTCCGGTTTTTTTCCTGGCGCCCGAAAATATGAAGGTGCTGTTTATGGAATGGTGGGAATTGACCCTATTTGGTGCGGGCTGGTGGCTTGCCGGAAGCTACAAAACCGATCCCAATGTCTGACCCTGATAGATACATTGGACGAGAGTGCTTGTTTGTACCAAACTAAATAATTGCTATTGATACTTGGGCTTTGCCTTGGGTTATCCGCGCTTCTGCGTAATTGCAGAAATAATAAAAACAACCGCAAACAAGGAGGTGGCTGCAACCACTATAGAAGGTCCAGACGGCGTATCAAATTCGATGGAGCCTAAAATGCCTATAAGGACTGAGTTAATGCCTATAATTGATGCCATGATGGCCATAGACTCTGGAGAGCGGACCAATTGACGCGCGGCAGCTGCGGGAATAATTAGCATGGACGTAATCAAAAGAATTCCGACTGTTCTAATCGAAACGGCAACTACAATTGTCATAAGCAGCATTAACAGGAACTGAGTAAAAAGCGTATTTACGTTTTCCGCTTTGGCAATATCTTCGTGAATGGTCATAAGCACCAAAGATGACCAATTTAGTGCCATCAACACGATTACAACGGCGCCACCCATATAAATCCACAATAGTTCGTTACTTGTAACCGTTAATATGTCGCCAAACAGATAAGACTGTAGATCAACACGCTGTTTAAGAAAACTTATCGTTACCATACCGATCGATAATGCGGCATGGGCAAGTATACCAAGCAATGTATCAGTTGCTAAAACTTTCTGCTGTTGCAAAAACAACAGCAACAGTGCGAATAAAGAACAAACCAATACGGTACCCAGGTTGGTGCTAAACCCAACTGCTAATCCTAGCGCAACACCCAGAAGGGCACTATGAGCCAGAGAATCACCGAAATAGGCCATCCGTCGCCAGACCACAAAGCAGCCAATCATACCCGCAATAAGCGCGACACCAACACCAGCAGCGACTGCACGAAGAATAAACGGCTCAAACATCGCTTCCTCCATCGTGCGTGTGATTATGGTTGTGATGATAAGCTGCCATCATATTTGCCATTTCAGTACCAAACAATGAAATGAATTCCGGATCTTTAGCAACGGTCTGAGGCTCCCCTGAACAACAAATATGATGAAAAAGACATATCACTTTTCTGGTCGATGCCATAACAAGGTGAAGATCGTGCGACACCATCAAGACACTTAAGTCTCTTTCGCTGTAAATGCGTTCCAGCAATTTGTAAAAACTAATCTGGCCCACAATATCCAGATTCTGTGCCGGTTCATCTAAAACAAGTAGCTCTGGATCATCCAAAAGACTGCGTGCTAATAGGACGCGTTGCAATTCTCCACCTGAAAGTACAGAGATTTGTCTATCCAGAAATTCCTCAATGCCAGTTTCTTCGATGGTACTTTGCAGGCTTGCCTCATGGGTTTTTTTTCTCAAACTCAAAAAACGACGAACCGTGATTGGCATGGTATTGTCCGCCATAAGACGTTGAGGAACATATCCTATTTTCAAATCTTTCTTTCGGATAATTTTGCCATGGTCTGGTTGGTAGAATCCCATAAGGCACTTTAGAAGCATAGATTTGCCAGCCCCATTTGGTCCAATTACAGTTATGAAATCGTCGGCACCAATATCAACCGATACATCCTGAAGAATTTGATTTCCCTGCCGAATAACGCTTACATTTTCAGCGGCAATTATTGCATTTCCCATCTATTTTACTTTTTTACAGTTTTCTTTTTTTTCACTCTTGGTACTCCCCAGTAAATTCAAGAGTGTTTCTTTATTGGACAAATTTACT
>JANQJN010000041.1 GCA_028281625.1 Emcibacteraceae bacterium | reverse complement strand
ACCTGGAAACGCCCCGCAGGCATTCAGCGTCATACAGGGAAATGGCCAGGCCGCAGCACGGGTAAGTGATCCGGTCGCTCAGCCAACTCAGGATTTCATTCGCTCACCCGAAACTTTTGAGGAGCTGGTAAAGCTCTTTGAAAAAGAGGGTGATCCGGAAATCGCCTACCAGTTGAACGACAACGTGCATCTGGTCAGCTATGACATTGGCCGCATTGACATCCGGCCAAATGATCGGGTTCCCAAAAATCTCGCCAGCCGCATGTCATCTGAACTTAAAAAATGGACCGGCAAAAGCTGGATCATATCCCTATCCCAGCAAACTGGGGAAGACACCCTTTATGAAAAAGATATAGCCGAGCAAGAAGCCTTGCGAAATTTGATCCTGAATAATGATCTGGTGAAATCAGTGATGCAGCACTTCGAAGGTGCCACTTTATCTGATATTCAAAAGCTTCAAGATGAATTTGTTACGCTGGAGCAATCTTTTGACCCTGACTTCCCAGTAAGTGCCGACGAATTTGGACTTGATGACGACGAGTAGTTTATACTATTTAAAGACTACTTTCGCGACGACTAAGAGGTAACACCATGAAAAATCTTGGTAAAATGATGAAACAAGCCCAGGAAATGCAAGAAAAAATGGGCAGAATGCAGGAAGAGCTTCAGAATTCCGAGCATACCGGAACGTCCGGTGGAGGCCTGGTGCATGTGACGCTTAATGGCAAATTTGAAATGCGGCGCCTGAAAATTGATCCATCCATTTTTTCCAGTGATGACGCAGAAATGGTTGAGGATCTGGTGGTCGCTGCTTTTAATGATGCAAAACGAAAAGTAGACGAGTTTAGCAAAACCGAAATGGGCAAACTCACCGGCGGGCTGGATCTCCCTGACGGGTTTAAAATGCCATTTTAATGTACAAGTCCCCTTCAAATAATAATGAGCTTGATCACCTGATCAGCCTGCTTGGAAAAATCCCCGGGCTGGGACCACGTTCCGCGAGGCGAGCCGCACTGGGTCTGATCAAGAAAAAAGATGCGCTGATGCGGCCGCTGGCAAATGCCCTTGCCGATGTGGCCGAAAATGTCCATCCGTGTGCCATTTGCGGCAATCTGGATGTGGAAAATCCATGTCATATTTGCACCAGCACGAAACGTGATCGGTCACTTATTTGTGTGATTGAGGATGTATCAGACCTTTGGGCGCTTGAACGTGCAGGCTCATACAGAGGTCTATATCACATTATTGGCGGAACGCTGTCCGCTTTGGATGGTGTTGGTCCGGAGGATCTTAATATCAGTGGCCTTGTGGAGCGCGCGAGCGATCCTGACTTGAAGGAAATCATCATCGCAACCAATGCCACTGTCGATGGTCAGACCACCGCCCACTATATCACTGAGCAGTTAAAGCCATTTGATGTTACAGTATCGCGCCTAGCACATGGTGTTCCCATTGGTGGTGAACTGGATTATCTTGATGATGGTACGCTTACCACGGCCCTGAATTCAAGGAGGCCCTTCTGATGGCCACTCATAAAGGCGGTTGTCACTGTGGTACCGTCACATTCGAAGTTGAGGCACCAGAAGTCATAAAAGCGAGCGAATGTAATTGTAGTATGTGCAAAGCCTGTGGCTTCGTGCATCTGATTGTGGAAAAAGATCAGTTCAAGTTGCTGAGTGGCGAAGATGCGATCACCACATACACATTTAATACCGAAACGGCAAAGCATACCTTTTGCTCACATTGCGGGATTAAATCTTTCTATGTGCCGCGCTCCCACCCGAATGGGGTCAGTGTGAATGTTAACTGCCTTGATCTGTCTACCGTCAAGGGCGTTGATCTTTCACAATTTGATGGCGAAAACTGGGAAAAGAGTGTTGAAAGTTTTCGCAATAACTTGTCTTAGATCAATTTCATAACCGTTATTTTTGCTATTTTGTGTATAAGGAGACGCAAATAATAAACTATTTGTGACTGGAACTTTTGAGATTTTTTTTATAAAGTACCAAAAGTTAAATACTCTGAAGCCTTCTTCTCTAAATCAGAGACTGACATGAGGAGCTGGCCGTGGAAATGGTTCCACCGGGTTATGAGGGAAACGTCATGGCCTCCCGAATTTGGAAAAGAGAAAGAAATGTTAGTTGACAATTTCAATAGAAACTTCCCCTATCTACGGCTCTCCATAACCGAAGTTTGTAACTTCAGTTGTCAATATTGCCTGCCTGACGGTTATAAGAAAACTGGCAATGAATATTTTCTGCATCAGGATGAAATAAGACGACTTGTTACCGCTTTTACGGAGCTTGGAGTCTGGAAAATCCGCATAACAGGCGGCGAGCCAACCATCCGCAAAGATTTTACTGAAATTGCCAAAATGATTGGCGATATGAATGAAGTAAAAACCCTTGCTTTTACAACAAATGGCTACCGCCTTAGGGAGCGGGCTCAGGAAT
>JANQJN010000033.1 GCA_028281625.1 Emcibacteraceae bacterium | reverse complement strand
TATAAAAAAATCTTGAATAAAACCCTTTTTTTAATTCAACAACAGGGAAGGCAACAAGTGGGCCATCGCTTATCACCTGTAGTTATAATGCCGTCCGCTCCCCCATGGCCGAAGCCATGGCCAAAGATATTTTTGGCACCAGCATTTTTATCGACAGCGTCGGTATCCGCAACGAAATGGGCGATGTGAACCCCTTCACTGTCGCGGTGATGGAAGAAAAAGGCATAGACCTAACCGGCCACACGCCCAAGAACTTTGAAACCCTCAATGACAACTCATTTGATCTGGTCATCACCCTAAGCCCCGAAGCCCATCATCGGGCATTGGACCTGACCCGCTTTTATTCCACAGAGGTTGAATACTGGCCGACCATGGACCCCACAAAGGAGCGCGGTAACCGTGAAAATATCATGTCGGCCTTTCGCTCAGTACGCGACTACCTTGAGGGGAAAATTAAAAATCGGCTGTGCGTATAGGGTGCCGGGTGGCCTAAAAACCTATATTTATTAACATTTTCCTTGAAATTTGCTGACAAATCTCTATTTTTCCCCATGTTATTTATGAATTTAAATAAGGAGCCATAATGGCTAAAGAAGAGTTATTGGAAATTCGCGGTACTGTTACCGAGCTGCTCCCGAACGCAATGTTCCGGGTAACACTTGAGAACGGCCATGAAGTATTAGGTCATACCGCCGGTAAAATGCGTAAAAACCGTATTCGTGTTCTTGCGGGCGATGACGTGCTCGTGGAAATGACACCGTATGATTTGACCAAAGGTCGGATCACCTACCGCTTTAAGTAATAAAACTGGTTCGCATGTCACGCAGCGGTCATGTAAAACCCCTCATATTAGCATCCGCCTCACCGCGCCGACTTGACCTGCTTGGTCAGGTGGGGATTAAGCCTGATGAAATCATACCTGCCGACATTGACGAAACACCAATGGTCGGTGAAAGCCCCCGTGCGCTTGCCGGACGACTTGCCAAGGGGAAGGCGGAAGAGATCGCCAAAGATCATCCGGACAGTTTTGTGCTTGCCTCCGACACAGTGGTCGCTTGCGGCAAACGGATCCTTGGCAAGGCCAATAACAAAGCAGAAGCCGAAGCGTTTCTGAAGCTGCTCAGCGGCCGTCGTCACAGCGTTTATACCGGCGTCAGCGTGATCGGACCGGATGCTTCAAGTCATAGGGTCGTAAAAACCGTGGTCAAATTTAAAAACCTGTCAGCGGCGGAGATTGCAGACTATCTCAACCTCGATGAATGGCGAGGTAAAGCGGGCGCTTATGCTATTCAGGGCTACGCCGCGCAATATATCAGCAGCATAAACGGATCCTACAGCAGTGTGGTTGGGCTACCGCTAATGGAAACGGTAAATATGCTTAAAGGCTGCGGATATCATGCCTGAACAGAAAAAAATACTGATCAACCGTTCGCTGGGTGAAGTGCGTGCGGCAGTGATTAATGGTGAGGACCTCACCGACATTCGCCTTTACCGGGATCTCGTGCCGTCCTATGTGGGAACCGTGTTTCTTGGTCGGGTAACAAAACTTTCCAAAGAATTGCAAGCCGCTTATGTGAACCTTGGCAAAAACCTTAATGGGTTTCTTCCGCTAAAGACCTTACCCAAGCCACAAGGTAAAAAACCAAAGGACCTGACCATCCTGCTTCACGAAGGACAGCGGATTATGGTTCAGGTAACCACTGATGCCAGAAGCGAGAAGCAGTTCAAACTGACCGGGCGTGTGGAACTGGTAACTCCAACTCTTGTGTTTCATCCGAACCGTGCCGGGGCCTATGTTTCCAGCCGGATCAAAGACCCGGGCAGGCGCGAAGACCTCAAAAAATTTGGCCGCATCCTTGATCTTAACGACTATGGCCTCACTTTCAGAACCGACGCGGAACATTTCGCCAACGAGCAACTTTCTGACCTCACGGGCCATATGATCCACCACTGGCAATCAGTTACCAAAAATCTTAAATCCTGCGAATGCCCGATGGTCCTTTCTCAAGCCCCTGAACCGGTCGAACAAATCCTACGTGATTTTGCAGCGTCCGACGTGGGCGAGATACTTATAGATGACGGCGCGCTGGTTGGTAAAGCCAAAGACTGGCTAAAAACATACGCCCAGAACCAAGTCGATACACTCGCCCACTATACCGATAAAGAGCCCCTCTTCACCCGCTTTGGAGTTGAAGACGAGATTGAACAAGTTTATGCCCCTTCTGTAAATCTGAAGTCCGGAGGCTGGATCACCATCGAAAAAACCGAAGCGCTGACCGCCATCGATGTCAATATGGGTGGTGCCACCTTTTCCAGCGATAAAGCAAAGCAGGTTTTCGCCCTCAACCGGGAAGCAGCGCGGGAAATATTTCGCCAGATCCGCCTGCGTTCCATTGGCGGCATTATTGTGATTGATTTTGTCGATATGATCGACAAAGGAGATATCAAAAGCCTTCAGAATTTCATTGATGAGCTGATGATGAACGACCCAGCCCCCATGCAGCGGGGCAATATATCCTCTTTCGGCTTACTGGAACTCACACGCAGAGCACGCGAGGTGAGCCTTAATGAACTACTCCTGGAACCAGCAAGGTCACAAAAAACCACTTCAACCCTGTGCCTGGATCTTTTAAGAAGAGAAGCACAAGAAGCAACAAACCGCCCTGGCATCCCTCGTACGGCTAAGGTAAATCATGACATGATGATCTGGTTTAACCAGCGACCTGAACTGCTCGAGGATTTCACAAAGAAAACCGGATCAATATTAAAACTGGAACATGATGAAAGCAGCGAATAACAACGACAAATGCCCCATCTGCAAGGCAGCAGCGACAGAAAAATACCATCCTTTCTGCACCGCGCGGTGCAGTGAAATTGACCTTGGGCGCTGGTTCAACGAAAGCTACGTTATTGCCGGGGAGAAAACATCGCAGGGCCAAAGCGATGATGAGGATTTAGACCAGTAATTCAAGCGCTTGCGCGCACGCCATTTTTTTAAAAAGAGTGCTTTACAGGGCGTGCGTTATTTTCTATAACCCTCCCACCTCATTTGAGAGTTTTCCCATGCCCGGGTAGCTCAGGGGTAGAGCAGCGGATTGAAAATCCGCGTGTCGGTGGTTCAAATCCGCCCCCGGGCACCACTTTTCTTCCATATATATCAATTAGTTACCATAATTATCCTATTTTGGGTGAACCCGCTATTTTTTGCCTGGGGCATCACTGGGGTACCAAAATATAAAAATTCAATGTAAGGTGGGGGTTGTGCAGTCTGTTGATCCTTAACAGGAGGAGCAGACAGGTTGAATAACTAATCAATGTAAAGTTTTACTTGGGGAGTTTTGAATTTCAATGACTAAGTTCGGAATTTTTGTAACCGTCGCCTACGCGGCTTTGATAATTGCGCTTCGCTTTGATTCCATTCACACATTGAGGTCGATGCCACTAAATGAGTTTGGCGATTTTTTTGCGGGCGTATTTGGACTATCTCTCATATACTTCGGCATCAAGGCCAAAATAGATACATTTAAACACTAGTCTTTGCGAGTTGGGTTATGGAGATTGAAGTTTCAATATTTTTTGCAAAACTATGGGGTGCCATTTTTATAATATTTGGCTCTCTATTTATTATAACTGGGCAACTTGGTAAGACGATTGACATGTCCGACGACAAGTCGTTTGTAATTTCAACAGGCTACCTCACGTTAATTATGGGTTTGGTAACAGTTATCTTACACAACATTTGGGTGATGAATTGGACAATAGTTATCACAATTCTTGGATGGTCAACATTAATCAAAGGCATTATGAAAGTTGGCTTTCCCGAACAAATAAACAAACAGGCACAACAATTTAAGACTAAGCAAAAAATCAGCGCTGTAGCCTTAATTTTGTTTGGCGCTTGGCTTTTTTACAGGGCAGTTTCTTAGTTATATGAATTGCGTATACAAATAGGTTATAAATTTCTATTTGAGTATGAGGTGCTGATCAACGTCTGCTTAGGGTGAAGACCATAGAATTCCGAGTGGATTTCCTGATGAGTTTCCCCAAAATAAACTCATTCATGTTGTAGCGCGTTAATCGGGTTTGTTTTAGCAACATTTAGGGCATGAGTAGCAACTGTAGCGCAGGCGAGGAGCATTCCACCAATCCCGGCACCGATCAACATGCCATATGGCAAGTTAATGCGATCGGCAAAAAATTCAAGATAGGCCTGTGAGGCATAATAAGCCAAACCCAATGCAATTGGAGTTGCCCAGATTACTGGTTTGGAAAATTGCCAGACTAGCATTTTTACAATCTGATTGTTGCTGGCACCGAGAACCTTGCGAATGCCGATCTCTTTAGTTTTTTGCTCCGCCATATAGGCGGCAAGCCCAAACAAACCGATCGCCGCAAGAAACAAAGCAAACAAAGCAAACGCTGCAAGTGAGTTTGTTAAAGTTTCAAAAATTATAAACACCGTTTGAAAAGTTTCATCCAGAAATTTGCCTTGTATCGGATAGTCGGGATAAACTTGTTGCCAAACTTCTTCAATATCCTGAACCACGCTCAATGGCGCTTGTTGTGAAATCTTAATCGAGGCGACTCGATAGGAGGCATCTCTCATAAAAAAGAAGAAGGGTTTTAAATTGTTAAAAAGCCCTAGAATATTTCGGTCTTCGAGCACACCCACTATAGTATAGGTGGTGATTCCTCGTTCGCCTTCATCTTCGTAAAAAACTTGACCTATTGCTTCCTCCGGCGACGAAAAACCGAGTGCTCTTGCACCGATCTCATTTATCAGCGCATTTACACCTCCGCGCTCCCTGATATGAGTGTCCATCGCAATATCACGAGAAATGTTTCTTCCGGCAACAACCGGAATATTGTAAGTATCTACAAATTGATCATCAATATTCAACTGATTGAAGGTTACAGTGCTAGAGAAGTCATTAAGAATAGTTGATGCTCTGATAGTACTGTTGGTTTGCTCGAAAGGCACCTGTCTTGACAAAGTAAATTTTTCTACATATGGAATATTGAGCATTTCATTTCTTAAGACCTCATGGCGGTCTGTCATTTGCTCTACATCCAGTCGATCAAGTGTAAATATCTGTTCTTTTTCAAATATATTGCTACTTTGCTCAACTTTCGTATTTTGAGCATAAGCAACAAGGACTGTTGCCAATATTCCTACTGAAATTGTAAATTGTCCGCCAATCATGAGGGCCCTGACCAATGTCCCGGCACGACCTTTTTGTGTCTCATCGCGCAGAGCTTGTATTGGGCTGGTTTTGGTAATGACATACGCTGGATAGGCACCCGCCAATATTCCAACCACCAGTGTCGTCGTCAGCAGCCATGGCAAAGTGTTAATGTAATCAATCTCCAGCATTTTACCGGTAGCTGCATTGAATAGAGGTATTGCTACTTCGAGCAAAACCAAGGCTAAAAGCATAGCAATCAAAGTAATAGCCAGGCTTTCTGCGATAAATTGAAACAAAAGTTGCAGTCGGCTTGCGCCCAGCGTTTTACGCAACCCAACTTCACGGGATCTTTTCATTGATTGGGCAATCGCGAGATTTGTGTAGTTCACACAGGCAATTACAAGCACGAGAAGACCAAGCATTGCTACCACGTCAATTACAGGAATACCAAGGGAGTCCCAAACTGCTGTGTTGGCATCAACCACTGACGAGACAAACAGGCCGCTTAGAAGATCTCTTACGTCTTCAGGAAAATGGCGCTCGTAGATCCCTTCCATCTGCGTTTGTAACCACTGCTGATCAAGAGCTTCCGGTATCATCACGTAGGTTAGGTTGCCAGTTGATATGTCGCCCCAGTTGGTGTCAGGGACAAAACCTGTTATCCTCTCCATAGCACTCATTGGCACAACTATATCCAGTGGATTTCTTGCCAATTCTATAATACCGGCACTGAAATGAGAATTTACCGGCAAATCACGTATAACAGCTATTACAGAAAGATTATGCTCGTGATTAAGGGTTAGACTTTTGCCTATTGGATATTCAGAGCCAAAGAATTTTTCAGCCATACTTTCTGACAATAAAACACCTGTCGTTCCATTAAGTACGGATTCATCTCCATAAATATACTCAAAATCAAATATCTGTAGTAGCTCGGGGTCGGCAAACCGCACTCTTTGATAATAATTATCCTCACCTATCGAAAACAGAAACTCCCGACGTATAACACGGGCAACGGCATTTACCTCGCCGAGTTCTGTTTTTACAAGGGGCCCTACAGCGGCTGGGACACTGTCAATATTGCTAGTACCAATATCTGCCCTTGGATCAACATGACTCCTAATAGTATAGACCCGGTTATGATTTTCGAAAAAAGTATCGTGGCTGTATTCATACTCTGCCAGTAAACCGCCAAACAGGTAGACAGTGATCCCCATTGCAAGCCCCAATATGTTGATAGCAGCATAAAGTTTGTTTCTGGCGATGTTTCTGATAGCGATTTTGACATAATTTCTTAACATGCCGACTTTTCCCAATGAGACGTGATTTGCTCAGTTTTCGGCTATCTTTACTATAGTAAAATTCAAAAACGAAGAAATTTGCGATAATAGAACATATTTTTGCGACGAGCGGACATTCTGCTTTGGGTTGTAAGCCGTCGTTCGTAATGAAAACCTACTTGCACAGCAAGTGATACAAAATAGCCTACAATAACGCTTTGTACCACCCGCCTATCTATCTGATAATATTAGATAAAAAATAACAAACACCCGCTCCGCCCCCGGGCACCATTAAAAAAGCCTCCACTTTTTGTGGGGGCTTTTTTAATTTTATCTGTGCGAGGGGATCTCGTCACTGGTTCGGGCCGTAGCGAAACATAGGTGACGAGACGCACGTCAATAAAGAATCAAATTGTTCCGAAGATGCGATCACCAGCGTCACCCAGTCCGGGAACTATGTAACTTTTTTCATTTAGTTTTTCATCAATAGCCGCAGTGTATATTTTTACATTGGGATGGGCTTCATTTAGCGCCTTTATGCCTTCCGGCGCAGCAAGAAGACATAGAAATCTTATATCCTTTGCTCCAGCGCGCTTAATTCTATCCAACGCAGCAATCGCTGAGTTTGCCGTGGCCAACATCGGATCCACCACCAGGTTAAAACGCTCATCCAGATGGGGCGGTGATTTAAAATAATACTCAACAGCATGCAGATCGTTGGGGTCACGATATAATCCCACATGCCCTACCTTTGCTGTTGGAATGAGATCAAGCAGACCTTGAGCCAGACCTTCCCCTGCCCTTAAAATGGAGAAAATACACATCTTCCGACCACTAAGCTTAAAGCCCACGGATTTTGAAACTGGTGTTTCAATATCGATTTCTTTGAGCGCCAGATCTCTGGTCACTTCGTACCCCATGAGAACGCTGATCTCTTTAAGTAATCCTCTAAAAAGGGCGGGCGGTGTGTCCTTTTTACGCATCAAAGTTAGTTTGTGCACAATGAGAGGATGATCGATTAATTGAGCTTCCATAGTTTGTTAACTCCGTTATTTGTCAGTAGCATTACCATATGTTTCTTATAGTATTTTTCAAACCAGCTACTGAAAGTTCGTAATAAAAATAATCAGGATCGCCACCGGGATTATGTAGCGGATTGCAAAATGCCATACTTTAAAGAATAAACCATCACCCAGATCAATTTCATCCACCATTGATTTGCGCGCCATAATCCATCCAACGAACAATGCGATCAAAAACGCATTGAGTGGAATAAACAGGTTGGTAATTATGAAATCCGTCAGTTCCAGCAAGTTCTTTTCCTGAAGTATCGGTGTGTTCGGAAACAATCGAACATTGGCCCAAATATTATAAGATAGGACAAAAACGATACCCAAGAACCAAGTCGATCCGCCAGCCAAAAGTGCCATTCTGGGTCGGCTTAGTCCCCGATCGGATAGCCATGCAACTGTGGGTTCCAGCATGCCGACGGCGGTCGAGAATGCCGCACAGAAAAGCAATATAAAAAACAGAATTCCCAAAACATAACCAAATGGCATTTGCCCAAATGCAACTGGCAAAGTCACAAATATCAATTCCGGTCCGCCGCTTGGGTCAAGACCATATTCAAACACGATCGGAAATATGGCTATTCCCGCTAGAATAGCAACAAGTGTATCCGATATGGCAATTGTCGCCGCCGATGTTGTTAGGGAAAATTTCCTGGGCATGTATGAACCATAGGTCATCATAGCCCCCACACCAATTCCCACTGAAAGAAAAGCCTGCCCCATTGCCATTGTAACTACCGCAGGTGTAATTTTCGAAAAATCCGGCGTAAAAAGAAACGTAAGACCCGCACCAATATCCGCAGTGAAGACCGAGTTTATCACCATGATAACCAATAAAACAAACAATGCCGGCATCATGATTTTTACAATCCGTTCAATACCATGTTTAATACCACGACCAACAACAAGGATTGCAAGGCCCGTAAAAATAGTATGCGCTATAAAAAGTTGAAGGGGAGACGCTACAAAACTGTCAAAATTCTGCTTCGATTTAACCCCTTCGATGGCATCAAACGTGTTTAATGCCGCTTCCAGAATATAATATAAGGCCCAGCCGCCAACCACGCTGTAAAAGCTTAAACTAATAAGTGGAATACCAATACTCAGCCATCCAATGCTGCTCCAGTTTTTGTTGGCACCTTCTTGTTCACTGATTAGTTTCGTTGAATTAATCGGGTTTAGCTGGCCACGGCGGCCAATTCCAAGTTCAGATACTAAAAGTGGCATGCCAAACAGAAATACAAAAAACAAGTAAACAAGCACAAAGGCCCCGCCGCCGTTTTCGCCGGCAACAAAGGGAAAACGCCATAAGTTTCCCAGCCCAACGGCTGCACCCACGGTGGCAAATATGAATGCGGCCCTGGAGGACCATTGTTCATGCGTTTTTAACGACCCCATTCTATCCCTTATATTTCAATTTTTTCCAGAGCCTGTGTGAAATCGGCAAGAATATCTTTTTCGTCTTCACAACCGACCGACACTCTTATTAAATCGTAGTTTATTCTGGCGGCAGCCAGTGTGTAAACATCACCCAGACTTGTCGCTTGATCAACCATCTGTAATGCGTTCATAAAGCGGTGTAGATTGTCTGCGTGCCCCTTAATCCCAAAGGATAACATGCCTCCACAGCCTTTTGGGAACTGCTTTGCGATCAGATCTTGCTGATGATTTTCTGGCGTTCCTGCATAGCGTACCCAATCAATTTTTTCATGGTTCTTCAACATGTTGGCTAGCGCCATCGCGTTCTTGGTGTGTTTTTCCATCCGCAAAGGTAAAGTACGGATACCGCGAAGGATTAACCATGCATTGAAGGGACTAATACACTGACCAAATGACGACATTGACGCGCGGGCCTTTTGTATTTTTTCCTGTGAGCCACACAGTATGCCACCGACAGCATCGCCGTGGCCGCTTAGATATTTTGTTGCAGAATCCACAATCAAATCCGCACCAAAATCAACTGGTTGCAGTAAATATGGACTAAGATAAGTATTATCTACGATTAAGGATAAATCATTGTCGGCAGCAATACGTTTCAATTCAGTCAGGTCAACAACGCACATTTGCGGATTTGTGATGGTTTCGACAAACAACGCTTTTGTGTTTGGCTTTACGGCATTTCGGACACTTTCCAAATCAAGCATATCGACAAACGTGACCTCGATCCCCATCGCCGGACATTCATCGGTAAAAAAGCTCTTGCTCACAACAAAAATTTTATCAGTCACGATGACATGATCACCCGCTTTCGCACAAAGCCGAATTGAGGCAGCCACAGCAGCCATACCTGATGCCATCGCCAAGCAGCTCTCGGTTTTTTGCAAAACAGCCATTTTATCCTGCAAAACGCTAATTGTCGGATTACTTTCTCGGGTATATAGATCCGGGCAATCCGGCTTACCGTAGTTAATGAACGCATTGGCTAAATCTTCTGATGTTTCAAATGAAAAAGTTGCCGTCTGGTATATTGGTGTATTATGCGCACCCGTTGCTGGATCGCGGTGTTCTCCCGCTCGAATTGCACTTGTATCGAAATTCCAATTGGAACTATTGGCCATACCTATATGTTCCTTAATTCTCTTGTTGCCTGAGGTCTGAATATGGTTTCGAACCATGAAAACATCATATAAATATCCTGACCACTTAGTCAAGTTTTTGATGCTCGTAGAAAATTTATAGGGAACAATGATTTATTCAGCGTCTGTTAAAACGGCCCTCAAAACCATGTTTTCAGCATCTCGGTAGACTCTTTCTCGCTGCTCTTTTGATAAGTATCTATTGCCATTTAATATTCTAATCTGGTCTCGGAGGTCAGAAAAATGCCTGGTTATACCCCAAATAAAGAAAAGTAAGTTTTGCGGTTCAATTTGAATAATTTGCCCGGTCGCGATCCACTTATTAATAAGATCTTTTTCTTTCTCGTGCCGTTTAATCATGCTTTTCTTAATTTCGGCACTTAAGTTTTTAGCACCGCGCATCATTTCCCAACTCCAGATTTTATAAGCACGAGGATGATCAAATGAAAGATCCAATTGGCTTCTCACGAAACCTTTGAGTGCTCCCCTGGCATCATTTTCGTTCATCAGAATTTCAACGTCACTCTTCCAGAGATCCCTCAAATTGACAATGACAGCTAGATACAAATCCTTTTTGGACGGATAGTAATAGTGGATATTTGCTTTCGGTAAATCTACAATATCGGCAATTTCTTGAACGGTGGCAGTGTTATATCCCTTTTCAGAGAATACCTTTTCTGCTGCAGCAATAATTTTTCGTTCATTGCGGTTACGCACACGCTGCTTTCGCACGCTCTTATTTTTTTCGTGGGGTGCCATCGCTTCTCTAGACTACTAAGATGTGATCAAAAAATACTAGAATGCTTTTCTTCAATTTTCCACTATTTTTGCTATATATACCTTCTTTCCAACATGGGTAATGATTAGATGATCCACCAAGGGCAAGAATCGAATGAGCGATTCCATAAAATACTTCATGACAACTGGCATTTTAACTTTACTAAGGAGTAAAGTAATCTTAAGCTGTAAATCAGCAAAATATGCAAAATGAGGAACTGAAATGAAGAAAATACTTTTGGCGTTGATAACAATCGCTATTGGTTTTAGCTCATCTGCTGTTCGCGCAGATGAACCTGGCACTGCAAATGGCGAATGGCATCATTACACAGGGGATATTAAAGGGTCCCGTTATTCGTCCCTTGACCAGATTAATGCGGATAACTTTGAAGACCTTGAAATGGTCTGGTCTTTTTCAACCAAGAATCTTGGATCACGCGGCGAATATAAACTTGAAGTGACACCGATTATGGTGGACGGCGTGCTTTACGCCACAGCCGGTACACGCCGCACAGCGATTGCCCTTGACGGTGCAACCGGTGAGCTTATGTGGCTGCACAGCATGCGCGAAGGGTTACGTGCGGGGCTTGCCCCACGTCAGCTGTCCGGTCGCGGTCTTTCCTACTGGTCAGACGGCAATGGTGATGACCGTGTGCTTTATGTAACCACAGGTTACCGCCTGATTGCTCTTGATGCCCATACCGGTATTCCAATCAGCACCTTTGGTCCAAATGGAAACGGCATCGTCGACCTTAAGGTAGGTGCCGTGCAGGGCAATGAAAATCAGATTGATCTAGTGACCGGTGAAATCGGCCTTCATGCGACACCGACAGTTACTGGAAACTTGGTGATCGTTGGCTCAGCTATGAAAGAAGGCATGACCATTGACAATTATAACAATACCAAAGGTCTGGTTCGCGCTTTTGACGTAAGAACCGGCGAACTGGTTTGGCAGTTTGATCCAATTCCACGCCCGGGCAATTTTGGTAACGATACCTGGCTCGATAATTCATGGGAACGTAATGGTAACACTGGCGTATGGACACAGATTACAGTGGATGAAGAAAACGAGCTTGTTTTCCTAGCGGTTGAATCACCATCCTCAGACTTCTACGGCGGTCACCGCCCAGGCAACAACCTTTTCGGTGAAAGCCTTGTCGCCGTGGATATGAATACCGGTGAATACCGCTGGCACTTCCAGGTGGTTCACCATCCAATTTGGGACCATGACCTGTCCTCAGCCCCGCTGATTATGGATGTGACCATTGATGGCGTGGAGCGCAACATCATCGCCATGCCCACCAAGCAGTCATACATTTACGCGTTTGACCGGTTAACCGGCGAGCCGATCTGGCCAATTGTTGAAAAACCTGTGCCCCAAGGCAGCGTGCCTGGCGAATGGTACTCACCAACACAACCATTTCCACCAGACAGCCTGATGTATGGTCGCGGTCGCGTGATACTTCCGGATGATCTCATCGACTTTACCCCGGAAATGCGTCAAGCAGCGCTGGATAAAGTGCATCACTGGGATTGGTCCAATAATGGCCAATATAACCCACCGCTGGAAGGGGATGTAAACGGCACAATTGGTGCGATTAATATGGGTGCGGTTTATGGCGGAACAAACTGGCCAGGAGGTGCATTCGATCCTGAAACAGGAATCGTTTATGCACCTGCGACAACCGCTTCTCTAGACAACCTGTCATTGGCACCACCACCGGAAGGATATTCAAACGTTCGTTATATGGCGGGCCGTAAAGGCGAGCCCTTCCGTATGAGAAACGCTGCCGGTACCGGTCAAAACCCTGATGCACCGGATGAAGTAGATTATCCTGTGTTTGAAGGTCCACCAGTTGTCATGCCAACACTGACCGTGGAAGGGCTATCAATCCTGAAGCCACCTTACGGTGTTATCGCTGCGATCGATATGAACAAAGGTGAACTGCTTTGGAACATTCCACACGGCGAAACACCAGACAACGTTCGCAATCATCCGAAACTACGTGATATGAATATTCCACGTACCGGTCAATTTGGTGCGCTTGGTGTGGTTGTCACGAAAACACTGGTGATCGCCGGTGACTTCGGCATTACCAATCCGGGTGATCGTGAGCGCGGTGCCATGCTTCGTGCTTACGACAAGATAACAGGCGAGCAAGTTGGTGAAGTTTGGATGCCAGCAGGACAATCTGGTTCACCCATGACCTACGCGATCGATGGCAAGCAGTATATCTGCGTCTCTGTTTCCGGTGGCGCTTATCCGGGTGAATTCCGGGTCTACGCACTGCCTGACGATTAATGGATCATAATTGATTTAAGAGGGCGCTTCGGCGCCCTTTTTTTTGAGCTGCTTGAAGTAGCCGTCCAATAGACTGGTAGTCTGGTCCGGATACTGATTGAACAGACAGCTCAGTGCCGCAGATTAAGGTCCCACGCTTTCCTCTTGCACCTCATTATTTGAGCCAAAGTCCGAGCAGGACTTTAACCGCTGGGTCTGCCGTTGTATCTTTTTTCAGCATCGTCTCAAAGCTTCAATCAAATTGAGAGTTTATTTGCTTTGTCTATCGCGTATCATCAATTTTATGTTTTCGATAGAAATTACATCAGCATATTTAGCATGCATATCAAAAAGATTGGCTCTGTGAGCTTCCTGGTTTCTATCACCCACTGCTTCTCGCGGCACAAAAACGGGATAATCGTACTGAAGACCATCTACAACGCTTGCTCGAACACAGCCTGAAGTGGTCAAACCAGTGATGACAATACTGTCAACCAACCGTGCCCTCAGTTGGTCATCTAGATCGGTTTTATGAAAGGCGCTTGCCCAGTGTTTTACTATGAGCACCTCATTGTCACGCATACCTAGGTCAGGATGTATTTGCGCCAATTCGCTATTCGAAGTCAGTAAATTAAGAGCGTCAAGCCGGCGTCTAAAAACTTTAGCTTGACTATCATCGGTGTAAAAAACAGTCGTAAAAAAAACAGGAAGCGCCAGTTCGCGAAACAAAGACAGTAGAACCTTATTTGCTTCTATAACTTCCGGATAATGACCGCCCAAAGGGCAATTTGCATCAGTGAAGCCATTGATCACGTCAACAACTAACAAAGCTGGATTGCCCCCCATGTTCAAACTGTTTCTTTTGAGATTTATTGATTTCTCAGGTTCATAATCATAAACAACGCGAGTTCCGCGGCCGCGGTGACGTTCCACTAATCCTTCTTTGGCGAGTTCATCCATCGCTCTCTTTGCTGTAATGCGCGATACTTCAAAATATTCAGATAGCTGCGCTTCCGTCGGCATTTGAATACCATCCGCAAAAGTTCCGTTATGAATACTTCTTCTCAAGAGTATATGGAGCTGATGATAAAGGGGGGTTCTTTGATCCTGCTTAAGCATATCACGTTGATGTTCCCCAAAAGTCTCGAACAGTATATTCACACCCATTCCTTCTTTGACATAAAGCTATATCAATATATACAATAACGCAACAAAAGCAAATGAGTGAGTTTTTATTATAATTCTCAGGGAAAGGGTTTGGCGATGCTGGACGGTATACTAGTGATGAAATTTTTGCATTTGATTTGCCTTATATACTGGCTAGGTGGTGATTTGGGGACATTTTATGCCAGCCGGTTTGTTTCTAACCCCAATTTGAGTGTTGACGCCAGAAGTACCGCCTTTACCATTATGATGGGCTGCGATCAGGCGCCGCGCATCTGCATGCCGCTTATTTTCCCAATTGGTTTTGAGCTCGCGGTTCAACTGGGATATATAGAGCTTGGGCAAATATGGGTCGGACTGATCTGGCTTGTGTCTTTTGCCATGTTGGGCATGGTACTTGCCATTCATTTTTCCCACGACAAATCCTTTATCCCGCTGATTACTAAAATCGACTACTACTTGCGGATCTTTGTGATCGCCGGAACCGCTGCTTTCGGAATTTATACCCTGAATAATGATAATATCATTGCTGACAACTGGGTATCCTATAAAATTCTAATATTCTCAGCCTTGGTGGCTTGTGGCCTTACCATTCGCATCAAACTAAAAACCTTTGGTCCGGCCTGGGGCGCATTGATGACAACAGGCCCAACGGATGAAGTAAACAAAACGATCGCAAATTCACTATCAGGTGCTCGTCCCTTCGTTGTACTAATCTGGATCGGACTGTTCGTAAACAGCGCCTATGGACTACATTTAATTGGTTAGAAAGAAAAAAATGAAACTTTACAGTACCAGTCTTTCCCCTTACGCGACACGCATCCGCATCCAGATCAGACTTAAAGATCTTCCCATTGAGATTTCTGAACCCCCTGTTCCGCTACGCACACCGGAATTTAAAGAGATGTTTACTCTGGGCAAAGTTCCTGTGTTGAAACTGGAGGACGGCAACCACCTGCCAGACAGCTGGGTGATCATGGAATATCTGGAAGATACCTTTCCGGAAAATACGCTGCGTCCATCCCACACAAATGATCGCGCTCAAATGAACCTTCTGGCGCGCTATGCCGATACTTACCTGGCGCAGGTATTGTTCCCGGTTTTCCAGGCACTGACAAACATGCCAGATGAACAAGTACAAAAAATGCTGATGGAAAATCTTAAGAAGGAACTTTCAAAACTTGATCGGTTGCTTGGGGAGCAAACTAATCTAGATGAAAGGGATGTTCATCTTGGTGATATTGCACTGGCAACCAATTTGTTTTTCGTTGACGCACGTGCTCCGCTATTCGGAGAAACAGAAATACTCGTGGGCTTCGACCACATCGACAAATGGTGGTCATATGTCAATTCAAATGAATTTATCAAACAGGGACTTGATGAAATGACGACCGCACTTAAGACCATGACAGGTTGATGGTCGCCTTAATTGGTTACCACCAAATGATGTAAAGCGCGGAAACAATTGCCGTGACACAAATACTTCCGATCACAAACGACGTTTTTACAGAATAATCCACATCTTCTGTTTCAATGGTGTTATCTGCTTTTTGGTTTGGGCGCAGTATGGATAGCGCCACCGCTAGAATACCACATAGCACAAAGACTATCCCAACCCTATCAATGAACGGAAGCTCCGGCCAGTACTGGCGAAACACGATGGAAAGCAAAAAAGACCCAATGCCAGCCACAAGAGCACTGTCGGCCGTCGCCCCTTTCCAAAACAGTCCAAGCAAGAAGATCACAACGATACCAGGCGTGAAGAATCCGGTGAATTCCTGAATAAACTGGAAAGCCTGCGGAAAATTACCGAGCAGTGGGCGCGCAATTACAATCGCAATTATCATAGAGCAAAATGCCACTATTCTACCAGTCATCACCAGCTTTTCTTCGCTGGCCTCGGTTCGCATGGCACGGTAAATATCCATCGTAAAAATGGTAGAGATCGAATTCATCATTGAACCAAGGGAAGACAGGATCGCGGCAATCAACGCCGCAAACACAAGCCCTTTAACACCAATGGGCAGAAGCTTCATCATTTCAGGATAGGCCTGATCCGGAGCATCCAGCGCGGGTACCAGTAGCGCCGCCGCGATACCAGGAAGCACCACAATTAATGGCATTAATATTTTTAAGAACGATGCAAAGACAATACCCTTACGGGCTTCATGGATATCTTTGGCCGCAAGGGCCCTTTGGATGACATATTGATTAAACCCCCAATAAGAAAGGTTCATCATCCACATGCCGCCGACAAGGACCGAAATACCCGGAAGATCTTTGTAATGCGGACTTGACGCTTCCAATATCATATCGAATTTTTCCGGCAGTCTATTCGTAAGCTCCACGAAGCCACCCCAAACACCAGCTTCGCCCCCTACTTGAGAAAGCGCTATTGATGACACCATTAGGCCGCCGAAAACCAGGAGCGTTACCTGAATAATATCGGTAAGCGCAACTGCCTTTAATCCTCCATAGATAGAATAAGCCACTGCGAGCGTGCCGAGCAGCACAAGTGCCATGCTGATTTCAATGCCTGTAATGGTGTTTACAGCCAATGCGCCAAGCCATAAAATTGAGGTAAGATTTACAAAAATATAGAGCCCAAGCCAGAAGATCGCCATGATCAGTCGCACACGTCCGTCATATCTTTTTTCAAGAAACTGCGGCATGGAGTAAATTTTATTCTCAAGAAAAATCGGCAGAAAATATCTCCCCACAATCAACAGTGTTATCGCCGCCATCCATTCATAGGATGCAATGGCCAAGCCGATTACAAACCCTGATCCTGACATGCCGATGATTTGCTCCGCTGATATATTAGCTGCAATCAGGGACGCCCCTATAGCCCACCAGGGAAGTGTTTTACTTGCCAGAAAATAATCCTGGGTGTTTTTGGCGTGACCCGCTTTTTCGCGGCTGACATATTGCGCAATGACGATGATAAAAATGGCGTACGCCACAACAATGGTGATATCGACCGTATCCAGCAACATGAACTTCCCCTTCAGTTTATTATCATTTTTTTCTAATACTTTGGTGACTATTTCATATGCTGACGCCTTTGACAATAAAGCACAGCATGATTAGATTTTAACCTAGCTAATAGAAAGATAAATCAGATCATGCCTTCGAGTACGTTTCAAAATGAGCCTCATAGAAGATTCAATCCCTTAAGCGGGGAATGGATTCTGGTATCACCGCAGCGCACCACACGCCCTTGGCAGGGCAAAGTTGAAGGCAAACAGGCTGAAAATTCTCCCGGCCATGACCCAGAGTGTTACCTATGCCCAGGCAATACAAGAATTTCTGGTGCCACTAACCCGGATTATACAGATTGCTTTGTTTTTGATAATGATTTCCCGGCAATTGAGCCAGCTGGCTCATCAGATAAAATTGAAGACACACTGTTCAAAGCAGAAGCCGTAAGCGGCGACTGTAAAGTGTTATGCTATTCACCGGACCACAGCAAAACCCTGCCGGAACTCAGCACACCGGTAATTAAAAAAATCATTGATGCATGGTGTGACCTTTACAGTGATCTCGAAGAAAAATACACATGGGTGCAGATTTTTGAAAACAAAGGCGAAATTAACGGCTGCTCCAACCCGCATCCACACGGGCAAATCTGGGCAAGCAATCATATTCCACAGTTGATAAATGACGAAGACAAAAACCAGCAAGAGTATTTTAATAAACACGAAACACCGATGTTGCTACGCTATGCAGAAGATGAAATCAAACACTACGAACGTATCATTTGCATGAACAATGACTGGGTCGCCGTTGTCCCCTATTGGGCGGCCTGGCCTTTTGAGACGATACTTCTGCCACGCACACATATCACACATATGAATGTGCTGGATGAAGAGCAAAAATCGTCTCTTGCGGATATTCTCAAAGAGCTTACCACTCGATATGACAATCTGTTTGAAACGTCTTTTCCTTACAGCATGGGCTGGCATGGCCGCCCGGCTAATTCCGAGCAGGCGGAACACTGGCAGCTTCACGCACATTTTTATCCACCGCTTTTACGTTCCGCGACAGTTCAGAAATTTATGGTTGGTTACGAACTGATGGCAGAAAAACAGCGTGACATAACACCCGAAAAAGCCGCTGAAATGCTTCGTAATGTGCCAAAAACCCATTACAGGTCCTGTGGTTCATGACCCAAGAAGAGCTTATTGAACATGTGCGCAGCGCGCATCAGCATCAATTTGGCGAGAATGCCGAGATAATGAGCATCGCACCTGCCCGGGTTAATTTAATTGGTGAACATACGGATTATAATGACGGCTTTGTCCTACCGGCTGCAATTGATTTTTACACCTGTGTGGCTGGATCAAAAGAGGATGGCACAAATGTAACGGTCATGGCACTTGATTATGATAATGATCAAGATCAGTTTGTCACCAATAGTAAGTCTATATCCAAATCAACGAACCTTTGGAAAAATTTTATCCGCGGTGCCTTCTTCATCTTAAAGGACGAAGGATATGATATTGGTGGTTGCACGCTTACCATCAGCGGTACAATTCCAAAGGGAGCGGGACTTAGTTCTTCCGCATCACTTGAAGTAGCATTGGTTTCAACACTAAACGAACTCTTTGAACTCAATCTAAGCAAGTTGCAAATCGCACTTATCGGACAAAGAATTGAAAATGAATTTGTCGGCCTATCCTGTGGGATTATGGATCAATTAAGTGTAGCGTGCGGCGAAGAACACAAAGCTCTGCTGATGGATTGCCAGGATTACTCTCTTAAACCTGTAAAAATCCCACACTCATTTTCCTTACTCATCATCAATTCCAATGTAAAAAGGGAGCTTGCTGACAGCGCTTACAATGACCGTAGAAAAGCATGTGAGCAAGCAACCGAATTGCTGGGCATATCCTCACTCAGGGAATTTGACTTGGTGACTTACGAAGACGTCAAAGAACAATTGCCGCCACATATTGAAAAACGTGTGCGACACGTTCTTTCTGAAAATGATCGCGTGCTAAAAATGACCACCGCCCTTGAAGATTGCAATGCAGCAGCGATATCAGAACTAATGAAAAAAAGTCACGCTTCGATGCAGGACGACTATGAAATCACCGTACCAGCGATAGACGCACTTGTGAAAATAGTTAAAAGCCAGATTGGAGACAGAGGTGGTGTCAGAATGACCGGCGGTGGATTTGGAGGCTGTGTGATTGCGCTTGTACCTCAGAAAATGGCGATCACCATTCAAAATGCAGTGGCAAAGTCCTATGAGGAAAAAACAGGACTAAAAGCGTCATTCTATTTGTGCAATGCAGCGAATGGTGTTTACACAATATCCTGAACACTCACTGCCTGTTGATCCAGCTCGCGGCTAGGGATATCCACTGATCAGTGCCGTCAGAAGAACGCCCAAGGCCAAAACCGTGCCCACCTGTTGGAAACAAATGCATCTCCACACTCACATTATGAAGTTTAAGCTGATCTGCATAGTCAGTGCTCTCACTGTAATGACACACATCATCATCCATCGCGTGGACTAGAAACGTCGGCGGCGTATTTTTATTCACCTGCGCAATTAGGGTATTTTGCACAATCTCCTTGTCCGTCAGTGGGCGATAATAAAGCGTATCTTCGAGCCAGTTTTTGTTTGTAGCGTCTAGTCTCGTCACACCATAGATAAGCGCTGAAAAAGCGGGCTTTTCTTGGGGCGTTTCACTCGGCCAAAGGCTCGCAACCGTTGCAAGATGGCTACCAGCTGAAAACCCCATCACACCGACTTTACCTTCACGGATTCCAAACTCAGAAGCATGTTCATGCATGACGCTGAGCGCTTTTCGAAGATCAGTCAGTGGTGTCATTTGCGGTAAAGTAGAAGAGAGTGGATTGGGCAAGCGATATTTAAGAACTGCGGCAGTAATGCCTTCATTCGACAGTGCTTCCGCTACTTCATACCCTTCGTGCAGAATGGCCTCAACCTGGTATCCACCACCAGGGATAACAATAATCGCCTTTCCACCATTTTCACCCTTTGCCGGGTAAATTGTAAGTGTTGGTTCAGTAACATTATATACGCAGGTATAACCACCGCAGTCGTCTTGATACTCTTCAAGTTCATTTTCCTTGGCGTAAGGCATATCCTCACCGCCCCAAAGAGTGACCACTTCCTGCGCACAACTGACAGAGGTGAACAAGCAAAACAAAGCTAAACTGAACAAAGTCGTTCTCATGTTAATGCCCCTATGTCACAAGCGATTCAAGACGTCGTGACTTTAAATCTTCGTCTTGCTCGATTTTTCCAAGCAGCCAAGCTCTGAACCGCTTAACTTTCTGCGCGGTCCTTTTTTCATTTGGGCTTACCAGATACCAATTGCCTGGTGCCGGGATCACGTGGTCAGGAAATGGCGCTACCAGCCTTCCATCAGCCAGATCTTCCTTCACATATGGTTGCATCCCCACGGCAATACCCATACCATTAGATGCCGTCCTCAGTGCATGGTCATAACTATCAAAATTAATACCCGATGACAGATCAACATCGTGAACCTTATATTTGCTAAGCCAAACCCGCCAGTCCCGCTCAGAAGGATAAACTTGCAATATTGTATGGTGTTTTAAATCCTTGGGCTCTCCCAGCGGCAAGTCGGAATTTAATAGTTTGGGCGAGCACACAGGTGTAATTTCAGGTGAGAATAAATATTCGAAG
>JANQJN010000018.1 GCA_028281625.1 Emcibacteraceae bacterium | reverse complement strand
TCCTCCGTCTCCCAGTCACTCAGCAAAACGAGACACGCGGCAAGCAGCGAATGGAGCAGTGTCCGATCGGAATTCTAGTGACCCTGTATCACCTTGGTGAGATTGACCTGGGTACCCATCTGATTGAAACGCCGGTGGGGACGGTTAAAACGGTTTTAAAAGATCCAAATGAAGTTCAGATTGAAAATGTTGAAAGCTACTGCCTTTACCGCGATGTGACAGTGGAGGTGCCATCACTTGGTCGGGTGTCCGGTGATGTGGCCTGGGGCGGGAACTGGTTTTTCCTTGCCAAGGATGCACCCATGGAACTGGTTCCGGGCAATATTGAAGAACTGACCCATGCGGCATGGGCTGTGCGTAAGGCCTTGACTGCAGCAGGAATAACCGGGGAAGATGGTTCGGAAATTGATCATATAGAATTTTTTCAAGGGTCAGAAAGTGATCATATCGACAGTCGGAACTTTGTTTTATGTCCCGGCGGTGCGTATGACCGCTCACCTTGTGGGACGGGCACAAGCGCGAAGCTTGCCTGCCTTGCTGAAGCAGGGCTTCTGGAGCCAGGGCGAAAATGGGTGCAGGAAAGCATTATCGGTAGCTCCTTCAAAGGGTCATATGAATTTGCCGATAATGGCCGGATCATCCCCACCATAACTGGTGAAGCCTATATCTACGGTGATACTGAGCTTATCGTGCAGCCGGGCGACCCATTTGCAGATGGCATTGGTTAAATTACAATTTATTCCGCGCTGGCCAGCGCTCTTTTTCGTGTGTTTTTTAAGATCATATAGGCGGCGGCGGCCCCTACCATACAAATGCCGGATACAGTGAAGAAATAATATCTGAAGCCCTCCACGCCAGGGTAGCTGTCAACAAACACACCACCAATATAAGGCATAAAGATATCCGGAAGAAAGCCGATCACGGAAATGATCCCGGCTGCTGTCCCTGTTAGACGCAGCGGAATGCCACCTTCTTCCATAAGGGCGAAGTAAATGCCCCTTAGCGCATAAATGCCAAATGCGGTAAGCGCCATTGTCACCAGCATCAGGATCAGGAGGCCGGGGCTATAGGGGA
The DNA here is from genome assembly GCA_028281625.1 of Emcibacteraceae bacterium. GTDB lineage: Bacteria > Pseudomonadota > Alphaproteobacteria > Sphingomonadales > Emcibacteraceae > Pseudemcibacter. Next base: position 20,751 of record JANQJN010000018.1, on the reverse strand, counting down.
TCGCGCCAAGGATAAAGAAAGTGACCACCAGCATCACAAGGAGATAGAAGACAGATTTCGAAATGCCGACCCGGTCCGCCAGAAATCCAGCGATCAGTGGCGCAAAGGGGTTAAACCCGGTCTTAATGGTGCCAATGAGCGCACCGATTACAATACTAAGCGCAAAAGCGTCCGTTGAAAATTTAGCAAAGTAAAAACCACCCCAATAGGTACAATAAGACGCGAGGATCACAATTGCGATCAACCACACTTCTGGTATTTTCAGAACTTCAATGATATCGGCAAGGGTTACGGTCTTTGTGTCCTCTGAATGCTGTTTCTTTTGTTCCGGCGTTCTTTTTTCGAGGGTGAACCAAACCATGGCCGCAAGCGCGATGTTGGATGCGGCGAGGATATTTATCATGGTGGTATAGGCAAAATCATTGCTGCCCATCCAACCAAAAAGTGTAAGTACTGCAAAGCCTATGATCACATCGCCAGTGCCGCGGCCACTTTCAAGTATTCCGAACGCGCGCCCCTGTTCCTCAGCTGGCGCCCATTCACGGGTTGCTTTGATCATGGCGCTCCAGAATACAAGGCAAATACAAACTCCCCAAGTGCCATAAATGATCAGGCATATGGTAAAAGATGGTAAAGTGGCGATGTAAAAACCCAGTGAACCACAAACAAGTAGGCCGATTGTCATCAAGCGGCGCGGGGAAAATTTATCGGCGAGCCAGCCACCTGGAAAATACGCGAGCATCGAAGTCGTGCCAAATACGCTCATCAAAAGGCCCATTTGGGTATCGGTAAAACCAAAGGCATTTTGCATGGGAACGTAAAATGTTTCGCTGATAAAGGGTAAGAAATATATGCCGGAGGCTGACATACATATCGCGATCATGGTTACCCATCTGGAGTGTGAGGCCAATTTATTCTCCCTGATTGCCCAGATGCGTGAATTTTATCTGCGACCCGGCACTATATTTTGATTTTTTGTGTTTTTTCCCTTGAGATAAAATGACTATAAGGTAATTGTGATCACAGGTCAAAGTGGGATATATTGCCTAGCAGAGTCGCAGAAAATCAGGTTAGTAAAAAGGATCCAAATGGATAAAGTAACGCTCAGTGCTGAAGATTTAAGATTTAACCCGCCTTCGTTTGAGAAGTCATTTTTAAGCGCTGAGGTGAAAAAGCATTTTGGACTGGCGGGAACCATGAAGCCTCTGGTTGGTGAACGGGATCAAAATCATCTGCTTAAGACCGAAGACGGTAAGAAATATGTGGTTAAGGTGGCGGGTCCCGATGAAGACAGGTTGGCGGTTGATTATCAAATTAAAACCCTGCTTCATATTGAAAAAAGGAATCCCGCGCTCAATATTCCAAGAAACCTTAAAACAAAGGACGGCAAGGACTTTATCCTGATCCAGTCACCGGACGGACGAGATCATATGATGCGCCTGCTAAGCTGGGTGGATGGGGTGCCATTCGGAGATGCTTACCAACCACCAGCAGAAGTGCTTAGCTCTGCAGGGCGGTTTCAAGCGCAGATGTGCGTGGCGCTGGCCGATTTTTCCCATCCCTGTGAAAAAGATTATTTTATGCCATGGGATACCAGTCAGGGGCTAATTGCAAATCCAGCACTGCGCGTGAGCAAATACGGCGATGTGGAGCAAATTGTTCTTCCATTGCTTGATCATATCGAAGGGTATGTGCTTCCCAACATGAATAATATGCGAAAACAAACCATTCATAACGATTCCCACAATGACAATATTTTGCGTTCCTCACCAGACGCACATGATTTTTGTGGTGTAATTGATTTTGGTGATATTTGTTATGCACCGATCATCCAGGATTTATCGGTGCCGATGATTGGTTTCGTGGGCGATTTTGATTATCCTTTGGTGGCAGGTGGTGCTTATGTGAAGGGTTTTGCAAGCGCTTGTCCGCTTAAAGAAGAAGAATTGGACATTCTTTATGATCTGCTGATTTTGCGAGCCGCCCTCACAGTGCAGCTGATCGATTTTCGAATTCAGCATCAAGATGCGGACATGCATGGTCTTGTCGAATATTATCCAAGAATTGTCACGAGACTTAAACGATTACTTGCTATTGATAAGAATGAAATTACTGATGTTTTTCATCAGGAACACAGCAAAGGGGTAAACGCGTGACCAATACAGCACTATGGAAAAGACGCCAGGATGCGATGGGGCCAACTTATTCGCATTTTTATGACGAACCGCTCAATCTGGTAAGGGGTGAGGGGGTTTGGCTGTTTGATGAACAGGGAAATAGATATCTTGATTGCTACAATAATGTGGTTTCTGTTGGTCATTGTAATCCAAATGTGGTGAAGGCGCTGAGCACACAGGCCGCGCTTCTAAACACCCACACCCGCTATATCCATGAAAATGTGGTCAGGCTCGCGGAAAAACTCTCTTCCAAATTCCCTGAAAAATTGGACACCTGTATCTTTGTTTGCACTGGGACAGAAGCAAATGATCTCGCGCTTCAAATGGCGCGGGTTGTGACCGGAAATTATGGGGCAATTGTTACTGATGCGGCTTATCACGGAAATTCGGTGGCGATTGGTGCCATGGACCCTGATCGGAAAGTTGAAGTTGGCACAGAATGGCTTGAGACGTTTGAGCCACCAAATACGTACCGCGGACCGCATGGTGACGGTGAAGACCTTGCAGAATTTTATGCGAATGAAGCCGGGAAGGCCATTGATCGGCTAAGCGCCAAAGATATCGATCTGGCGGCAGCGATGCTTGATCTTTCGTTTGATTCGAACGGCATTCTTATTCCGCCGGAAGGCTATCTTGAGAAAGTCACTGATAAGGTGCGGGCGGCTGGTGGGATTGTAATCGTCGACGAAGTGCAGGCGGGCTACTGCCGAATGGGGGACTATATGTGGGGCTTTGAACGCTACAATGTTGACCCTGATATTGTTACCCTTGGAAAACCCATGGGGGCTGGGCATCCAGTGGCGGCGGTGGTCACCACACGGGAAATCGCCAGTAAATTTGCCGATATTGACAGTTACTTTAATACTTTTGGTGGAAACCCTGTTTCTGCAGCGGTTGCTGAAGCGGTTTTAGATGAAATTGATGCTAAGAAACTTCTGGAAAGTGCGACCGAAGTGGGCGCTCACCTTGCAGCAGGCCTTGAAAAGATTAAACAGCGTTTCCGTTTTGTCGGCAACGTTCAGGGATCTGGTCTTTTTTGGGGAATTGACTTGGTTAAAGATCCATCGACAAAGGAACCCATGAGCCGACAGGAACTTCGTCATATCACCACGCTTCTTAAAAATGAAGGTGTGTTGATGGGAAGCACCGGCAGATACGGTAATTGCCTTAAAATCAGACCACCACTCGTTTTTAGCAAGGAAAATGCTGATCAGGCGCTTGCTGCCATTGAAAAAACCTTCGAAAAAATGGAAAGCTGATTCCTCACATTTTTTCTTAATGCTTTTTTATGAGCTGTTTTTCATAAAGCTTTCGCTTATGGTTACCAAATGAACTGGCGTTTCATGCATGGGAAAGTGCCCTGAACTGCCAATCACTTCCACCCGACAGTTTTTATACCACTGCATCAGTGTCGCGTTCATGGCTTCTTCAGTGATGGCCTGATCCTGTTTGCCAACGATAGCTAGGCACGGCGTTTCCATTCCTGGCATTTTGTCGGCAAAATCCGTTTCCGTCCAGGCAAGCATGTAGTTGTGGAAAGCTTCTTCAGTTGTGGTTTCGCGGGACCGGCGCAGGATATAATTATACCAGTTATCTGAATATTGCGAGGAGGTGAGGAAATTAAGAATACCAATGCGATTGCCGTCTTGCTTAGCGGCATTATGGAACAGATCTTTACCTGCATCATCAAGAGGTGAGCCGCACGCTGGAACCGGTGTCACGGCAACCACCGACCTTACTCGGTCTTTCACAAGCACGTTGATCATCTGCGCGGCCATGCCGCCCATGGAATGGCCCATGGCATGGAATTTATCCCATCCGGCATCATCGGCACACGAAATGGCATCGCGAGCGATTTCTTCAATGGTGTGCTCGCCCGCTTCATCCATGGAGGCGCCATAACCGCGATAATCCATCAGAAGGTAAGAAAAATGTTCAAGATCCATATAGGGGCGCATACCTTCATAACAGCTGCGGTCGGACCACCAGCCGTGGAGGAGGATTACTTTTTCGTCGCCATTTCCAATGATTTCATAACTTGCCATGTGTCATTCCCGCTTGTTCAAGGTTGTTATGACTAATTATTACAGCAATTCTTTGAAAGCTTCGATGAATTTTTCGTTTTCGTGCTCAAGTCCGTATGAAATACGAATGTGGTTCGGAAGATTCCAGGTCTGTGCATGATTGATCAGTATTTTTCGCTCCCGGAGTGCAGAAACTATCTCCGCGCTACGATCCCCCATTTCATAAAGGATAAAGGGTGGAACACCCGAAACGGAAGTGACGCCCAATGCGGCGGCCTGACCTTCGAAATAGGAGCGGCAGTTTTCTACATGGGTACGGGATTTTCGCGCGTGCTCCAGATCAGCAAGAGCGCCTTGCACAGCACCAAACACGGCGATGCTGGTTGCTGCAGGCCCGCATCCATATTTGGCGATTTCACGGAGTATGTCCGGATGAGCGATGCCGTAGCCAGACCTTAACCCCGCCATGGCGTGCGCTTTTGAAAAGGTTCGGGTCACGAGCACATTTTCATAACCTTCCTTGATCAGGTCCAGGCCGGTTTTGGTGCCATCAGGCAGATAATCAGCATAGGCTTCATCAATAATGAAAAGCACATCTTTCGGCAGGGCATCCGCCGCCATTTTCAAATCTTCGTAAGGCGTCAGTGCACCAGTCGGGTTGTTGGGGGTGACGATCAGGAATATTTTAGTGTCAGCATCTACCTCATTGAGCATCGCCGGGATATCAAACGCGTAACCCCGCTCACTGATCAGCGGTACGCGCTTCACTTCTGCGCCCATATGTTCCGCGACCACAAGCCCGCCGCCCCAGGTTTCATAACCCGACACCACATTGCCGCCTTCTTTTAACACCGATACAGGCGCCAGTCGCTGCAGTTCGGTCGAGCCGGTTCCCATCAGGATCCAGTCGGCTTCGATTCCATGATGTTCAGCAATCAGTGGTCTTAACATCCCCCCAAGGGCGTAACGATATCCTTGTTCCACACCGGCTTTAGCACCTTCGATGGCAAGCGGTGAGGGGCCAAGGGCATTTTCGTTGAAGTTGAGCCTGATCGCGCCTTCAGGGTTGCCCATCGAAATGTCGATAGCGAAATTTTCGGCAGCGTCACAGGTACCCGCGAAGGCGACCAAAGGTGCTGCCGCCGCTGTGGCCGCTGAAGATTTAAAAAATTGTCGACGTGATAAAATCATGATGTGTCTTTCTAATTCAGTGGTTCTTCATCAACTTTAACAAGCAAATACATATAGGGTTCGCCCGGCGTGATAACCAAATGATGTGGCGTGTTGACTGGTACATGCACCACATCGCCTGGTCCAATGGTATGGCTAGTGCCGCCTGTTAGTCCTTTGCCGCGGATTTGTTTTCTTGGGCGGTTTTCTGCATCTGTTAGCTCGCCGCCGATCAGGAATGTTGCAGTGCCTCTAACACCTACATAATAGTCGGATTCGGTCAAATGGATTTCAGATTCACCGGTTTTGCCGCGCAGCACCAGATACATGGAGTGGCCTTCGTGATTGCCAATGGTTTCAAACACCATGGCTTTGTCGCCGAGTTTTGCTTCAAGTCTGTCCGCAGATTGCTGAATGCTGTCATCGGATCTGAGCACAAAACCGGGAATCGCCTGCTGCGCGAAGGCGGCTGCGCCTTGCAATGCGATAAATAAGATCAGGATAAAAAGTCTCATAAACCCACCCCTTATATGATTAAAAAATCAGGCTAACAGCTAAATAGTTTACATGCAATATATTTGATTAATCAAATAACTTCACTTAAAGACCACTTCCAGAGATGGCGTTAAGCAAAATCTGCTCATAGTCATCCGCATTAAAATCTATAGGATTTGTTAATGCACTGGGGTCTTCGGTGGCCATTTTGGCGATTTGCGCGCTGCGCTCTGCGTCAATTCTCACGTCCGACAAGCTGTTTTGGATATTGAGTTCTTCCCGTAAACCAATGACCCAGTCCAGGAAACTCTCAAAATTAGGCGAAAGACCAAGTGTTCCCGCCAGCCACGCAATATCCTTTTCTATGGCCGGGCGGTTCGCTACCAATACATATGGCATCAAAATGGCATTGAGCAATCCGTGATGAGTGCCATATACGGCGCCGAGCGGGTGAGCAAGTGCATGCATGGCACCAAGACCCCGCTGAAACGCCGTTGCGCCCATCATGGATGCCACAAGCATATGGCTGCGGGCTTCTATGTTATTGCCGTCGGATACTGCAGTTGGTAGCCAGTCTTTGATAAGCCCGATCCCTTCGACCGCTATGCCTCGCGCCATGGGATGGTATCCAGGTGCGCAGAAGGCCTCCAGATTATGAGAAAGAGCATCCATACCCGTTGCTGCAGTCAAATGCGCGGGAAGACCGATTGTGATTTCTGGATCAAGAATCACTTTCTTTGGCATCATCAGGCCGTGGAATATGATGCGCTTAATATGGGCTTCCGTATCAAGGATCACAGAAGCACGGCCTACTTCGGAACCGGTTCCTGCGGTAGTTGGGATAGCAATAACTGGGGCGACACCCGCTTCGTTGACTCGGGTCCAGTTATCGCCAACATCTTCAAAGTCCCAGAGTGGGCGGTCTTGTCCGGCCATTAGTGCAATGGCCTTACCCGCGTCCAAACTGCTGCCGCCACCAATAGCGATCACGCCATCGTGGCCGCCTTGTTTATAAGCGGATAATCCCTCTTCGACATTTTCTCCTGTCGGATTTTCACTAACACCAGAAAAGATGTTGGCGCCCAGTCCAGCGGATTCACAATTTTCCTTAAGGTCGGAAATAAAAGTGAATTCTGCCAGCTCCGGATCGGTCACGATCAGGGGCGCATCGATCCGTAGCTTTTTACATTCATCTGCGGTTTCAACAATTCTCCCCGCACCGAGGGAGATTGATGTGGGATAATTCCAGTTCATCACTCACCTCCTGTATTAAGTGATGCTTCCGCCGACTGTATGGCGGCGAATTCTTCTTCCGGTGCTTGTGCGACCAAATAATGACGGCTGTAAAGCAGGAAGTATCCGACCATCAACGCGTAAAATATGGCCGCATAAATCACTACATCCGGCTCCACCAGGAAGCCGGCAATCAGTGCTACAACGGCGAGAATGAGTGCTGTCGAAGACGTAAGAACACCCCCCGGTGTTTTATAAGGGCGGTGCATGTCTGGCTCGGTGATACGCAGACGGATATGGGCTGCCATCATAAGTACATAAGAAATAGATGCGCCAAACACTGCGATCAGGATCAGCAGATCGCCACTGATGTAAAGCGATAAGATAAAACCAAGCGTACCGGGAACCAAAAGCGCCAGATAAGGGGTTTTGCGTTTGGTTGTCAGCGACAGCACGCGCGGCAGGTACCCCGCCCGGGACAGCGCAAAGACCTGTCTTGAATAACCGAAAATAATTGAAAAGAAACTTGCAATAAGTCCGGCAAGTCCAACGATATTGATGAACTTTCCAGTAAGCGTCGGTGCACCGTAGGCTGTCTCAGACCGCATGGCGGCGATCAGCGGGTCGCCCGCCGTTGCCAGATTGGCCGCACCACCACCACCGGGACCAACCACCAATACGAGCGCGGCGAGAAGTAGCAAAACCAATATGGCTGCGATCATGCCTTTGGGCATGTTTTTTTCTGGGTTTTCGGTTTCTTCCGCAGCCAGTGGAAGCCCTTCAACTGCAAGGAAAAACCATACACCATAAGGGATTGCGGCCCAGATGCCGATGATCCCGAAGGGAAGGAAACTACTGGCACCAACGCCGCCTTCCACCGGAATATCAAACAGGTTGGCAACGTTAAAATGGGGTGCCATCGCAAAGATAAAGACAAACAGCGCGATCAACGCGAGCAGGGTGATTATGAACATTAGCTTCAGCGCTTCACCGGCGCCATAAAGATGGATGCCGATGAATATGGCATAAAAGGCAAGCGATACCGGCCAGCCGGAAAGCCCCACCAGGCTGTCCAGATACGCACCAATGAAGGTTGCAATGGCCGCTGGCGCAACCGCATATTCAAGAAGGATCGCAGTCCCGGTCAGGAATCCACCGAAGGGACCAAAAGCCTTGCGGGCGAAGCCATAGCCACCCCCGGCGGCAGGAATGGTTGACGATAGTTCCGCAAGCGAGAAAATCATTGCCGTATACATAATCGCCATCAGGATTGTGGCGATTACCAGCCCTCCCCATCCGCCGACGGCAAGTCCAAAGTTCCAGCCGGCAAAGTCACCGGAAATCACATAGGCCACTCCAAGACCGGCAAGCAGGATCCAGCCCGCAGCGCCCTTGTTTAACTGACGCTCGGCGAAATAATCCTCACCAACGCCTTTTCCCTGATTTTCTTCCCTCATATCACCCACTTCCCCTGATTATATAATTTCGAAATAACGCTTAAGCTGCCAATCGGTGACTGCCTTGCGGGCTTCGAGCACTTCCCATTCCCGTGTGCGGGCATAATGATCGATAAATTCAGCACCGAATAGTTCCTTCGCGGCCTTTGAATTTTTAAGTCGCGCCGTCGCCTCATCCAGTGTCGCGGGAAGCGAAAATTCTTCTGGCATATCTTGCTCATACGCATTTCCCACCATGGGCGCCGTAGGTTCGATTTTATTTTCAATACCCCAAAGCCCGCTACCAATGGCTGCGGCTCCGGCGATATAAGGGTTAATGTCAGATGCAGCGACGCGGTATTCCACCCGTTGTGATTTAGGGCTCCCGCCAATAGTCCTTAGCGCGCAGGTGCGGTTTTCAACACCCCATGATGCGGTGGTCGGCGCCCAGAAGCCGGGTACGAGCCTTGCATAGCTGTTGATGGTGCAGGCAACCATGGCAAGCAGTTCGGGCATCAATTTTTGCTGCCCACCAATAAACCAACGCATTTCGTCTGATATGCCGTTATCCGCGTCTGGGCTATAAAAAACACTGTTTCCATTTTTGTCTCTCAGTGACATATGGATGTGACCCGACTGACCGGGATAGTCAACTGACCATTTGGCCATGAAAGTGGCCATCAGATCATGCCGCTGGGCAAGTACTTTGGTGAAGGTCTTAAACAGGTTCGCCTTGTCGGCAGAAATCAGCGCGGTATCATATTTAATCGCTGCTTCCAACACGCCCGGACCGGTTTCCGTATGAAGCCCTTCGAGTTCCAAATCCATTTCGAGGCACATGGCGAGTAGTGCATGATAGAATTCATTATGGACCGACGAGCGTAGTACCGAATAACCAAAATTGCCCGGCGTAAAACCTTCCATGTCGGTGTAGTTTTTGTTTCTGACACTGTGAGGCGTTTCGTTAAATAGGAAAAATTCAAACTCATACGCGGTAGAAACCTGATAGCCCATTTCATCGGCTTTACCCACAACCCGCGACAGAAGATTCCGTGGACATACATCCGCTGCTGTACCGACAAATTCGGTGAGGAAGAAAATGCAATTTTCTTCCATGGGAAGTTCACGGCAACTTTCATAAATCAGACTAATTTCTGCGTCGGGGTAGGCCGTATGCCAGCCGGTGAATTTGGTGTTTTCGAAAAGCTGATCGTCACTGTCCCATCCTAGCACTACATCGCAGAAGCCAATGGTGCCATCCAGTGCAGACAGGAATTTTTCGCGGGAGATATATTTGCCGCGCAACACGCCATCCATATCCGTTACAGCAAGTTTTACGGCCTTGATGTCACGCTCCATTATAATTTTGCGTGCATCATCGGCGCTTCGGACGTCTCCTGCTTCCATGGGTGGTCTCCCTCCTGCTGTGTTTAACGACTATGAATTATGTATTTGGCAACTACCTTCTGATTGTTCTTATTTTTGTCACTCGAATTTTTTAGGACGCAAAGCCTGTGATCGCCTTGATTTCGAGATAATCATGAAGGCCCCAGACACCTTTTTCACGGCCGTTTCCGGACTGTTTATAACCTCCGAAGGGGGTATCCGCGTTGCCGCTTTTATAATTCAGGATCACCTGACCGGCACGGATTTTATTGGCAACCTCGCGGGCATGGTCCATATTGTCAGAACTCACATATCCCGCCAGTCCATAATCTGTGTCGTTGGCAATTTCGATTGCTTCTTCTTCATTATCATAACCAATAAGAGTAATCACAGGGCCAAAAATTTCTTCGCGGGAAATGGTCATGTCATTGTTCGCGTTGGCGAATACAGTGACCCGGACATAATACCCACGGTCCAGATGGTCAGGTAGACCGGTACCACCAGTAACCAAGGTGGCTCCTTCATTGATCCCTGCCTGAATAAGACCCTGAATTTTATCAAACTGCACTTTGCTGATTACGGGGCCAAGATCGGTACTTTCATCGGTTGGATCACCGACTTTAAGGCTTTCTGCCGCCTTCCTTGCCGCTTCGATCGCTTTATCCATGCTTTCATTGGGAACCAGCATACGGGTCGGTGCGTTACAAGACTGACCACTGTTTTCCATACAGTAAATCACACCGTCATAGACAGCTTTTTCCACATCAATATCACGAAGGATGATGTTGGCGGACTTGCCGCCTAGTTCTTGCGAGACGCGCTTAACGGTATCCGCGGATGTTTTGGCGACCGCCACACCACCACGCGTAGATCCAGTAAAGGACATCATGTGAATATCTTTGTGCGCTGACATGGCTTCGCCCACTTCAGGGCCGTAGCCGTTTACAAGGTTAAACACGCCAGGAGGAGCACCCGCCTCATCAATCACTTCCGCAAGCAGCATGGCATCAAGAGGTGCAATCTCGCTTGGTTTAAGAACCACTGTGCATCCGACTGCCAGTGCGGGGGCCACCTTACAGGCAACCTGGTTCATTGGCCAGTTCCACGGGGTGATCAGACCACATACACCAATTGGCTCATAGCGGTGAACAACGCCGCGATCCATCCATTCCCATTTAAAATCGCGCAGCGCATTCAGAGAGCTTTGAAAATGAAGTGGGCCAACGGCAGCCTGATCTTCACGGGACAGGGTAATAGGCGCACCCATTTCCCGTGAAATCACTTGTGCGAATTCTTCATAGCGTCTTTTGTAAATTTCAATAATGCGCTCAAGAAGTGCAGCGCGGTCATCGACGCTCCAGCTTGCAAATGCAGGGAAGGCGGCTTTTGCTGCGGCAACGGCTTTATCAACATCGGCTTTTGATCCTAAGCTGATTTCCGTAAAAGCTTCTTCAGTCGCCGGATTTATCACTTCAATGGTGTTGGGAACTTCCGGGTCCACCCATTCGCCGTTGATATAAAACTTAAGATTATTTGCCATGTTAAGTCCCTTTCGCAATAACTATATATTATTGGTGATCACTATTTTCTAACTGCTGCAATATAGCGATAATTGTAGCAATAGGTAAATGTCAAACTTGAAGGGGGTCAAATTATTTAAGAACGATAATTTAAATGTCTGAATTTAAACGCGTGCTGATCTTGCAATAATAATGTTCTAGCAATAATATGATCAAAATAAAGAATGTTTCGATAAAAGCGAATTTGACGGGAAAGCGGATGGAAATTCTGCGCTGCCCACGCAACGGTAAAACAATGTAAGTTAAGCCCGGTACCGTCCTTCTTTTTATACTTGAACGAAGTACGTTGGGTGCTTGGCGGGTGGTGCACTTCTTATTTATAGAAACTCCTCATCGTCATGGTTATGGAATTTTTGGACGATGAACAATAAGACAACATTGATATTAGGCGGCGCGAGGTCTGGTAAAAGCAGCTACGCAGAGGAACTTGCGGAACAAAGCCGATTTAATCTGGTTTACATTGCAACTGGGGAGCCCAGTGATGAAGAAATGCGAGCACGTATTGACCATCACAGAGATCGTCGTTGCGAGAAATGGGAAACCATTGAAGAACCCGTGGATATCGCATCAGTGATTAACGAGCACAGTACCAAAGACACTGTGATACTCGTTGATTGTCTAACGATCTGGACCAGCAATCTAATGTTTAAGGAAAAATGTGTTCAAGAGGCGGGTGCGAAATTGATAATTGCATTAAGAAATGCGCCAGGGCCAGTGTTATTGGTTTCCAATGAGGTAGGACAAGGCATTGTTCCGCAAAACGCACTTGCAAGGAATTTCAGAGACGAAGCAGGAAGATTGAATCAGAGGCTGGCTGCGGTGGTGCCCAATGTTGATTATATTGTTGCGGGCCTACCGCTAAGTCTTAAAAAAAATGCCAAAATTGTGTCAGGGAATATAGAGCGATGAGCATAGTTTCTGTAAACTCAGAAGCCGATCTTAAAAATTTATTGGATGATCTGCCAATAGCAGATGAAATTTTTGAAAAAGCCGCGCTCAATAGGCAAATGTGTCTGACCAAGCCACCAGGTTCATTGGGACGATTGGAAGAAATTGCAATATGGTTAGCGGGGTGGCAGCGGCGCGAACTACCACGTATGGAAAATGTTGTGTGCCTGGTTTTTGCAGGTAATCACGGTGTCGCTGAGTGCGGGGTATCCGCATTTCCAACTGAAGTCACAGCACAAATGGTGCAGAATTTCGAAAGTGGCGGTGCAGCAATAAACCAATTAACTGAGTTGGCAAATGCGACTTTGAAAGTGGTGCCACTAAGTTTGGACAATCCAACTGATAATTTTTTGTATGAACCGGCCATGAGTGCTCAGGAGTGCTGTGAGGCCATAAATATCGGTGCACGCTCAGTGCCGCCGGATGCAAATATACTTCTTCTTGGCGAAATGGGAATTGCAAATTCTACGAGTGCTGCTGCGGTGGCTCTGGCCACTTTTGGAGGAAGAGCCCAGGATTGGGTCGGCCGCGGAACGGGAATTAACGATGAGGCTTTAAAAAATAAATGCAATGTGGTTGGTGAAGCAGTGGATTTTCACAGTTCTCATCATAAATCAGCTTTCGATGTGCTTCGTACAGTGGGTGGACGTGAACTAGCGGCCATTGCAGGAGCAGTATTGGAAGCAAGGCACCGCAGAATTCCAGTGATACTCGATGGTTTTATATCTACCGCCGCTGCAGCTGTATGGCACAAGGAAAATATTACTGCCCTTGATCATACAATGGTCTCTCATCAGTCTATTGAGGTCGGCCACCAGAATTTGATCTGTAAACTTGGAAAACGTGCGATATTAAATCTTGATATGCGACTAGGAGAAGCCAGCGGGGCAGCTGTTGCGCTATTGATTGTCAAGGCAGCCATTGCAACCCACAACGGTATGTCTACTTTCGCCCAAGCAGGTGTCAGCGAAAATGACTGATAAGGGGAATAAAGTTCAAAAATACAAGGAAGATTTCTTTGCCGCATTGATGCTTCTTACCCGGATACCTGTCAGCTGGGAAAAAATCTCGCCTGATCATCCCCCTGATATGGCCCGTTGTCTTTGGGCATATCCGTTGATCGGTCTTGTGTTGGGGTTGCTTGCAGCAATGTCGTTTTACGGTTTTATATTTATTGGTATCCCTATTTCCATCGCAGCAATATTGCTGCTCGTGGTAATGGTTTTTCTAACTGGCGCATTTCATGAAGATGGCCTTGCGGACACTGCGGACGGTTTTGGAGGAGGGCAAAACAGTGAGCGAAAACTGAAAATTATGCGCGATAGCCGTATTGGTGCTTATGGCGCATTGGCATTGATTTTGGCGTTTGCGGTCAAGCTATTCTCACTCCTTGAACTTACAGTAATGCAAGTTATGCAGACCATTCTGGTCGCTTCGGTTGTTTCCCGTCTAATGATTGTCTATATGCTTTTTGTACTGGACCCAGCGCGAAAGGATAGCTTGTCCACACAGTCCGGTAAGCCAACCGGAAATGTGATTATATTTACGACCGCGAGTGCGTTTCTATATGCGGGGGTATTTATGGATATTCTGATGGTTCTAATTATGTTTTTATTGGCGAGCACAGTTATGTTTTTGTTCAGCAGACTGGCAAAAGTGCAAGTAGGTGGCTATTCAGGGGATATTCTTGGAGCGACACAGCAGCTAACGGAAATTTCGGTGCTTGTCTGTGCCGCCAGCATGGGGAGTGTCTGAAATTGAACAGCGAAGTTAAGCTTACGCCATGTTTTTTTATTCGCCATGCGCCAGCAATTCACAGCCGAAAAGGTTTGTATAAAGATCCTAATGTTGACGCCAGGCTACCAGCGCTTGCCAAAATAAAGGCGATGGCAAAAGGTTTGCCGGTGAATGCCATATGGTTTGTTAGCCCACTGGCGCGGGCGTTAACGACCGCACATGCTATTCGTGAAGCTATGAGCGAAGAAACAGAATTTATGGTATCGCCAGAGATTAGCGAACAGAATTTCGGTGATTGGCAGGGGCTGGAATTTAATGAGCTGTGGGAAAAAATATCTGAACTTGAAGCACATAATTGGTCGTTGCTAGCCGCATCAACTCGCCCGCCAAGTGGGGAGAGCTTTGAAGACGTTGTCGCTCGGGTCGATAGCTTTATGAATAATCTGGTTATAAATGAACCAGAGCGGCCAAAAATAATTGTAAGCCACGCCGGCGTCATAAAAGCGGCACTCGCGCATGCACAAGGAATAATGCCCGATCAGGCTCTTGCTATTGATATAGAGCCATTTTCATTAACACAACTGCTGCACCAAACGGGGAAAGGTCGGGGTGGTGCCTGGCAACTTAAGTTTGTCAATCGCACGTTCGGTTAGCTTAAAAATCGATGCCCCGCGCTGCTTTAATGCCTGCTTCAAAGGGGTGCTTGATCATTTCCATATTTGTTACCAGATCCGCCACTTCCATGATATTGTCTGGTGCATTTCGGCCGGTAACGATGACGGTGGTGCGGGGATGGCGGGCAAGAAGGCCTTCCTTTACCATCTCATGGTCCAGATAATCGTTGCGCAGCACTATATTAAGTTCATCGAGGATCACAAGGTCGTAATCCCCGCTGTTCATCATTTCCTTGCTTACTTCCCATGCTTTTTCGGCTGCCGCGATGTCACGCTGCCGGTCTTGTGTTTCCCAGGTAAAGCCTTCACCCATGACTTCAAGGCGTACAAGATCGGAAAAGCGTTTAAAAAATTGCTTTTCACCAGTTTTCCAGTTTCCTTTGACATACTGAAGCACCGCAACATCATGGCCCCAACCGAGAGCACGCAGCAGCGTTCCATACGCGGCGGTGGATTTTCCTTTGCCATCGCCAGTATGGACTATCAGAAGGCCGCGATCCGCACGTTTTTTTTCTTTGATTCGCGCTTTGTGTTCTTCTTTCAGCGCGATCATTCTTTCCTTGTGTTCCTGATCGGTGTCAGTCATGTCATTTCTCCTGCGGTTTTAAGGATTGCCTCAATATCCAAATGCTTTTCCATCTCGGCGGCCAGCACGTTGAGCGTATCTTCAACTTGTTGAAAGTAAGATGTTTCTTCCATCCGCCCGGATCTGAAATCGGCCAAATATTTCATCCGAAACTCGTCTTTAGAAAACAGTCCATGCATATATACGCCAGCTATTTTTCCGCTATTGGACATTGCGCCAAGGGGGGCATAGTTCTTCTGCAAAAAAGGTCGGGCGGCATCTGGACCATCCGTTTTACCCATATGTATTTCGTACCCGGTAGTTTCACAGTCCAAATGTTCCGAGTAAGCGTGTGTTTGTCCCACTTCCTTTTTTGGTTGCATGACCGTTGAAACATCCAAATATCTCAAACCAGCGACGCTCTCTGCTTTTCCCTCTACCCCGTCGGGATCAGAAATTTCTTGACCGAGCATTTGATATCCCCCGCAAATACCAAGCACTTTTCCGCCGCGACGAATATGTGCCGCCAGATCAATGTCCCAACCTTGGGCACGGAAGAATTCAAGATCGGCGATGGTGGATTTAGTACCCGGAAGGATAATCAGATCAGCATTTACAGGGATTGTTTCGCCGGGGGCAATGAAGGAAACCTCCACATCTTCCTCCAGGCTCAGAGGATCCAGATCATCAAAATTTGCGATCCTGGAAAACATGGGTACCGCGATGAGAATGTTTTTTTTGGCTTTGTTGTCCGATCTTTCAAGAACGACCGCATCCTCAGCGGGTAGCTGTTTTACTGCACTGATAAAGGGAAGTACGCCTATATTCTGCCATCCTGTCCGATCAGAGATGGTGGTTAGCGCTTCATCAAAAAGCGACACATCACCGCGAAATTTATTAATGATATAGCCTTTAATCAGACTCCGGTCCTGATCATCCAGTAGAGCATGTGTGCCGACAAGGGAGGCAATTACCCCGCCGCGATCAATGTCCCCGATCAGGATCACGGGTGTGCTGGTCGCAGCGGCAAAGCCCATATTGGCGATGTCATGTTGGCGCAGGTTGGTCTCTGCGGGGCTTCCAGCGCCTTCAACAACAATGATATCAGCGTCATTCTTAAGGCGCTCATAGCTTTCGATGACTTTTTCAAGTAATTCACTTTTGTTTTTGCGGTAATAGTTTGCGTTACCTGTACCGGCTAGTGTGCCCTGGACGATTATTTGCGCGCCCTTGTCGCTTTCCGGTTTTAAAAGGATTGGATTCATATCTACCGAAAGTTCAGCGCGGCAAGCTTGCGCTTGTAGCGCTTGCGCGCGACCAATTTCCCCGCCGTTTTTGGTAACCGCGGCATTATTTGACATATTTTGCGGTTTAAAGGGTCTTACTCGCATACCACGGTTATTAAGTGCACGGCACAGCCCGGCGACAAGAATTGATTTTCCCACGTCCGAACCGGTGCCCTGCAACATAATGGTCATGGTCATGACGTTGATCCGTCCTCAATTTGCAGAGGTGAGAGGAATTGATGGCCATTTTCCGACCATCTGGCAGCAGAAATGCCAAAGATGTTCTTTAAATTATCATCACTGAGGATTTTATCAGGGGTATCCTGGCCAATGACTTTTCCTTCGTTAAGCAGGATAATCCGGTCACAATATCTGAGCGCGTGACTTAAATCATGAAGAACAACGAGCACCCCATTTCCATTTTTGGAAAGGCCGCTTAAAATTTTCATCACTTGAAGTTGATGGGATGGATCAAGGGAAGAGACCGGTTCATCAGCCAGTATATATTTAGCTCCTGTGGCGAGTACGCGCGCGAGGAGCACTCGTGCGCGTTCGCCACCGGAAAGAGTTGTCACCTGACGATCTTTGAGGTCCAAACAGTCGGTGCGCTGCATGGCATATTCAAGAGCGATTTTATCGTCTTTCGAAAGCTTCTGCCACGGGTTTAGATGTGGCACACGGCCAAGACCCACTACCGTTTCTGCCGTGAGTGGCCAATGGACCGGTGCGCCCTGCGCTGCATAGGCCATTTTCTTTGCCCGGTTCTTAAGGCTTAGATCTTTCAGATTCTCCCCATCAATGGAGATACTGCCCGTGTCCAAATCAAGCAGGCCAAGGATGGATTTTAAAAGACAGCTTTTCCCCGCGCCGTTGGGGCCGATCAAGCCAACAGTTTCTCCCGCTTTAACACTGGCGGATACATCCTGCAGGATTTTGTGTCCTTCAAGTTCAAGACTAATATTTTTTACCATAAGTCCGCTCATCGCATGGTCCTTCTGGTTTTATAAATGATGTAAAGAAACGCTGGGGCGCCGATTAGCGATGTCACCACTCCTAGCCGCAGATCGGTGCTTAAGATCGGCATACGGGTTACCACATCGGCGAGGGTGAGCAGCAGCCCGCCCAGCAATGCGCTTGGGATCAATATTCTACCAGGTTCATTGGTGATTAGCGCACGGACCATGTGAGGCACCACAAGGCCCACAAAGCCAATGCTTCCACACACAGCAACCGCGGCACCAACGCTGATAGCGGAGCCAACCACCACACGGAGCTTGAGTGACTTGATATCGATGCCCATGGTTTGTGCCGTGTCTTCACCGACGCTAAGGGCATTAAGGCCTTGACCAATATTGATCATCATCAGCCACCCAATGATGATGAAGGGAACGGCGAGAAGCAGGTCGGTCACAGTACGGTTTTCAAGAGATCCCAGCATCCACATGATCATATCGCGGATACTCATGGGGTTGTCGGCCATGTTCATAACGAGTGAAATGGCTGCCATAGCAAGAGAGCTTATACCGATTCCCACTAAAATAAGCATAAGAACGCTGCTGTCTCGCGCAGATATGATGAAGAGAATGGCCGTTGCTGCGAGAGCGCCAGCCATAGCGAAGATTGAAATGGATAGCGGCCAGATCGCAACCAGGCCCAAATGTATGGCGATCACCGCGCCAAGTGCAGCACTGGCGGAGACCCCGACTACACCAGGATCCGCAAGTGGGTTTCTGAGAACACCCTGAAGCGCCGCACCAGAAACTCCCATGGCAGCGCCGATCACAATGCCAAGGATCACTCTTGGAAGTCGTAATTCACGGACAATTATGGTAACGGGTTCGCTCGCGCCACCAAAGAGGGCATTAATGACGTCCATAACAGACATATTCGCACGGCCATAAAGAAGGGATCCGATGGCGACAATGATCAGTCCGAATATAAGAACAATGTTTGCGCTAGTGTATCTACTCATGGAGCACCCCCAGCGCTTTGGCATCCGACCTTATTTGTTCCGCCGCTTCGATTAAAAACAGGCCGTCGCAGGCCATGAGTGCGCCAGGCAGATGAATGGTTGGGATATCCTCCATCATGTTCAGCAAATGATCGTGTCTACTTACGCTCCACCGGGACTGATTTTGCAGTTGGCTGTCAAAAAAACTGGTTATGATGATGTCCGGTGGGTTCATGATCATATCTTCGAGGGGCAGGGGGAGCCATCCATTATAATCATTTATGGCTGCGTAACTTTGAAATCCGGATAACTCGATGATGTCATTGATAAAAGTGCCTTTTCCGCCGGTAAAGCCACCGGGTGTTACATAGGCAACAGTGAAATCACTTCTGGGGGTGCTTCGAATATTTTCGAGGCGTGTTTTATAGTCAGAAATTAAACTTTCTGCCTCGTTTTGTTTGCCAATGGCGTCGGCAATCATTGACAGGTTACTATACATCGTGTCCAAGTCGCGCCCATAACTAGTATTCAGCAAGACGATGCCGGCTTTTTCTGTAATCTCACCCATGCGTGCGGCGGTGGAATATGTTTGTACAGCGACGTCGGGACTTGCTATCACAATTTCTGCAATGGTGCTGCCACTTTTTGCAAGGCCTTTGGCTCGCTCCCGATGGTAGGAATATAAGTCTTCGGCGGCTTTGGACAGTGCGACGATCTGTGCCCGGTCAGCCAGCGACAAAACATATTGATCCGAACAATAATCAAGGGACATAACGGACGGTAGTGGATCATCTGCAAAGGCGCTTTGACAAAAAACACTAGGGAGCAGAACCGCAAACAGAAGTTTGCAAAATGTCTTTTGTGTGCGGTTCTGCGTATGTTTCATCAGAAGTTTTTCCTTATACCCGCATAGTATGACCGGTCCGGCGTTCCATAACCGGGCACATGCTGATATTCCTCATTCAGGATATTATCAACGCGGCCGTAGACGCTCAAGTCTTCCAGTATGTCGTAGGAGACACGGAAATCAACCCGGGTCCATCCGTCAAGAAGCGGGATCGGGCTAAATTCATTCTGTGGTTCCGCACCATTGTGAGTAACGCTCAGGCGTGCCGTGACATCGTCGGTAAGGGCCCAGTCGAGGGCGCCAGTAAAGCGGTGTTTGGGCTCGCGGATTAAAGGTTCATCAGCCACCAAATCTTGCGCATCCGTATAGGTATAACTTGCTGAAATGTATATGCTATCGGTGATATCTGCGTCTGCGCGCACTTCGACGCCTTGTGATTTTGTTTTTGCGACGTTTACATATCCGCCTTGCAGGGAATCAAAACCAATTGCATTGTCCAGTTGTAAGTTAAAATATGTTGCGCCAAGGGTTATTCTGTCATCGGCTAGATTTTGTTCGATGCCAATCTCATATCCCTTTGCAATTTCCGGATTAAGATCGGTGTTGGGTTCGGTGGCACCGCAGAAGCCGCAAATATAGGTCAGTTGAAAAACGCTGGGTGCTTTAAAGCCTTCCCCCCAGTTTGCGATCAGGCGTGTACCGGTGTCCTCGAACTCATAGGAACCGGTCAAACGAAATGTTGATCGATTACCAAATGTTTTATGATCATCGTAGCGCCCACCACCGGTTAGAACCAATCCGTCAATGCCGGTAAAGGCCAGTTCACCAAAAACACTTGTAAGATCAAATGTTTCATCAGTCAGTGTGTCGGACCGTGTACGTTCGTGCTGAAGTCCGCCTGAGACTGTAAAGTCAGTGTCCAGGGTATAAACGCCCAGATAATCAAAATTCAGACGACTGCCTCTGGCTTCGTAGCTTTGGACGCCATTGCTTATGTTTCTTCGATCAATCTCTGAATACTCGACTGAGAAGGTGTTGGTAAAGTTGCCCTCCATCATGTCAAGATGCCCTCTGGCAATTGCGGAAAACTCATCCACATGGGAGACTTCATCGCCATCTGCGGGCCCGAAACTGTCAAAATCAGTTTCGTTGTCCGAATATCGCGACATGACCTCGACGCGGAAGCTTTCGGATAGCTCACTTGTTACCTTACCGTAAAAATTATAGCTCCTAAGACCATCA
>JANQJN010000196.1 GCA_028281625.1 Emcibacteraceae bacterium | reverse complement strand
AGCACATTGCCGGTCTGCTGGGTATCCTCATCACCGGCATTCTCATCATCTTCGGCCACAGGGCCGTCATTGACATCGGATACATCAATGGAAATGGTTTGTTGTTCACTATCCAGCTCACCATCATTCACTGTGAAATTAAAAGTGGCATAGTCTTCACCGTTTTCATTTTCTTCGGGCTCAAAAGTCAGTAGCCCAATATTCGCAGTTTCAATATCCTGACCTTCTGTAACTGGACTACCATCGTAGAGGAGCGTCCCCGTGGTCGGCAGATCGACAATGGTGATATGATCCATATCGGCACTGTCAATGTCATTGAAAGCAAAATCACTTTCAGAAAACACGTACGGTGTATCTTCATCTGTTTCGACGGTTGCATCTTCGCTTTCCGGCGCGTCATTAACCGGGGTTACATCGATAGTGATGGTTTTTTCTTCACTATCCATATCGCCATCGTTCACGGTGAAATTAAAGTTGGCGTAATCCTCACCATTTTCATCGGGGTCCGGCACAAAAACAAGAAGTTCAATGTCGTCAGCAGGAATATCATCACCGGCTTCAACCGGATCACCATCCAGCAGCAGAGTTCCCTCTTCCGGCAGATTAACGATGGTTATGTGATCAAGCGTGTCTCCATCTACATCTTCAAACGCAAAATCACCTACGCTAAATGGAATAACGCTGTCTTCATCAAATACGTAATTGATATCCTCAATTGTCGCCACACGAGAATTCAGCGTAACTGGCGCGTCATTTACCGCAGTGACATCAATAATGGCGCTCCCTTCAATGGTCGAAAGGCCATCAGTGATGTCATAGCTAATGGGCAGGTCATCACCATTGTAATTTTCAGCAGGTGTAAAGGTATAAGTACCATCACCATTATCCGCAATGGTGCCAAATGCAGGGTCGATTGAGACGTTGGAGACGAAAAGATCATCGCCATCTTCATCACTTGCATTGCTGAGCAAGTCTGCTTTTGAGAATGTTGTTGCTGTATCTTCTGGCGTGGCACCAAGATCCACCAATGATGTTTCGGGTACGTGCAGAATATCAATATTAATGTTTCTTGTGGCGCTGGCTTCGTCGGCGTTGCTATCCTCTGTCGCTGTCGCTCTTACCTGAACGGTAAAATCGTCTTGGCCTAGCGGCGAAAATGCCTCCAGCGCTTCAAGATTCCAACCTGTAACGTCTATTTCATCAGAAAGTCCTGTTGAAGTATGCTCATTACCGCCACCGTCTCTTAAAATCACACCATCCGGAACATCGAATATAACCAGATCCAGTGTTTCGGATCCATCGGTATCGTTGAGAGCTGCCATAAGTTCAGGAACAGCAATCCATGTGCCTTCAAGTCCAGAGGTATTAATATCATCACATGTTTCAAGTGTTACAGTTATGGCAACGTTAATGTCCGTATAATCCTCATCGCCGCCGTTGACCAGATCTTCCCAGTTTTGATTACCAAGAAGTTCATTATTAATAAGGTGATCATAGTTATCGGCATTAAGGTCCGGATTACTGTAAAAGGCAGGAAGCGAATCTTCTTCACCAAAAAAACCTGGGAGCTCTGGCGCGCCATTTAGTGCCTCGCCGTCGACAAATGGGGTCCAGACACCATCTATTTCCTCAAAGGTTACCTGGTCACCATCTTCCAGCTCAAGATTTTGTGTATCACCATCCGGAATAATAAAGAAACCAAGAGTTACACCACCGGGATAGTCCGCTGTGTTAAAACTGATATCGTGATTGCCACCTTCTTTAACATTATCCTGAATGATAGCGCCGCCGATTGGGTTACCGTCACTGTCGGCCACATAATAGCCATGGGTATTTTCGAAAATTGAAATGTCTGCAATAGCGTCATAATAGGTGGCGGCGATGGTGACAATACCACCTGAAGAAATATCATAGAGACCGCTTGTTTCCGGAATTTCACCAAGCAGGCAGAGATCAGGCGTATCCGCTACCGCCGTTACATCAATGCTGAAGTCATATTCTTCACTGTCCACTGTGCCATCATTTACAGTGAATTTGAAATCACCGAGATTTTCACCGCTTGCATTTTCTGGTGGCGTATAGAGCAGGTTCACAATATCAGCTGCTGCGATATCGTCTCCCTGGCTTACAGGATTACCCAACAGAGTAAGTTCCCCGGCAGCTGGAAGTTCAGTGATGGTAATGTGATCTAAAATGTCACCGTCGATATCATTGAATACAAAATCAGCAGGCGCAAAACCATATGTTGTATCTTCAGCGATGGTTTTTTCATTGTCCGCCGAAGTAGGATCATCGTTTACCGGCGCGACGTCAACTGTTATGGTTTGTTGCTCACTATCCAGCTCACCATCATTCACTGTGAAATTGAAGCTGGCGTAAGCATCGCCATTTTCATCCGGATCAGGATTGAAGCTTAACAGCCCAACATTCTCAGCGGCAATTTCCTGGCCTTCGATAACAGGATTGCCATCATAAAGCAGCGTTCCATTGGCAGGTAGATCAACAATGGTGATATGATCCATATCTGCGCTATCGATATCCGTAAAGGCAAAATCACTTTCAGAAAACACATACGGTGTATCTTCATCTGTTTCGACAGTTGCATCTTCGCTTTCCGGTGCGTCATTAACCGGGGTTACATCAATAGTGATGGTTTTTTCTTCACTGTCCGCTTCACCGTCGCTTACGGTAAAGTTAAACGTCGCATAGTCATCACCAAATTCATCAGGATCCGGTACAAAAACAAGAAGCTCAATATCACCTGCGGCAATTTCATCGCCTGGCTCAACCGGACTACCATCGAACAGTAATGTGCCTTCCTCGGGAAGATTAACAATTGTGATGTGATCAAGCGTGTCTCCATCCACATCTTCAAACGCAAAATCACCTTCGCTAAATGGAATAACCGTGTCTTCATCAAACACGTAATTAATGTCTTCGATAGTCGAAACTTCCGCGTCCTGGGAAACAGGTGCATCATTCACTGGCGTTACATCAACAACGGCGCTGCCACTTATTGTCACAAGACCGTCAGTGATATCGTAACTGATTGGCAGATCATCGCCATTATAATTTTCAGTTGGATTGAAAGTGTAAGTGTAATCGCCGTTATCTACAATTTCACCATAGATAGGATCAATTGTCACATTTGATACATAAAGCGCGTCACCGTCTTCATCACTGGCATTTATAAGCAGATCAGCGGCTGTAAAGTCGAACGCTGTATCTTCCGGTGTCGCACCCAGATCCACAGGCGACGTTTCCGGAGCATGCAAAATATCAATATTAATATTTCTGCTTGCGCTTGCCTCGTCCGCATTGCTTTCTTCGGTCGCTGTCGCGATTACCTGTACAGTAAAATCATCCTGACCTAGTGGCGAGAACACTTCCAGCGCCATAAGGTTCCAGCCCGTGACATCAATTTCGTCTGAGGGTCCAGTAGACTCATACTCATTACCGCCACCGTCCCTTAAGATTACCCCTTCCGGAACGTCGGTAATCACAAGTCCAAGAGTTTCCGATCCGTCAGTATCGTTGAGAGCCGCCATGATTTCAGGAACAGCAATCCAGGTGCCTTCAAGACCTTGCGTATTTATATCTTCGCAAGTTTCCAGCGTTACTGTTATCGCTGTATTTAGGTCGGAAAAGTCTTCGTCACCGCCTCCAACAAGGTCTTCCCAGTTTTGGTTACCAAGAATTTCATTATTAATAAGGTGATCATAATTATCGGCATTAAGGTCCGGATTACTGTAAAAGGCAGGAAGCGAATCTTCTTCACCAAAATAACCTGGAAGCTCTGGCGCGCCATTTAGCGCCTCGCCGTCAACAAACGGGGTCCAGACACCATCTATTTCCTCAAAGGTTACCGGGTCACCATCTTCCAGCCCCAGATTTTGTGTATCACCGTCCGGAATAATAAAGAAACCAAGAGTTACACCACCGGGATAGTCTGCTGTGTTAAAACTGATATCAAGATTGCCACCATCCTTGACGTTATCCTGAATGATAGCGCCGCCGATTGGGTTACCGTCACTGTCGGCCACATAATAGCCATGGCTATTTTCAAATAATGCAAGATCGGCAATCGCATCGTAATAAGTTGCAGAAATAGTGACAATACCGCCAACAGAAATATCATAGAGACCGCTTGTTTCCGGAATTTCACCAAGCAGGCAAAGATCAGGCGTATCCGCTACCGCCGTTACATCAATGCTGAAGTCATATTCTTCACTGTCCACAGTGCCATCATTTACAGTAAATTTAAAATCACCGAGATTTTCACCGCTGGCATCTTCCGGTGGAGTATAGAGCAAATTGGCGATATCGCCGGTCGCGATTTCATCGCCTGGACCTACCGGATTACCGAAAAGGGTCAGTTCACCAACCACCGGCAGCTCGGTTATCGTGATATGGTCCATACTGTCGCCATCGATATCATTGAACACAAAGTCAGCCGGCGCAAAACCGTAGGTGGTGTCTTCCGCGATGGTTTTTTCGTTGTCTGCAGAGGTCGGAGGATCATTGACCGGCGTTACATCGATACTGAAGGTATATTCGTCTACGCTATCATCGGTCCCGTCGTTAACCGTAAAATTAAAAGTGGCGTAATCTTCACCATTTTCATCTGGATCCGGCGTAAAAACCAGGAGCCCCAGATCAGACGCTGGTATTTCATCACCCTCGGAAACGGGAGCACCATCAAAAGTCAGTTCACCCTCACCAGGAAGACTTGTGATCGTGATATGATCAAAAGAATCATCTTCGATATCGCTGAACGCAAAATCGTCAAGTCCAAAAGTATAGCTTGTATCTTCATCAATGACGGCCTCATCATCAGCAGATGTGGGCGGATCATTTACAGGTGTCACGTCAATGCTGAAGGTATATTCATCTTCACTGTCATCGGTGCCATCATTTACGGTGAAGTTAAAAGTAGCATAATCTTCACCATTTTCATTTTCGTCAGGAATAAAGACAAGTAGGTCCAGATCAGTGGACGGAATTGTGTCCCCTTCACTTACCGGACTTCCGTCGAATTCGAGTGAGCCATTTTCAGGAAGGCTTGTGATCGTAATGTGGTCAAAAGCGTCATCCTCGATATCGCTGAACGCAAAATCATCAAGACTGAAGCCGTAAGACGTATCTTCATCGATGATCGCTTCATTGTCGGCACTTGTAGGAGGATCGTTCACAGGAAGCACATCAATGATGGCTGTGCCGGGAATTTCAAATTCACCGTCTGTAATGGTATATGTAATCGGAAGGTCGTCACCAAAGAAATCCGGTGCCGGCTCAAAGGTGTAAGTACCGTCACCATTGTCAATGATCACGCCGTAATCCGGATCAATCGATACATCACTGATAAACAGTGCATCATTATCAGGATCAGAGGCATTTGAAAGAAGGTCTTCTACGGTAAACCCTGTCGACACATCTTCATCAGTGGCACCCAGATCAACCGGGCTGGTGACTGGAGGACCGTTTTCACCTTCTTCAAGTGTCGTAATTTCTTCGGCTTGCGGCGCGGCAACGCCAGCGAGCGGCTCAATTTCCGGCCTTTGATTTGCTACTGGTTCAATATCCACTTCGGGCTGCGCGCGACCGGAAGATTGGAATTCTGGATCATCTGGCGTGTTTACACCACCCGGCACATACAAATTGGTGGTTTCTTCGATTGGTTCTTCTGTTGGAATTGGATAGTTGTTGGACTCCGGATCAAGCGGGTCCAGGGACTGTGGAGGTACAACTGTTTCATCCTCATCAGGGCCGCTTGCGATACCTTCATCATCGCGACCACCCACATGGATGTTCGTCTTGGTGTGGGTATCCTCTGTTCCGTCCTGAACGTCAGACGTTAGGCGGCTATCGATTTCTTCTCTGGATTGAACACGATCAGCTCCCTGAAGGATTGGATCATTTTCGTCCTGAACCGCGGGTCCGCCCTTTTTGCTCTTTGGCCCTTCATCAGCCATAAAAAACTCCAACAAAACTTTCTCTGATATAACTCAAATTATATCAAAATTTTACATTACGATACATCCTATTGCACTGCAGACGCAATAAGCCATTGGTTATTATATCTATCAGTGGTGAACAAATGGTTTCCAGTAGTAGTTAATGTGCCGTAAATATTCATTAAAATTGTGTCCTAAATAAGCCTATAAAATAAAATTAAACAAAATCTTAAGATTACCTTAACTCTTTATTTTTTATGCTCTTTGCCAATACGTTAATTTGAGTTAACCAAACATCAATAAAACTATATTAGTCTATTGAATTGAATAAAATTTTATCGAGCCAGAATTTTATTAATCAAACTTGGATATTAAAAAATTATTCATGTTGTTATGGTTAATAATTATGGTTAATATACGTTAAAAAGTCAGTAAAAAGAAACCGTAAATGACACAAAGTAATCATAATTTTTCAGCGGAGATGTGGGATAGAATAAGAGAAGGTCTTCGACCAGTATTCAAGTGGGACATCGTACTTTCATCATTTGCGATCAACTTACTATCGTTGGCACTGCCAATGGTACTGCTGCAGGTTTATGACCGACTAATTCCCAATCAAGCGTTAAACACCCTGGGAATGCTCATCATTGGATTGGGCATTGTCCTTGTCATGGATGTTCTTCTTCGCACAGCACGGTCTTACATGGTCGGCTGGATCGGCGCACAATATGAACATGATACCGGCTGTTCATCAATGAATAATATTATGAACGGCAATTTGGTAGAACTTGAATCGGTCGCTTCCGGCGAACAACTTGATCGGTTAAGCGCTATTGATTCCGTGCGCGACTTTTACGGCAGTCAGGCCAGTCTAGCAATTATGGACCTACCATTTGTGCTACTGTTCCTCCTGGTTCTGGGATATATTGGCGGCTGGCTCGTTGTGGTACCTATTGTTCTTCTTATTGTGCTCGGCTGGATGGCCTTCAAGCTTGGTGTGTATTTACGCGATTCAATAGAAGAAGACACCGTTTGGGAAGATCGTAAATACAGTTTTATCATTGAAGTACTGCGTGGTGTCCATTCCGTAAAAAGTATGGCGATGGAAAGCCTGATGGATAGGCGCTACGAAAAGCTGATGGAAAGCTGCTCAAAATCAAGCTACAACGTGATTTATCTCAATAGCCTGGCACAAGGAATTGGTACAACCTTCTCCCAGTTTACCATGGTATCTGTCGCCGCGATCGGCAGCTTGATGGTAGTAAACCAACAAATTTCACTCGGTGTTCTGGCCGCCAGTATCCTGCTCGCCGGACGTACAGTGCAACCGATACTTCGTGCACTCGGAATTTGGACCCGTTTCCAACATATCCAAATTGCTCACGAAAAGCTTGATCTAATAGAAGGCATCACTCAGGAACGCACTGAAGAAACCGAAGACTTGGACCGGATTAGTTCGCTTGAGCTCAAGAATTTCAGCTTTGGCTATGACGAGGATGAACTTGTTCTTGATGACGTAAATTTTAAGATCAATCATGGTGAAGTCATCGGTATACGTGGCGGTAACAGCAGCGGCAAATCAACTCTGCTTTGGGCGATGATGGACGGCGTCACTCCATCTGGTGGTGAGCTACTTATAAACGGCGAAAACCCTAAAAAATACAGCACCAATAGTTTTAGAAAACGCATTGCTTACCTGCCAAGTCAGCCGGTTTTGTTCCAAGGTACCATTCTGGACAATCTAACCATGTTCCAGGGCGATGAAAAAATCGATGCTGTAATGAAAGCGGCCGAACATATGGACCTCAGCCAAATACTCGTGCGTATGCCCGAAGGCTTCGAAACAATGGTCGGGGATGCCTCACAAAATGAATTGCCAGCGGGCATAGTGCAGAGAATTGCCATTGTACGTGCGCTTGCTTCCAACCCGGACGTAATTTTGTTCGATGAAGCCAACTCAGGACTCGATAGTGAATCCGACGAAGATCTAAAGGAACTTATGGAAAAACTAAAGGGCAAATGCGCAATCGTTCTTGTTAGCTTCCGCCCCTCCCTTCTTAAACTCGCTGATAAATTATACGATTTAAAAGACGGCAAGCTTATTGAAAACACGGGTAATAAACCACAGGGGGCGCTTCCAAATGGCTAACACAGGAAACCGTCTCATTATCGCAAAAGCGGATCAATTTGACCATGCGCTCAGCACAGGTGAAATAGGATCCTTTAAAGCAACGTCTTCATACGCCGCGTGTATGCTACCACTTCTTCAAGCTTTGGGTTGGAGAGGTCAAACAAGATACCTGTTTGAAGCTCTGCCACATTTTGCCAACACACTAACGCTGACAGAATTCAGAAACACACTGGCAAACCTTCATTACAAGACCGAAGCTGTGGAGGATGTTGATCTGGCGAGCGTTGATCCACGACTATTCCCATGCCTTTTTACCAATAAGGATGAAAAGCCATATGTACTACTCTCCAAGGATGAGCGCGGGATCAAAGTATATGACAGCGAACTTAAAGTAGAAATTTACCTCGATGAAAGTGAATATATTGGCAATGCCTATTTCCTTTCAACTAAGCATGCAACGCAAACAAAGAAAGAAACCGATCAGGGACCATCTGAGAATTGGGTTTCGGATTTGTTCCTAAGATTTAAAAAGGAATTCAAAGAACTTCTTTGGATGACATTCCTGCTTAATCTTTTTGCGCTGTTGGTACCGCTCTTTATCATGACCGTATATGATCAGGTCATTCCGTCTCAAAATGAAGTGACGCTCGCATGGTTAACAGGTGGCATTTTGTTTGCAATCGCCTGTGAAGTGGCCATTAGGATACATCGATCCAAATTCGTTGCTTATATTGGTGCGCGGGTCGAAAATATTGTCGCGACGGCGACATTCGAAAAATTGCTTGGTCTGCCGTCTATTATGACGGAGTCCGCACCCATTGGTACTCAGGTCTCCAGACTTAAAGAATTTGATGTCATTAAAGGTCTATTTTCCAGTACTCTTATCAATGTAGTGCTTGAGCTTCCTTTTGTATTTATATTCATTGCCATTATCGCGGCACTTGGTGGATTCCTTGCCTTTATCCCGGCGGTTCTCATGGTGGTCTTTGCGATCATTGCTGCGATTATGATCCCTGCTACCAAAAGACGAGTTGCTAAATCAACACAAGCACGTGCGAAGCGCCATGGGTTCCTGGTTGAAACACTGACAAACCTGAGAACGATTAAACAAACCGCATCAGAAGAGTCTTGGCTGCAGCGCTACCGTGATCTGTCCGCTGAGACAGCTTACTCACAGTTTAAGGCATCGCAAGTTTCTTTCTTACTGCAAAGCCTGGCGCAGGCGATTATGCTCGGCGCCGGTGTCGCCACCATTGGATTTGGCGTGATTAAGGTGATAGATGGTGAAATGACCATTGGTGCCATGATCGCGACGATGGCGCTGATCTGGCGTGTGCTGTCACCACTGCAAAATCTGTTCCTGACGCTATCGCGCCTTGAATACACCATGAACAGTATCAAGCAAATAAACATGCTGATGAAACTGAAAACCGAAATTAATCCAAATCCGGATAATATAAGTCAGCGAGAATTTGTCGGCCACCTTCTGTTTGATCGCGTAAGCTTCAGATATAAACAAGGCAGTGAGCCCGCCCTGCTGGGTACCAGCTTTGAAATTCAACCCAACGAAATGATGGCGGTAATCGGGCCTAACGCCTCCGGCAAATCAACAATCCTCAAAATAATACTGGCAATGTATCAGAACCAAGCCGGTCAAGTGATCGTCGACGGCATGGATATCAGGCAGATTAATCCACTGACGTTACGTCAGAATATCGCTTACGTTCCACAAGAGTCGCGCTTCTTCCACGGTACGATCGCACAAAACCTGCGTCTGTCGCATCCAACGGCGTCCGATGAAGAACTTGCTGACGCATGCGAGCTTGCAAACCTGACACCAGATATCGCAAAGCTGCCGCAGGGTTTAGAGACCAGAATAGGTGATCATACTGTCCACGGCATGCCATCCGGTTTTAAACAACGGCTATCGCTTGCACGCGCTTATCTTAAAAAAGCGCCAATACTGTTGTTGGACGAACCTGGCCAAACACTGGATTTTGAAGCTGACAAAGCCTTTATTGAATCACTGAAAAAACTGAAGGGAACATGTACTATCATCATGGTTTCCCACAGACCAAGCCATATCAAATTATGCGATAAAGTTCTTTATATGGAAAATGGGATGGTTGTAAACCTCACTACCCCTGAAGAGCTATATCAAAACGCTAGCCCCCAAACACCGCAAGTTGAAGATGGGAACCGTGCAAATGACTGATGAAAATGCAAATAATCCTGACGAGAGAAAATCAGGTTCAACTGAGTTGACCACCAGCAAACCTGGAAAAAAGTTGAGTGGAATACTTGGTGATACCAAAAAACCGACGCA
Source organism: Emcibacteraceae bacterium (assembly GCA_028281625.1). Taxonomy (GTDB): domain Bacteria; phylum Pseudomonadota; class Alphaproteobacteria; order Sphingomonadales; family Emcibacteraceae; genus Pseudemcibacter. The sequence goes on along the minus strand of JANQJN010000196.1, from coordinate 18,944 downwards.
ATATTATGCGAAGTATCTTTCACGCGCGACACTTCTTGAAGAAAGTGGTCCGCCCAAATCCGCCGTCAGCACAATCCGGGTCATCTTTGGAATTGTTGTGGTTTGTTTATTGGGTTCCTGTTTTGCAACGCTGAATGAAACCAGTGTTGCACCTGGTGAAATTGTCCCGGCCATTTCTGTGCAACCGGTACAGCATCTTGAAGGTGGTATTGTCGAAGATGTCCATGTTAAGGATGGTGACGAAGTAAAAGCAGGCCAACCACTGATCACCCTGGATTCAACCGCAACCCTTGCGGAGCTTAACAGAACACGTGCGCGATATGTATCGCTGGATATGCAGATGCGCCGCCTGCGTGATTTTGCGCTGGGCGAAGAAGCCGATTTTTCAGATTATGAAGATGAATATCCGGTGATCGCATTGGATCAAGAAAAAATCCTAAATCAACAAAAAGAATCGCGTGCTGCGCAGGAGCGGGTCTTTATTTCTAAAATCGCCAATTCGAGAAACCAGCTCGCAGTGCTGGAACAACAGGAAGTGGCCCAGCTCGAAGCTATGAATATTGTGGGTGAAGAACTTGCCATTCGCGAAGAACTAACTGAAAAAGGATTGGGTTCCAAAATCCGTCTTCTAGAGATTCAGCGAGAATATGTAGCTGCTAAAAGCACTTACGACACCACCGTGGAACAGAAAACAGGAGTGATCGCCGGCATTAATGAAGCAGAAGGTAGCCTTACTCAGCTTCGGGAAAGATTAAATTCAGATGCGCTTGATCAGCTTGGTCAAATGATTGAGGAAAGCACGCAACTTCAATCAGAGCTTAAGAGACTAAATGATAAAGTGGCACGCCTTAGCATTAAATCCCCTGTCGACGGGGTTGTAAAAGGTCTTAAATACCGAGCCTACGCCAGTGTTATTCCACCTGGGGATCTGATTGCTCAAGTGGTTCCAAACGAAGACGAACTGGTTGCAGAAGTCCGCATTTCGCCGCGCGACGTGGGCCACGTGGAAATCGGCAGCGAGGTGATGATCAAGGTTGATACCTACAACTATACTCAGTATCAGGGAATTAACGCAGCGCTGACAAATGTGTCTGCCTCATCCTTCTTGGATGAACAAGGCGACGCTTACTTTAAAGGCTATGTTGATCTGCCGCAAAACTACGTAGGCAGCAATCCAAATGCCAACCGTGTAACGTCAGGCATGACCGTGGTCGCAGACATTAAAACAGGTGAGAAAACCCTGTTTGAATATCTGACAAGACCGATTGAACGAGCGTTTAAAGAATCGTTCGACGAAAGATAGAAACCTAAAAGCCCTGAAAAATCAGGGCTTTTTTTTTACAACTTCGCTTCGATAGCATCCCAGATCAGTGCTGCAATGTCGGTACCGTCAAAGCGTTTAATCTCCTGAATGCCCGTGGGTGATGTGACATTAATCTCGGTAAGATAATCACCGATCACATCAATACCGACAAAGATCTGTCCCTGTTCTTTAAGGGTCGGGCCGATGGCTTCACAGATTTCAATTTCTCTGGGTGTAAGATCTGTTTTGCGCGCCTCACCGCCCACATGCATGTTGGAACGCACTTCTCCCTCATCCGGCACACGGTTGATAGCGCCTACCGCCACGCCATCTACAAGTATGATACGTTTATCCCCCTTACGAACATCCGGCAGATACTGCTGCACAATAAAAGGTTCTGTATAGAATTCCTGGAACATTTCGATCAGGCTCGCAAGATTTTGATCATCCTCGCGGACACGAAAAACACCTGCGCCACCATTACCATATAGGGGCTTTACAATTATATCCTTATACTCATCACGAAACGCGCGGACGTCACGCTCATTCGCCGTAATAAGTGTCGGCGGCATCAGTTCAGGAAAACGGGTCAGGAAAATCTTTTCGGGCGCGTTCCTTACCGACGCCGGATCATTGACCACCAGTGTCTTCGGATGAATATGTTCAAGCAAGTGGGTTGCCGTGATATAGCCCATATGAAACGGCGGGTCCTGACGCATCAGGATCACATCAATATCTTCACCAAGGTCCATATGTGCAAAATCGCCAAACGTATAATGGTTTCCTTCTTCCCGGCGCAGTTCTAGGGGGCGTGCATGTGCTTTTACCCGATCATTCACATAGGACATATCACCTACAAGATAATGAAACAGCTTATGGCCGCGCTTTTGCGCCTCAAGGCCCATTGCAAATGTGCTGTCGCCATTAATATCGATGCTTTCCACCGGGTCCATTTGCAGCGCTACGTTCAAACTCATTCTTCAGTCACCCTTATCAATATCGCCTTTGATGAGCTCAAATACATTGGGCTTATTATAGGCGCGCATTTCCTTCAGTGTGGCGAGGATCTGTTTTCTCATATCCTCGTCATTGCTATCCACATTGTCATCCATATAATCCAGGCAATCGAGCAAGTTTTGTTTTCCTTCCTCCACTGCCTTGGTATGGATTTGCAACATGCCAAGCTCATATTTATGTACGATTTTTTCTGGATCAATATAGATGGTGCGTTTTAATGCATTCATCGCCAAATCAAAATCGCTAACATTAAGGCATCGGATCTTAATATTGTTCAGAAGCCTTACCAAAATAGCCCTTTTACCCAGTGGCGCATGATGCCATTGCTCGAGCGACTGACTGCCTCCTGAAATGGTTCCAACAAGCTCCCTAAGATCATGCGCATTCAGCACTTTACCCTTATGAAACGGATCAAGAATAACCTGGTCATTCTCACCGTAAATACGGATCAGGAAATGAGCAGGAAAATTAACCCCCTCCGCGTTCCACCCTTGAGAATGAGCCGCATGAAGATAAAGTATACCAAGGCTTATGGGTAGGCCCACTCGCCTGTCGATCACAGACATCAAGTTGGCATTTTGAAGATCATCATAAAATTTGTCGTTGCCTTTATACTCATGGCGCCCCCACATAACTTCGATTAGGGCATTGGCCCGTTCTTCGGCCGTCCGGGCATCATGTCCTTCATTTTCCGTATCCAGTTTAAGGATTTCCAAATGATGGTGATATTTTTGTAAGGACACTCCGGGGCGATCCAGGCTGGCCAGCATTAAGGCCGCTTCGGCAATGTTAATTTCATCTTCCGGGGTTTCGCCGACACTTTTTAAATATTCTATTTGTTTATCCAAAGTCGGGATCATTATTACCACGCATTTTCAATATGTACTGGCCACTTCCACGGGGTGATCAGTATCACGTCACATCGGTATATCTTATTGTTTTTAAGGTCACTTTTCAAGTGTGACATATAGTATTCGGCAGCCCGGTTGATCCGCTCCTTTTGTTTGATGGATATCGATTCAGCTGCCGTCTCATACTCAGTACGCGCCTTTACTTCGCAAAATATGGTAACATCGCCGCGACAAGCAATTATATCAATTTCACCCACCGGCGTTTTATAGCGGCGCAATTTGATTGAGTATCCTTTGAGAAGCAACAGCAGGCACGCGAGCTTTTCCGCTACGTGGCCGCGCTTATAAGCCCGTTTTCGTTTTAGATCACCCATTCCCGGCAATCTCTAACGCGCGCTTATAAACTTCCTTGCGTTTACGCCCTGTCATATAGGTAACGGCAGCTACCGCCTCACGAACACTGAGCTTTTCAAGTGCTTTTAGTAGTGCGTCATCAAGTTCGTTAACCAAATCTCTTTCTTCTTTGGACGGACCAACCACAATTACGATTTCACCTTTGATGGATGGTTTCTTTTCATAATGCGCTATGACGTTTTCGATATTATCTTTTGTCACTTCTTCATAAAGTTTCGTAAGCTCTCGACAAACCGCAACTTCGCGATTACCAAACACGTCCCTCATATCACTAAGCGCACCTAGTAGTCTCTTTGGACTTTCGTAGTAGATCAGTGTCGTACCTAGCTTAGAAGATTTTTCCAGCTCCTTCTTTCTTGCTGTTGTTTTTGGCGGCAAGAAACCACAGAACTGAAAATGATCGGTTGGCATTCCCGCATTGGTTAGCGCACAGAGCAACGCGCTGGCACCCGGTAAGCTGGTTACCGCAATATTTTGCTGCTGACATTCGTTGATCAGCTTGTAACCTGGATCCGAAATGAGCGGCGTACCCGCATCACTGATCAGCGCCACCACCTGGTCATCATTTAACTTTGCAATCAGCGTCGGCATAACCGACCGCGCATTGTGATCGTGGTAAGCGATAAGCGGCGTTTTGATGTCATAGTGCGAAAGCAGCTTTGCGCTAACGCGTTTGTCTTCGCAAGCAATCAGGTCAGCAGTACTTAATAGTTCTAGCGCGCGAACAGTAATATCACCCAAATTCCCGATTGGTGTCGCGGTCACATATAAACCCGGTGAGAAGGACTTTTTACGATTTATTTCCATATTTTGCTTATTTTCCACACCATTGCCATAATTCGGGACTAGCCTAACGGAATTCCTTTGGTATAACTAATTAATTATTGATTTTGCAATGAAAATAGAAAGCGCGATCTTGTTGCCAAACCAACTTTGTAAAACACTATTGCTTGTGACGATAGCGGCACTTCTGGCGTCATGTGGACCGGAAGGCAGTGGACCAAGCGCACCAGTTGTTATGGATGCACCTCCCGCCCCAGAAGAAGAAGTTGTGGTAAGACGCGATCCACCCACAAACATCGTGCCCATTTTTGCGGAGGAAGAGGAAGAATTTGAAATTGACAATCGTCCTCCGCGTACAAAAATAAATATTGGTATCATGCTGCCACTAAGCGGTGATACCAGTGAAGTGGGACAAGCGCTACTCAATGCTGCCACGCTTGCACTATTTGATGCCCGCGATATACGCCTTGAAATAATCCCGACTGATACCCGCGGTACTCCTGAAGGCGCTGAGGAGGCGGCCATCCACCTCGTGGAGAATAAAGCGGATATTATTATTGGGCCACTTTTTTCAGAAAACATCAGAGCTGCCCACCCGATTGCAAAGCGCGCAGGCATTAAAATGATCGGTTTTTCAACCGATCAGGCTGTCGCCGGTGATGGTGTCTATCTGCTTAGCTTTAGACCCGAAGAACAAGTTGGTCGTATCATTAAATATGCATCAAATCAGCGCTACGAAAAATTCGCGGCCCTTATCCCGGATACACTTTATGGCGGTCGGATCATGAATGTTCTTGAGCCCCTTGTTGCGACCGAATTCAATGAACTGGTGTCATTGGAAATCTACCCAACCGATGCGTCCCTCCTTGATGAACCCGTGAAGCGTATCGCCAATTATGACTATCGACGACAAGAGTTTTTGGATGAAATGGCGTTTCTGCGCTCCCTTGGCCGTGATGACGATATGGGTCAGGAATATATGAATGAAATCAGGAACATGGAAGCTCTGGGCGATGTTAATTTTGATGCCATTTTGCTGCCTGAAGGTGGCTCAATGCTTGGTTCAATTGCGCCGCTACTGTCCTATTATGAAATTGATCTAAACAAAGTGAAAGTGCTGGGAACGGGACTTTGGCATGATCCGATGCTGTTTAATGAGCCACAGCTTCAAGGGGGTTGGTTCGCTGCACCAGAAGATAAGCTCGCTAACCGCTTTATCGAACGCTACGAAAACGCGTTCCAGTCAACCCCGCCCAGGATTGTAACCCTTGGTTATGATGCCATGGCGCTGGTTGCCAATATCGTCAGAACTCAACGTGCACCGAGATTTTCAAATAGGCTGTTGACCAATCCTGATGGGTTTATGGGACTTGACGGTATTTTCCGATTTCACCGTACCGGCCTTGTGGAAAGAGGTTTAGCAGTATATGAGGTCACAACAGAGGAGTTCCTCAAAATTGATGCTGCGCCAACAAGCTTCGTTGAAAATGAGGTTCCGCTGTATGTGGAAGTTCCTATCGATTTTACGCCAAAATACGACCCAGTATTTGGTTTAACAGGGTCCGACCCGACACTGACAATTGAAGTCGATCTGGAAAGCCTTCCAAAACGAAACCTTGAGATATCAACGACGCCACTTGATCCGCCTGAGTAAAATCTTGAATAGGAGCACCAATTCGGCTTTCAAATTCAGACGCATCAATCCCCATGGTTAACCTTAGCCCCATCATAATCATTTCTTCTGCCATTTCCATTTGATTAAGATGCGTCATAACTTTGGTGGAATGACCATCTTTTTGCACTTTCTTCAACCAACTTTCTGGCTTTTTATTCTGTTCTGTAGAGAAGGTTTTATCGTTAACGGTGATACGGCCATGTGCGCCTGCACCGACACCAATATAATCCCTGTAATACCAATAGGTTAGGTTATGCCTACTTTCTTCTCCAGCTCGTGCATAATTGGAAATTTCATAAGGGTTATAGCCAGCAGCAGCACAAATATCATTGGTCAGACCATACATTTCCGCCGCCACATCTTCGTCCGGCAGGACCAGTTCCCCCTTACGCCACTGGCCATAAAACGGTGTCCCCTGCTCCATAGTAAGCTGATAAAGCGACAAGTGTCCGTTGGCGAGCCTTAAAGCTTCACCGAGCTCACGTTCCCATTCCCGCATGGTTTGACCCATACGGGCATAAATCAAATCAAAATTAGACCTCTTGAAGTATTTCTGTGAAAGCTCTATCGCACCCAGCGCTTCTCTGACAGAGTGCTCTCTACCTAGTGCCCTTAAATCGGCGTCATTAAGCGCCTGAATACCAAGTGAAACCCTGTTCACACCAACAGCAGCAAAATCAGCGAACTTTCCCGCTTCCACACTGGTTGGATTGGCTTCCAGAGTGATTTCAATATCATTAGCAGCATTAAAATGTGCTGTGGCTCGTTCAATAACTTTGCTTACGGTACCTGCCGACATGAGTGATGGTGTTCCACCGCCAAAAAAGACACTGTTCAGAGTACGGCCACCAACCATATTTGCAAAATAATCGAGTTCCGTAAGAAGCGCATCCGCCATTGCTTCTTCGTCGACAGTTTCGCGCACATGACTGTTAAAATCACAGTAAGGGCATTTGGCGAGACAAAAGGGCCAGTGCACATATAGAGAAATATCGTTAAGTATTGAAACAGGCATCAATTAGTTTCTTAAAGGCATCTGCACGGTGGCTGATGGCATGCTTTGCGTTCGGTTTCATTTCACCGAAAGTTTCCTGATGCCCGTCAGCAATAAACATGGGATCATAGCCAAAACCATTTTCACCGCGAATTGGCCAGGTAAGTGCGCCAAAAACCTTTCCTTCGAATGTTTCCACATGGCCATCCGGCCACGCCAGAGACAATGCACAAACAAAGTGGGCCTCTCTGGATTTTTCACCAAGTTCCAAATTTAGTTTTCCCATAGCATAGCCGAAATCGCGTTCTTCTTTCCATGGATTATAGGCGTAGCGCGCTGAATGGATTCCCGGCGCCCCATCAAGTGCTGGAACCACAAGACCACTGTCATCTGCTAGGGAAACCATGCCACTTTCGCTTGCGGCACTGTTTGATTTTATTTCCGCATTGGCAACAAAGCTGTCGCCGTCCTCTACAGGCTCAGTTAAATCCAGTTCCTTGGAAGAAAGCACCTCCACCCCATAAGGCACCAAAAGGTCCCTAATCTCCCGCACTTTGCCTTCATTATGGCTGGCAACGACCAATTTCTTTTCGGTGAATTTCCGCGCCATCAGGGTCGCCCACTAAATACTAAGGGTTTTTCTCTGCATCCTGCAGATTTCATCCACGCCCATACGCGCAAGGCGCATCATGCGAAGCAGTTCTTCTTCGCTGAAGGGTTCTTCTTCCGCGGTACCCTGAACTTCAATGATTTGACCAGCCCCGGTCATGACAAAATTGGCGTCCGTCTCTGCGCTACTGTCTTCATCATAATCAAGATCAAGTACCGGCTGTCCTTTATAAACTCCACAGGATATAGCCGCCACTTCATGTTTGATGGGCACCTCGCATAAAGTCCCATCCGATACCATTTTCTGCAGACATTGATAAAGCGCCACATAACCACCCGAAATCGATGCGGTCCGAGTACCGCCGTCCGCCTGAATCACATCGCAATCGATGCGGATTTGACATTCGCCAAGCTTTCCCAGATCAACAGCAGCGCGAAGTGATCTTCCTACAAGACGCTGGATTTCCTGAGTTCGGCCTGACTGCTTTCCTTTCGCCGCTTCCCTTGGCATGCGGCCATGGGTGGATCTAGGCAACATGCCATATTCACCGGTAACCCAGCCTTTTCCACTTCCTTTTAGAAATGGTGGTGCTTTTTCCTCGAGAGTAGCTGTACAAAGTACGTGAGTGTCCCCAAACTTGATCAGGCACGACCCTTCGGCATGTTTTGAAAATCCAAGTTCCATTGAAATGTCGCGCATTTGGTCTGCGCTACGGCCGGATGGGCGCATATTTATCTCCATTATTATTATTTTTTTACAATGCAAGTGTTTTACATCGTATCGAAGCGCAATTCTACAAAATTGAGCCATGCGGTTTTTTATTCTTCGTCGGGGATAAAGATGTCTTCAATTTTCTGATCAAAAAGCTTCGAAATTTTAAATGCAAATGGCAAGCTGGGGTCATACTTGCCATTCTCAATAGTGTTAATAGTTTGCCTGGAAACGCCAAGAACTTCCGCCAGTTCAGCCTGCGACCAGTCTTTGTTTTTACGTAGTTCGCGCAGCTTATTTTCCATCAAGTTTCTTTCTGATGACAAATGCACAAACAAAGTAAACAGGTATAACCAGCGTTCCTATAATGAAGAGTGGGACAGTAGGATAACCTCGAAACTCCAAAAAACCGTACCCCATACAAACAAAGATTATTACTACAAGGGAAACGACTGCACTTTTCATATACACAAACTTCATTAACTCATCGCATCGATCAATAAAACGTATCATCGCTCGGGCGACAAAAATCAACGGAATGATCTGTGATAAGGTTAGTGGAACGGTCCACCATCCATCGCCGGCTACCTTCAGAATCTCGGGCACGATAAATACCCAAACCATATAAACAATCATGGGAGGCCAGAATTCCCATAAATATTTTTTCTTATTTGCCTTTTCTTTTGTCGTTAGATCACCCATGTAAACTTCCTTAATTATGTCAAGCTTCCTTTACATATCAATCTCTCTTAAAAATGTCAAGCTTCCTTTACATTCGTTTTTTTAGCCATACCCCCGTTGACCTTGCCCCCGGCCATACCTACATTAGCCAAGAGAATAGCAATGAGCATTTTAAACGACAGATCAAGAGATATATTTCGGCAAATCGTCGACACCTACATCATGACAGGTGAACCGGTCGGATCAGCCACGCTTTCAAAGCAGATCCAAATGCCGCTTTCGCCAGCGACCGTGCGCAATGTGATGGCAGACCTTGAAGATAGCGGACTTATTTATTCGCCTTATACTTCGGCGGGCCGCATCCCAACCGAAGTGGGTTTGCGGATGTTTGTGGACGGTATGCTTGAAGTTGGCAACCTCACCAAACAAGAGCGCAATGAAATTGAGATCCAGTGCAAAAGCAATGGTCAACCGTTTGATGAAATACTGGTTCAGGCAACGAGCATGCTTAGCGGCCTTTCTCACTGTGCTAGCGTGGTGATGGCACCGAAGAAAGATAAGCCGCTAAAACACATTGAATTTGTGCAGATTGCTCCCGGACGCGCGCTTGTGGTCATGGTTAGCGAGGGTGATGATGTGGAGAACCGTATCATTGAATTGCCTCCCGGCATTACCAGTGCCGCGCTCATTCAGGCGGCAAATTATATTAATTCAAAACTGATCGGCCGCAGTTTCGACGAAGCGAAAGTGCAAATTGCTCACGAAATAAGTGTCCATGAAGCGGAACTTGATAAGCTTACTGAAAATATCGTTGAGCAGGGCCTCGCCGTCTGGAGCGGAACAGTGGAAAATTCGAACAAACTAACGCGGGAATCACTCATCGTTCGAGGTCATGCCAATCTGCTCGAAGATCTGGAAGCCAAGGAAGATTTGGAGCGTATCCGGCTCCTTTTCAGTGATTTGGAGCGCAAAAAAGATCTGATTGATTTGCTGGGTCTAGCGAAAGAAGCTGAAGGTGTGCGAATTTTTATTGGTTCTGAAAATAATCTCTTTTCTCTTTCTGGCTCATCTGTTATCGCTGCACCCTATATGGATGAGAAAAACAATTTACTTGGCGTGATCGGCGTGATAGGACCTACGCGACTTAATTATGCGCGGATCATCCCCATGGTGGATTACACCGCAAAAATTATTGGAAAAATACTCTGATGACTGAAAATAAAGACAAACAAGAAGACGCTAAGCAGGAAAAGCCAGAAGAAGAACTGGTGGATCAGATCGCAGAAGAGGCAGAAGATAAAGCCGCTGCAGAAGAAGTAACACCCTTAAGTGTTGCAGAAGCTGAAATTAATGACCTTCGCGACAAGCTGCTTCGCGCTGTTGCAGAAACCGAAAATGTCCGGCGTCGTTCCGATAAGGAAAAAGCAGACGCCGCCAATTATGCGGTCACAAATTTCGCCCGCGATATGCTTTCGATCGGTGACAATCTTCATCGCGCACTGCAAGCGCTGCCGGATGATGCGGACCTGCCGGATAGCGTTAAAAACCTGATTGAAGGGGTCAAAATGACCGACCGTGAACTTCACAATGTGTTTGAACGCCACGGCATTAACAAAATTGATCCACATGGCGAGCCGTTCGACCATAACCATCATCAGGCTATGTTTGAAACCGAAACAGCGGATCATCCAAATGGTACCGTGCTACAAGTGATGCAAATCGGCTATAAAATCAAAGACCGCCTGCTCCGCCCCGCGATGGTCGGCGTTTCAAAAGGTGGTCCGGCAAAACCGGTCGAAGGCGTCGATACAAAGGCTTAAGTAGTTAAAGGATGGCATAGACCATCCTTTTAGCAATTAGAATACCTATTAATAAACAGATTAAACTCTTGTAATCAATTATTCGCTCTCAATTTAACGAGTGTGTTGCGGAGTTGTTCAAACTCCTTCCACGCAAATTTTCTTGAGAACTTTATGCGCCGTGCGCTTATATACTCCGCGAACCTAGTATAATTATCAATAATATTTTGACCAACCAATCGATTCAGGGTGTCAATATCGTAAGCACCAATATTTACTCCTAATGCAAGCCTTTCATAGATATTTATAACTTTGTGCAGCCGGCGCTGCTCTTCATCATCCTCCAAAATCAACTGTGCCATTTCAGAAGAGATAATCTTGCCATAATCTTTAATTAGCCTTTTTTTCTCTATTTTTAATTCACTATTGATTTGTTCCCAATATTCCAAAGTTTGCTTTATGCGCTCTCTTTTTGTGCTTATAAAAAAAATAAATGCGCCAAAAAGCAGCGATAATGCTCCAAGTATTGAAGAAACAATGTTCGCGTAATCTACAGCAGAAGTTAAAGACATCTTAGTTCCCCATGATTTAGTGTTAGAAAAGCTTATTGTAGTTTGAGCTTTACTTTACAGTTCGTTTTCTCAATACGTCCATTTAAATCGCCCAATCTTTTGGAATGGCGAAACCGGTCGAAGGCGTCGATACAAAGGCTTAAGCGACAAAAGGATAACCTGATTTTTTTAAAACCTGGATGGCTTCCATCCGGGTTTTTCTGTCTTCATCAGGATCGGCGACACATTTCCAGTCTTGGTATTTCGCAAGATATTCCGCGGGAAAATTATGCTGCTTAAGTCCGGCCACCATCAATTGCAAATACCAGTCATATGGAATTTTACTGGTATCAATCGCCGCCTCAACGGCCTGATAGGTAACGCAATCGATAACATGCCCATGCTTGAAGCTCGATACGGCGTAACCATCGATCCTGTCATAATGGGCAAGACCAACACCTTCCGCCCTGTCCAGCGCTTCAAGTTCTATAATGGGGATTTCATAAAGTGCGCCGATTACCTGACTGCCAACTTTCTCAAAAACAGTTGCTTTACCGGATCCATCCCGGCTGCCCTTGGAAAAGCCGAGCGCATAATTGTCAGCGACAACAAGCTCAACGAACTTTGCGCCTGGGCAGCGCGTCGGTGCCTGCAAACGCTCCCTAAGCAGGTTCGATCCATATGCGAAATATAAAAATTTACTCAGGCTGTCTTGCCTTGATTTCCAGTGTTTTTTCGATGGTACCGGCGTTTTCGAAATTAAGCTTAAGATCAATCGTTTCGCCTGGGCCGTATTTGTTATCTGTTTCAAACATCATGATATGGAAACTGCCAGGTTTAAGCTCAACCGTACCACCCGCTGGAATTTCAAGCCCCTCTTCCATTTGGACCATGCGCATGACACCATCTGTCATAATATGATCATGAATTTCTGTGCGCTGAGCAATATTTGCTTCCGCGCTGACCAGTCTGTCGGCTTGATCTCCCTTGTTCTCGATGGTAAAGAACGCGCCACCCGGACGACCAGCAATAAGTACAGGACGCGCCCATTCACCAGAAATTACGATGTCAGAGCTTTGCGCGAACGACACACTGTGTGAAGATAAAATAAGTAGAATTACGCCAAGAATTTTTTTCATTTTTTGCCCTTTCAAGCACTCCAGATTTATATGCATCTTATAGATGTGAACTCTGTAACAAACAATAGAAATGTGGCAATTTTTAAAAAATTAAAAAACTTCCAAAAAAAACCTTGCAGTGGCGAAAAACCGCCCTATATAAGCACCATAAGCAAAGCGCAGAAGCGCGCCGAATTTTAATTGATAATACTCCCTCAGGGGCATAATTGACCTGAGAAGAGTGATTTAGATAAACGAGGATAGTATGGCAAAAGTTATTGGCATAGATTTAGGGACAACAAACTCCTGTGTATCCATCATGGATGGATCAAAACCTAAAGTAATTGAAAACGCAGAAGGGGGTCGTACGACACCTTCAATGGTTGCGTTTACAGAAGACGGTGAAAAACTGGTCGGTATGGCTGCAAAACGTCAGGCCGTGACCAATGCAGAAAACACATTGTTTGCGATCAAGCGTCTGATCGGTCGTTCATTTGATGATCCGGCCACCAAAAAAGACATCGAAATGGTGCCTTATAAAATCATCAAATCAGACAGCAACGACGCATGGGTCGAAACCCGAGGCGAAAAAATGAGCCCATCACAGGTTTCAGCACTGATCCTGCAAAAAATGAAAGAAACAGCCGAGCAATATCTTGGTGAGCCGGTAAGTCAGGCGGTTATCACCGTTCCAGCTTACTTTAATGACGCACAGCGTCAGGCAACCAAAGACGCCGGTAAGATCGCCGGTCTTGAAGTGCTTCGCATCATCAACGAACCAACAGCGGCTGCGCTCGCGTACGGTCTTGATAAAAATGACGGTAAAACAATCGCTGTTTATGACCTTGGTGGTGGTACATTTGACGTATCAATCCTTGAAATTGGTGACGGTGTTTTCGAAGTGAAGTCAACCAATGGTGACACTTTCCTTGGTGGTGAAGACTTCGATATGCGTCTGGTTGAGTATCTTGCCGAAGAGTTTAAGAAAGAAAACGGTATTGATCTCACCAATGACAATATGGCGCTTCAACGTCTTAAGGAAGCTGCTGAAAAAGCAAAGATCGAGCTCTCAAGTGCAACACAGACCGAAATTAACCTGCCGTTTATCACGGCGGATGCATCCGGTCCTAAGCATTTAACCTTGAAGCTTACCCGTGCGAAGCTGGAAGCCCTTGTGGATGACCTTCTTAAACGCACCGTGAAGCCATGTCAGGCCGCTCTTAAAGACGCCGGCATCTCCGCCGGTGAAGTGGATGAAGTGGTTCTCGTGGGTGGTATGACCCGTATGCCAAAAGTAATCGAAACCGTGAAGGAATTTTTCGGCAAAGACCCTCATCAGGGCGTTAACCCGGATGAAGTTGTGGCCATGGGTGCTGCGATCCAGGCTGGTGTTCTACAGGGCGACGTTAAAGACGTTCTGCTTCTTGATGTGACACCACTTTCCCTTGGTATCGAAACACTTGGCGGTGCGTTTACGCGTCTTATCGACCGTAACACAACAATCCCGACCAAGAAGTCACAAACATTCTCAACTGCTGAAGACAACCAGTCCGCTGTGACAATTCGTGTCTTCCAGGGTGAGCGTGAAATGGCAGCGGATAACAAACTGCTTGGCCAGTTTGATCTGGTTGGAATTCCAGCGGCACCACGCGGCGTTCCACAAATCGAAGTGATCTTTGATATTGATGCCAACGGTATTGTGAATGTGTCAGCCAAAGATAAAGGCACAGGCAAAGAACAAAACATCCGTATTCAGGCTTCTGGCGGCCTAAGCGATGACGACATCGAAGAAATGATCAAACAAGCCGAAGCCAACGCGGAAGAAGACAAAAAACGTCGTGCACTTGTTGATGCGAAAAACAAAGGTGAGAGCCTGGCGCATACCGTTGAAGGTCAGCTGAAAGAGCATGGAGACAAGCTTGGCGACGATGACAAAACAGCAATCGAAGATGCTGTTAAAGCGGTTAAGGACGCTATCGAAGGTGAAGATGTTGATGCGATCAACGCCGCAACTGAAACGCTTGAACAATCAGCCATGAAGCTTGGTGAAGTACTTTACGCCGATCAAGCGGGTGGCGGCGATGCCACAGCTGCGGACGCAGCAGCGAGTGAAGCCGAAGCAAATGCCGACGATGATATTGTGGACGCCGATTTCGAAGAAGTTGACGAAGACAAAAAAGACTAGTTGGTCGAAGCATAATAAACACAATTGCGCCGTGACGTGGACGCGGCGCAATTGCTGTAAAGTAAGACCTGGTAGGTAGGGACATGTCGAAACAGTGCTATTACGAAATGCTCGGGGTTAGCAAGGGAGCCGATGGCGCCACGCTTAAATCCGCTTACCGTAAACTTGCGATGCAGTTTCATCCGGATAGAAACCCGGGCGATGAAGCAGCCGAAGCAAAATTCAAAGAAGTTTCAGAAGCTTATGATGTCCTGAAGGACGACCAAAAACGTGCGGCATACGACCAGTTCGGCCATAGTGCCTTTGAAAATGGTGGCATGGGCGGCGGACGTGGCGGCTTCCACGGATTTGAAGCTTCAGGTTTTTCAGACATATTTGAAGATTTGTTCGGCATGGCTGGTGGCGGTCGCCGACGTGACCCCAATGCATCACGTCGTGGCGCGGATCTTCGCTATAATCTTTCCATTACCTTGGAAGACGCATTTCGCGGCAAATCTGAAAAAATCACAATTCCAACCGATGTGCCCTGTGATACCTGCGAGGGAACTGGTGCAGCAGATGGAACAAAACCGACCACCTGTACTACCTGTAATGGTATTGGAAAGGTCAGAAGCCAGCAAGGCTTCTTCATGGTGGAACGCACCTGCCCTGACTGTAATGGCGCCGGTATGGTCATTGAAAACCCGTGTGGTGATTGCCGCGGTACAGGTAAGAAGAAGAAAAACAAAACGTTGGACGTTAAAATTCCAGCTGGCGTGGAAGAAGGCACACGCATTCGCTTAAGCGGTGAAGGCAAGGCCGGAGCACGCGGCGGACCAAGTGGCGATCTTTATATTTTCATTGATATTGAATATCACCCCATTTTTGAACGGGATGGCTCAACAGTTTATTGTCAGGTTCCGATCCCCATGACGACAGCGACACTCGGTGGTGTCATTGAAGTACCAACTGTTGGCGGCGAAAAAGCTGACGTTAAAATTGGCGCTGGTACCAATACTGGGAAGCGTTTCAAAATTCCTGGTAAAGGCATGCCTCTCCTTAATCGCGGCACCTTTGGTGACATGATCATTGAAGCTCAAGTTGAAACACCGGTTAATCTGAATAAAAAGCAAAAAGAACTTCTTCGCGCCTTCGCGGAAGAATGCGGCGACAACGTAAGTCCAGAAGCATCTGGATTTTTCAATAAAGTAAAAGAACTCTGGGAGGATCTGACAGATTAGTCGGACCCTCATCAGTAAGTTTATGTCACTTGATCAAAGATCAAGCGTTTTGAGCAAATAGCTCCGCTTGATCATCGACTTTATCCAGGAAACTGTTCACGCTCTCAACTTCATCTGCATCGATGCTTGAAAAGAGTTCCCTGATCCATAGGCTGTGCTTGACGGAAGCCTCTTCAAGCTTCTTTGCGCCTCGCTCTGTGAGCACAACACTATAAATTCTGCGGTCCGTAGGCCGAGATCGTTTTTCAACCAGTCCATCTTTCTGCAATCTTGTGGTCATCCCCGTCATATTTGCATTGGATACAAATAACTCTCGCGACAGGTCACTCATGGTAATCTCACCACCTTCGGCACGATCAATCGCCACCAGCACTTCATATTTTGCCAGTGACAGAGAAAGCTCCTGCTTCATACGACGATTTAACTCTAAAGAAAGTCGGCTGCTATTGCCGATCATACGCGTCATCAGCTTCGTCTTACGACAAGGCTCATGGTCAGCTTTGACTTCATTCATATAGTATATCCCCTAATACTCAAACACGCCAAAAACAGTCGTTTTTGGCTCATTCTCCCTCCTGTTCTACGAAACTTCCCAATAAATTGTAGCCCAGGTTCACACGTTTTTTGCTAAAATTTTCGCGCTTTGTGATCATATTTTTTATAACGCGCCCCTGATATAGATCAATCGACCATGCCTTGTAAATAATTATTTTTAATTTGCCTAATATAATTGGTTGAACTGCGTTATTTAACCCCATAGGATCGAGTTCAATTGAGACAAAGTGAGAATAGAATGTCCAGGGAAGACTTTATAAATAATACAAATATTGTTCGCGATGCGTTGGCAGACTATATACAGCAATGCGAACAAGAAGATACTAAAGTAATCTCACAACCTCCCATGCATGATTTGACCAACGAGCTTGACCTGGGAAGATACATAACCGAGGGTGGCCTACGCGGGAACAGTTTAAAGCAATTTATCGAAACATATCTGAAAAACACAACCAAGCTCCGCCACCGCAAATTCCTCTCACACCAAATTAGCATCCCTCACCCTACAGGTGCGCTCGGCGCACTCGTGAATGGGTTTACCAATAACGAAACCTCACTCTATGAAATGGGGCCATCAGCCACGTCCATAGAATTTTTTATGGTCAACTGGATGCTTGAAAAAATTGGTTGGACCCCGTCTCCTGTCCCAGGGAATGAGAGGACCGCTGATTTAACAGAATTTTCCGCGGGAATCCTAACCCACGGTGGCTCACTTGCAAACATGACAGCAATTCTAACGGCCCGCAGCGCTAAAAATCCGAATATTTGGCAAGAAGGACAACCAAATAATTTGGTGCTGCTGGTGCCAGAGCAATCTCATTACTCCCTAAAAAGGACCGCAGCGATACTTGGCATCGGCGAAAATAATTGTGTCGCTATGCCAGCGGACCATGTGGGACGCGTTTTACCAGATACAATACCGGCCCTGATAAGTGATCTTGAAAAACAAGGTAAAAAAGTTTTTGCAATTGTAGCCAATGCCTGCGGTACTGCGGCCGGGCTTTATGATCCAATTGGTAAAATTGCTGATATTTGTAAAAATCACAATATCTGGCTTCATGTGGATGCCGCACATGGTGCTGGCGCTATACTGTCACAAAAACACAGACATTTTGTCGCGGGAATTGAAAAAGCCGATAGCGTTATTTGGGATGCGCATAAAATGTTCCAAACGCCTGCTCTGTGCGCTGCATTGCTTGTAAAGGATTATAGACACCTTGATGGAACTTTTTCACAGGACGCCACCTACATGTTTCACGACAAAAATCAGCCTGGCGTGGATATGGCAACGCGCACCTTCGAATGCACCAAATCGGCAATGGGGCTCAACATGTTTATGTCGATTGCTGCCATGGGTGAAAAGAAACTTATCCAGTACATTGACAATTGCACCGATCTTGCCCGGATGGCCGCCGATTATATTAATGATCAACCTGATTTTGAATGCCCAGTAATACCTGAAACCAATATCATCTGCTACAGAATAAAAGGCGACGACGAGCGGCAACTGGAACTTAAGAAAAAACTATTAGATGAAGGCAAATTTTATATCTCCACAACACGCTATCAGAATAAATGGTGGCTTAGATGCGTCTTCATCAACCCCGGTTCGACGCTTCAGGATTTTGTTGAATTGATCGAAGAAATAAGACGCATAAATGCAGAACTTAAAACTTAAAGTGCTTCGATCACGATGTCGGGCGTAAGAATTTGCGGCAGAATAACGGGGTTGTCCAAAGTTCTGCCTTCAGGAAAATAAAGATAGAGCGGAACACCAATACGGCCATAGCTTTGCAGTGTTTTGGTAATGTCCGGGTTCTGATTGGTCCAGTCCCCCACCATCACAGTAATATTCTTGTCCGAAAAGGCCTGATGCACGCTCGTTTGTGATAGTGCAACCCGTTCATTCAGTTTACAGGTAACGCACCAATCGGCTGTGAAGTAAACAAACACCGCTTCGTTCTGGGCTATTTTTTTTTCCAAGGATGATGATGAGAATGGTTCCGCTTCAAGGCCGCCTTCTGCAGAAGCTGTTACGCTTGTTTGCATACTCGTATCCTGTCCGGAAATCATGTAGCCGCCGACAAGAACAACAGCGATACTAGCTGCGGACAGTATTTTCCATAGGGTCCCGTTTTTGGCCAGCGACCAAATAGCGAGTGTCAGAGCGATACTGGCAGCAATTGCAATCGCCATGCCATTGACACCAACTTGATTGCCCATAATCCAAAACAGCCATAGTGCTGTAGCGAGCATAGGAAAACCAAGAATATTGCGCATGCTTTCCATCCAGGCACCGGGGCGCGGAAGTACGCCGCGTAATGCTGGAACGTAACAAATGAGCAGGTAAGGAAATGCCAGACCGAATCCCAGTGCAAGAAACACAAGAAGACCGATCATCCCGCCGCTGATAAAGGCAAAGCCAAGAGCGCTCGCCATAAAGGGTGCTGTGCAAGGTGTTGCCACGACCACCGCCA
>JANQJN010000164.1 GCA_028281625.1 Emcibacteraceae bacterium | reverse complement strand
GGCACCCACTGGCACAATTACGGTATTTTTAACCTGCTGCGCTTTCACAAGACCAAGAATTTCTGTTCTGTAATCTTCTTTACGGTCTGACCAGCGTAGACCGCCCCGGGCCACCGGACCAGAACGAAGATGTACGCCTTCAAATCGCGGTGAATACACAAAAATTTCTGCGTAGGGCTTCGGCTTTGGCGCTTCTTCTACATTTTCACTGTTGATCTTGATGGAAATATAGGACTTCGAATGTCCGTCACCGTCCGCCTGATAAAAGTTTGTCCGAAGGCTACAGGTAATCACATTGAGGTAATTCCTGAGCATGCGGTCCTGGTCAAGACTATCCACATTGGCAAGCAGTGCTTTGATCTTCTCGATTTGCTTATCGGATTTTTTCTGACGGGCGTCATCCTTAATATCCGAAAGGCTGAATTTAATTTCAAACAGTTCAGCAAGTAGTCTGGAAACATCCACATACTGCGTCAGCGTATCCTGCATATAAATTTCGCTGTAGCTACTGCCAAGCTGGCGCAAATACTTACTATATATCCGCATGATAAGGGCCTGACGATATGTCATGCCGGCACGCAGTACCAGCTTATTAAAGCCGTCATTATCAACTTCATTGGACCAGACGGCTACCAACGCTTCTTCCATCTGAGGCTTGAGCGCACCCAGCTCGAAATTGTCGCCGGAGGGATCCTCCATATAAAAATCATGAATGCTGTGCTGTACTTCTTCGCCGTTTTCCTCGGTCACCACATCAAAGGCATACTCCTCGATCACACGAAGTCCAAGATTTTCAAGCATCGGCAGACAGTCACTCAACGCGATGGCGTTACGGCTGGTATAAATTTTAAGCCGCACCACATGGTCCTGATCTTCGGGTTCGCGGTAGAAATTAAAGCCGATGTTGTTGCTAACGGGAAGTTGCTCCAGCTTATCCACGTCTGTTACCGCAAAGCGAGGATCAAAATTTTCCTGATAAGCAGAATTAAATGCCTTGCTATACTTGCGGTAAAGCTGCGTTGCTTTTTCTTCGCCGTGTCGGTCCACAAGAACTTCAAGGAAATAGTCCGTCCAGCTCTGCGCCACTTTGGAGATGCGGTTATTAATGGTTTCGGGAAGCGGGTCACGCACCTGACCAGGTTTGGTGCGGATAATAAAGTGCCAGCGGGCAATTCTGTCATTGGATAGCTGCGCGTACCGTGACGAAAGTTCGCCATTAAATTCTTCGCAAAGAATTTTTTCGATCTTTGACCTTAGGATTGAATTATAGAGATCCCGTGGCACGAACACGAGGGCAGAGACAAATCGTTCAAATTTATCTTTACGAACGAATGCGCGACATTGCGGCCGCAAATTTAGATGCAAAATCCCCACCGAAGTTTGGAAAAGTGGCTCTTCTTCGATCTGGAATAACTCATCACGGGGAAGGGTTTCCAGAATATGAAACAGTGCTTTGCCGTCATGGCTGTTATAGTCAAAACCAGAGCGTTCAACCACAGATCGGACTTTGCGGTCAAGATACGGTATATTTTGCGCGCGCTGATTATAACTGTCCGATGTAAACAAGCCGACGAAGCGGCTTTCACAAATAACATTGCCCTTCTTATCAAACTTCTTAAAGCCCACATAATCCAAATGAACTACCCGGTGAACCAGCGACTTTACATTGGCTTTGGTTATGTTCATGATTTTGTCTTGACCCATGAAGTCCTCAATTTCCGGCGAAATATCAACCAGCCCCTCTGGTCCGCGAAGAACCTGAACACTGGGGTCGCGCAAAATGCCGTAGCCTTTTCCGCTGGTTGGCTTTTTCTTGTTATCATGGTCATATTCGCGGTAGCCAAGCAGCGTGAAATTATTCTCAGTGAGCCACTTTAGAAACGCCTGCGCTTCTTTGACTTCAGCGCGCGGCACAGATTTTGGCGCAAGATCAAGATTTTCCGATGTTTCATCGATCTTCTTGAGCAGTGGTTTCCAGTCTTCCACCGATGCATGCACAAAGTCGGTCACCTGCTTTAATTTTTCTGCAAGCGCGTCGATCTCTGCCTGATTGCTCATGGCGGTGATTTCGATATGCATCACGGATTCAGTTTTCTTTTTGCCACCCTTTTCAAGCATTTTGCCATTTTCATCACGGCGATGATCCAGCACCGGATGGATTAGCATATGAAGGGCGTTGCCATCTTCAAGTAGGTTAGACGTGATCGAGTCGATCAGAAATGGCATATCGTTGGTGAGAATCTGAATGATCGTGTGTGACGATGTCCAGCCATGCTCTTCAAGCGTCGGGTTAAAGATGCGAATCTTTGAGCCCTGCTGATTAAATTCGGAAATAAATTTCCAATTGCTCAATGCTATGGCATAGAGCTCATCCAGTCTTAAGCTTAAGTCTTCGGGTGAAGCATTTTTGTAGAATGCGCTGACGAAATCAAGAAAGCCCTTCCCCAGCGAGGATTTCATGGTTTCCTTTGTATAATCAACAATGGAGTCGAGTCGAATTTCTTTTTGGGACCAACTGCTCACGGCATTTTCCTTTGGTAATAGAAATTATTCTTATATGTGGAGTAACTATAAGTCTAAGGGGTTTAAGAAATAGTTTATTTACGGCCATTTAGGTTGCCCTTCAAAAACGCAGTGCGTTTTAAAATGGGATCTAATTTCGTATACTTGTCATCAAGTATCTTAAGCACATTTATATCATGTCCATCACGTTTGGCTAGCAGTAAACAGAACTCATCGACATTATTTCCGACGATTACTTTTTTAAGTCGGAAACTGGCGATCGGCGCCATATCGCGGAGGATTTCTCTGGCTTCCTCCACCGTTTTTGTTTTGCGGGCTGTTACTTTTCCGGACGCACCATGTTTACG
>JANQJN010000159.1 GCA_028281625.1 Emcibacteraceae bacterium | reverse complement strand
AATAAGGATCATCACTGTACCATCCCTGACCGACAGGATATGGCCATGTTGGTTCCTTGGGCTGGTTCATGGCGTCTTCAATGAAAGCGGCGGGGATAATCTGAGCATCTCCCACCTTACCGCTATTCAGGACCACCTGCCCCAGGCGCGCCATATCACGAAGGCTCGCATTCATTCCTCCGCCCGCCATAGCAAATCCGGCGCTGTCAACTGTGATATAGGCTGGGTGCTCAGCACCCATGGGTTTCCAGATATGATCGCGGATCAGCTCGGCTTGTGATTTACCACTGACCCGTTCCAAAATCCACCCCACCACATCGGTGGTCGCGGATTTATAGACGAATTTTCCTGTGTTTTCAGGGTTTTCCGGCACACTGGCGAGAAATTCATAGTTGTTTTTTGCCATTCCCGGATCGCAGTCATCACCATCATACCAGTCGGATGCGCACATATGCTCCCAGCCATTAATGGACTTATCCAAAAATTCTTCAATATATGCAGAGCTATCCTTCATATCCAGAAGGTCACGAACCGTGTTATCTGCCCAGCCGCTTTCCGTCATTTCCGGCAAATAGTCCGCTGTGGTTTTATTAAGATCCAGAAGTCCCTTTTCCTCATAAATCCCCGCAAGTATGCCAGTCACCGATTTGGTCATGGACATCATGAGATGCGGCTGGTCTTTGCTTAAGGCACCGAAATAGCCTTCAACCAGTATCTCTCCATCCTTCATCACGATGATGCCATCGGTATATTGCGTGCGTAAAAACCCATCCAGATTGGTTTCCGTCCCGCGAAACGTGAAGTTCACGTCCTTTGGATCAAGAGGGTCGCCTGCAAGGGTACTTATATTTTCAGGATCAGGGTCAATGGACACCGTTGGGAAAACCTGATCGATATTGCTCAAGGTCCAACGGTTATGAGGTGGCTGCTGCATCTCATATTTAGATAGACCTTCCGGTTTTTTGATTTCCTGAGCCATTGTTGGTCCCAATGTTAGCAAAACGATTATTATTCCAAGAGCATAGTTTCTCATCAATAACTTCCTTATGCGACAGCGCTCCTGCGGCAATAACACGATGCCTTGATTGGCACCTCAGCGCGAGCAACTGCTTTATCTAATTGTAATTTTATGTGTGCGGCTTCTATCTTTTCACCACGCTTGACAAGGCACTCGTGAAGGCCGTGTAAACTCCATACGTTCCCAGGGTTTTGACAGGCGCGACTTAAAGTTTCATCAAGGCCAAGGTCCGCCCGGTACACCGCTTCGGCTTCTTCGTAATGCCCCTGCTCCAGAAGCAACGCGCCAAGCGCATGACGGGTTGGCTGCATCCAGCCCCATGGTTCATCATATTCCAGATTATCATCAAGCTCTACCGACCTCCGCAGGTGATCAAATGCTTTATCGTGATTGCCCTTGTGATACTCAAGTTCCCCAAGCATCATTTGTTCCGCGACCGCGAGCACATCCTCCGCCGTGTTGTTCACCACATAGCGGCTTTTGGGGATTTGGGCGCGGGCTTTATTGAAGGCTTCAGCGGACGTTTCGGCTTCGTCCAACTTTCCAAGATTAGATAGAGCGACCGTCCTTGCATAATGCATAACAGCTGTTGTGTAGCAGTAAAGCTCCTGATCTTCCGGGAAAGGAGTATCCAGTATATCCTGCCACTCACCAAAGCGGATGTGAACATGTTGCTTGATGGACACAAAGCATTCCAGAAAGTCCCCTAGCAGCCTGATGGCTGAGTCCGGCAAAGTCGCTGCTACTTCATCAGCGGATTCGTGCGCGACCGAAGGCTTACCCTGAAACATGGCGCCATAAACCCTAAAGTGATAATCGTGGGAGCGATAAAAGGAATAAAAATTATCCGCACCCCGGTGCTCATAATATTTGCGGTTGGCAACAATGGCTTCGCCATTTCGGTCGATCACATTTTGAAAATCACCGCACAAAACATCAATATGAGTTGGCATATGCTTAAGATGTCCCGCATCCGGCACCAATTCACGAAGCCTGTCACCGTGGCGCAAGGCTCTTTCCGGATGGGGTGACATTTCCATCACATGGATATAAAGATGTAGAAGACCCGGATGGTCCCAGGCGCCATCGATTTCCTTAAGGGCGGTTTCAATTACGCTAATGGTTTCAGCAGTATCAGCACCATCAGCGATATTTCCTGTTTTTAAATCCCAAAGCTGCCACGGCGTCCGGTTCATCATGGATTCCGCAAAGACGGTGCAAACGTCAAGATCATTTGGATGCTCGTTGTAAACGGCACGCATGGCGCTTGCGAATGCGTCATGCCAATCCGAAAAATCCTCTTGCGCGGGGTCACTGGGGTAGCGTTCGGCAAGTGCGGTGATAAGCGCCGCCTCAACGGGCGTTACCCGATCAATCAGGCCTTCTGCAGCACGCAGCGAAGAAGCCGCCTTGGCGAGCACCTCCGCTCTATCATCATAATCGTAGCTTTCCCACGGGCGGTTATAGTTTGGCCCGATCGAATAAGCGATGCCCCAATGGGCCATCGCGATGGATGGATCATGGCTTAGCGCCTGCTCAAAACTATATATGGCTTCTTCATGATTATAGCCAAATATCCAGTTGAGGCCCTGGTCGAACCATTCCTGAGCGGTGTCGGAACTGGTGGTTACCTTCCGTGAGTACGCTCCTAAATCATATTTGGTCATGGTTACCTCCCTAAATGTGGAAAGCTTACATCAGAAGCAAAGATCGGTCAAAACCGCCCCTGTCAACTGATCCAAATAGGTTTTTATCCCTAGAAATGATATAATCACGGCTTATTTCAAAAGTCTGTGTAAAAACCGAGCAAAACCAAAGGGAAGTCAGATGAATATTAAATCTCCAAGATCATTTTTAATCATGACAACAGCCATATCGACATTAGGCATTGCGAATGCAATGGCCCAGGAACAAGTGGACGATTCAGTGATCGCGGAGCAGCGGCAGGCCCTAGCGACCGCTACTGAAAATGCTGGTTATGGCCCCCAGTCCCCGCGGGATCTGGATACGCTGAGCGGTGAAAACATGCGTATGTTTGAGCCCGCGCCGCACTATAGTCAAATGAACCTTTGCAATATTCATTTTCATAAAGGCGCCGAACATAAAGGTGGTGAATTTACCGTTTATGCGGGAAATGGCGACGGTAAAGGCTACGGAACCGGGTATCTTTATTCCGGTGAGCTATCGGAATCTGAGATGATGCCGGTCGATGTTGAAATCGGAAAAGGCGCATATGGCGGCTTAAAGCCCGGTGATACAATTGAACTTCATTATGTTCATACGTCAGCACAAATTAGTCCTGGCCCTACGCTTGGTGCGTGCTTAAGCGATTCAACCGCAAACCCGCAGCTCCGTGTTGAGGGGCATGTCTTTGTCCTTGTAAATGACACAGATGCGCTTGATTTTGAAGAAATAACCATGGTGGAAATGATGGATGGCTATCACCAGGCGATCAACATGCCCAATAATATGGGTGATCCAATTGAGTATCCGGGTTCAACCACTGGCCCAACATATAATATGATGGGTTCCCCCCTGCAGGTATCCTGGAGCGTTAGACCAAATGTAGCCAAGGTGGATATTCTTAGTGTTGGCAGGTGGCTGGATGGCAATGTTTTTGATGAAAAATATGCCCATGGCGTGAGGAACCTGGTTATAAATCCTGCACTTCTGTCCAACATCGGTGAATAGTCGTTATTAAGATCACATGCTGACTATAAGCGTTTTGGTTGTATGCAGTCACACAAAAATCAAACTGCACTTTTTAAACTGAGCAGTTCGGCGGCGATAATTTGCAATGCATTGGCGGAAAGATCCCCTGCAGCCGCTGCCGTGGCGCGTATAAAACCATTTTCCGCACTTATCGACAGAATCTGAAGCTGGCTTGTCCCCGGGGTGCTCATAAGGAATAAAACAGTCCCCACATATAATAGCCAGATCTCTATACGCAAAAGTCTCTCCTGCCGATCGAAATAGCCCGATCATCATAACGTGATACTCTAAATTTATTTTTCAGTAATTGGTTTTATTTTCCGAAAAAGCAAATATACCAAAGCCCCAAACAAAACCCCTAAACTGTTCGCTACAAAATCAAGAAATTCTGGTGTGCGGCCTGGAACAAACGATTGCGCAACTTCTACAAAAATGCCGATTGAAATCTGTACTGCTAAAATCGATAGAAATGAATGTTTTTGTCTAGACGATAACAGCGCGACAAAGGCGAGGGCAAAATAAGCTAAAAAATGAGCCACTTTATCAGTAATTGGAACTTCAACAGAAACTTGACCTTGAGGCAAAAGCGATAAAAACACGACGACGATTACCATTGATCCCCAAATGACTTTTCTTTGATTGTGCGATATTTTCAAATATATTTCCTTTGGCAAATAATCAAAATTTCGCTGACTATGGCAGGAAATGAGCGAGACAACAACCATTTGCAAAAAAATGATGCCGGCTTGTGATAAGCGGCGGCTTAAGAGCAAATTAGGCCTGGTTCTCGGTATTGTTGATCGTCCCCTTCCGACATATAGCAGACATTGGTCTTTGTAGTCGAATTTACTATGCAAAGAGTTCAGGGTTGCTCATATAGAGACCCTTTTTCTCATGCCTTATCTCTTCTCCTCGTTTTGCACAGAGTGAGCGTAACCATTTGTTACCACCATCCATTCTCGCACGCTGATCACTTAACAGCGAAAACTTAACCTCTGGGATTTTGATGGGAGGATTAAACAATTTGAGGTCATAAGCTTTCGCAAAATCGTAAAGCGCGCCTTCGCCTATGGTAACGATTAAATCTGTGCCGCTTATAATTTGTGGCACTACCAGATAATGAGGCACTACTGAAAGTACATTTCTTTTTGAGCCGATTTTCTCCAACTCAATGTCTACTTGTCCTGGCGTGGTGCTATCACGAGCTACATGAAGGTGTGGATAAGACAGATACTTTTCAATATCGATTGGCTTCTTGAGTATTGAGTGGTTTTTATCAACGGCGCAGATGAATTTTTCCGTAAATATTTCTTCGGAAATTATACCCTCTGGAACATTGCATGCATTTCCGATAATGGCGCAGTCAATTTGACCTGTACGCAATAGATCAAACACATTTTCTTCACTTACGTGATGTCCATTCAAAGTCGCATTTGGCGCTACTCTTCTAAACTTTTCAATTATTGATGGGAGAAACAAATATGATGTTGCATCATACACGCCAATATTAAAGGTCCGCCCAGTTTGATCAGGTTTAAAATCAATATGACTATCCAAAACGCCTTGTATATCAGCCAGAGCCGATGCGATCGGTGCTGATAACTCCAGCGCGAGAGGTGTTGGCCCCATACCTCCTGCTGTTCTGATGAAAAGATCGTCATTGAATACTTCTCTAAGTTTCCGCAACGAGTGGCTGACAGCTGACTGCGTGCGACCAATTCGCTGCGCCGCCAGAGATACCTGTCGTTCTTGCATGATTGCATCAAAGACAAGAAGTAAATTCAAATCCAGATTTCGTAAATTCATGGGTCAGCATAATATGCGTTTAATTCATAATCAATATGATAACTATCAATTTTACTAATATTCAGAATAGCAATATGATTTAGTTATATGAAATATCAGCCACAGCGAATGCGAACGAATTGGAATAGATCATGACTTCAACAAATAGACGGGATTTTATGAAATTGGCTAGTGCAGCATCAACCGGACTTATACTTGCAGGTGCAGACAGTGGTATCGTAAATGCTCAGGAAATGGGAAGTCCGTTCGATGTCATTCATGACCGAAGGGGAACAAACTCCATCAAATGGGATTTTAATTATCAGGATGGTATCCCACATGAAGTTGACCACAATTCTGAAGTTGCTCATGACACTGAAGGAGGTATAGAAAACAAACCTCTTCCCTTGTCACTATCTGATATGGAGTTTCAAACAGCACCGGCGATCATTGAGGCTATGGAAGAAAGAGTTAAGCACGGCATTTTTGGTTACACCAAGCCTACAAGTTCATATTATCAATCAATCTCCAATTGGATGTCACGACATTACAACTGGCACATAGAGAAGGACTGGGTGTTCATAACTGCAGGAGTGATGCCTGCGGTGAACATGGCAATACAGGCTTTTACAGAGCCGGGAGATCAGATCATTATTCAAACGCCAGTTTTCCATCCATTTGGCCAGTCGATTGAAAACAATGACCGTATTGTGTTGCGCAATTCGTTGTTACTTGAGAATGAAAAATATGTAATGGATTTTGACGACCTTGAGAACAAGGCGTCTGATCCTAAAACAAAGATGATCATATTTTGTAGCCCGCACAATCCTGTTGGTCGGGTATGGACACGCGCCGAGTTAACGAGGCTTGGTGAGATTTGCCTAAAGCATGATGTGCTGATCGTAAGTGATGAAATCCACTGCGATCTGATCTATTCCTGGTCTAAGTTTACCACCTTTGCTGATATTGATGAGCGCATTAACGACATACTGGTTGTTTGTAATAGTCCAAGCAAGTCTTTTAACCTCCCGGCACTAAAAACTGCCACAACTGTAATTTCCAGCCCTAAATTAAGAGAACAGTTCAACGAAATTCCGCTTAGACTTAATGAGCTATTCAGTACGAATGTTCTCGGGACGTTAGCGCTACAGACAGCTTATGAAAAAGGCGAGCCATGGCTTATTGATCTCAAAAAATATCTGGAGGGCAATTATCTTTATTTAAGAGATTATATACACAACTCAATTCCGGGAATGAGATTGCAAGAGGCAGAAGGACTTTATCTCGTTTGGATTGATTGCCGTGGTCTTGGTTTAGATAATGTCGCTCTCAGATCATTGTTCGTTGATGATGCAAAAGTATTTCCTGAACAGGGAAGTACATATGGAGCCGAAGGCGAGGGCTTTGTAAGGTTAAATATCGCTTGCCCACGAAGTATCCTTGAGGAAGCGCTGGATCGCATTAAAAGCGCTGTAGCAAGAATTTGAAGCATCTAAGGTAGGCGTTAATGACCACTTCTGGCCGTTAGCAGACAGTCAGTGGTAATCAAAGCTCAATATTCTTTTTTAGGAAGTCAAGAAAATCAAGGTACGCTTTTGAAAGCGGCTAATCTCCCTTCGGGTCAGTCTGTTCTTAAGATAAGTGATTACTTAAAACAAAAGGCTAGACTATATTATCTATTAGAATGGCAACCCTGACTTTTTTCCAAAATCGGAATCTTAAAATCGAAGAAACATTGACAAAAATGCCTTGTTTTCAGCGAACTAAATGAGAAGAATGAATTGCATTTTATTGGTTTACGCGATACCTAGATAGGAAGAGCTGAATAAACTCTTCTTTTAGTATTTTACCTTGTGTTTTTCCCACAGGCCCACGTACAATTGGAGCCCAGAAAAAAGTTCCTGCAAATAAAGACCAAAAACTTTCAGCAGCTAGTTTTGGATCGTCAACTTTTAAACGCGCATCTTTAGATGCTTTTATGAGCCAATCTATTAGTCCATCTTCCTGTGCGTCTGAGAAAATAACAGCCCTTTCCGCCAATTCAGGATGGCTGATAAATGCGCTTAGAGTTACTCGCATTAAGCCAAGTTTTCTCGGATTCTCGGTTAACATAATGGTTGTGTCGGCAAATTCACTT
Organism: Emcibacteraceae bacterium; assembly: GCA_028281625.1. Classification (GTDB taxonomy): domain Bacteria; phylum Pseudomonadota; class Alphaproteobacteria; order Sphingomonadales; family Emcibacteraceae; genus Pseudemcibacter. Next base: position 27,552 of record JANQJN010000159.1, on the reverse strand, counting down.
AACTGAGTTTCCAAGGACACATCAGATTTATATTCGATATTTTTACTTTCAAATGCTTCTTTAAGAAAGCAATTGAATGCTGCTTCAATCAATGCCTCCTTGCTTGCAAAATGATTGTAAAGAGTCTTTTTAGATGAATTTGCCTTCTGAGCAATGTAATCCATATTGGTTTTGTCAAAGCCAAGTTCGATAAATGCATCAATTGCACCATTTAAAATGGCTTCTCTTTTCTTACTGGTATCTCTTTTTTTTCTCATTATTACAAAACCTTAAATATTATTTTACACTATAAAGTGTAAAATATGTTGCAAATATTTTCATATAAAGTATACTATTGAGTGTAAATTAATATTCAATAAAGCTCAAGCGTTAAGAAGGATACTAAAATGAACCAGAATAAAATTGCTGTTATTACAGGTGCAAATAGTGGTGTCGGATTTGAAATATCAAAAGGAATGCTGAAAGAAGGTTTTCACGTGGTAATGGCGTGTAGAAACCCGGAGAAAGCGGAGCTAGCGAAGAAACAATTGCTATCGGAATTTCGAAACGCAGAAATTTCAGTATACCAAGTCGACATATCGGATTTTGCTTCAATTAGAGAGTTCGCGAAACGCCTCAAAGCTCGAATTGACCATATCGATATACTAATAAACAATGCTGGTATATTGCTAAATAAGCCGAAGACAACGCCAGACGGCATGGAGCTTCAATTTGCTACCAACCACCTTGGACATTTTCTACTTGTATCTTTGCTAATTGATTTAATGCCTGATTCACGAGCATCACGAGTGATATCTTTAAGCAGCATCGCCCACAAAAATGCAAAAATTAATTTCGATGATCTTAATTGTGAAAATCAGTCCAAATGGGATGCTGCATACGCACAATCAAAACTGGCCTGTTTGATGTTCTCCGATGAGTTAAATAGAATACTTGAGACTTCAGGAAAAAAAATAATCTCTGTTGCAGCACATCCGGGGGGAACTGATACTGGCTTATTCGAGAACATGTCGCCCCTATTAATGACATTTTTACGATTCACCTTTGTCCCTTTATTTCTCCACTCAACTTTTAATGCTGCGAAACCAGCATTAAAGGCTGCCCTGAGTCAATCTGTCAACGGGGGAGAATATTACGGTCCTACAGGTCTATTGGAAATGAAGGGTCCCCCCGGCATAGCGAAGCGAAGTAAATACTCGCAAGACGCACGTGTTGCTGAACAGCTTTGGAAATTATCGGAAAAGTTAACAGACACACAATTTCGCATGAAATAAATAATGAGGTTAAATACACAACTCTCGACAGTACGCTTTGGGTCGTATGCGACCATCCCTCAAAGCTCAATATTCTTTTTTAGGAAGTCAAGAAAATCGAGATAGCTCTTCGAAAGCGGGCGTTCTTCCGCATAAAGCGCTTTGACAGCGAATTTCATCGGTGGGTTGAAACCTTTATATTTGATGTCGCCCGGCCCCTGTGATTTGGCGGTCAGGCTGTCGACGATGGCGATACCGCTGCCAAGGCCTACCATGTTTCTTGCGACAAAGTAGGTTTGGGCGATGATTTTGGCGTTAAAATGATGATCTTCCTTCTCCATCCGTGCGCTTAGGATATCACCTAAGGGCCCGCTGGCTTCAATGCTGACAAAATCAAATCCTTCCAGATCAGATAGCTTCAGGCGGTTCGGATAATCATCAAATTCACCGCCCTGGTAAATGCACACAAGTTCACCTTCGCCGATGGGGATTTGCTTGATCCCTTCCCGTGTGGGCGGATTTAGCGCAAAGCCCAGGTCCTTATCAAAAGCAAGCAGTCGATCAATCAGGTCATGATAATGGTGGGTTTGATAGATAAATTGAGTGTCTTGATATTTTTCCCGGTACTTTTGAATAAGTTTTGGGAGAGCTTCAAGCCCCAGCGCTGCTACCGAAACAATCCTGAATTTTCCCGCGTCCGGGTTCTTTAGAGTATCAACCGTGTTGTTCAGCCGCGCGATTTGCCGGTAAATGCCTTTGGTTTCCTTATAAAGCACATTTGCTTCTGATGTGGCGATCAGGCGTCCTTTGCTTCTTTGAAATAGCAGAAAACCAAGCTGATCTTCAGTGTGTTTCAGTATTTTACTCACCGTTGGTTGCGCCACATTCAGCGCCCGCGCTGCCCCTGATATGGAGCCGTTTGCATAAACTTCATTAAAGATTTCAATTTGTCTGAGTCTCATAGCATTTATATATCACAATCCATAGCTTATAGCTATATGTTATAGCCGTTATTTCATACGCTTTTTTTTGTGGCTTACGGTATAAGAAATCAAATGATTCAGGAGTGTCAAAAATGACCGTAAAAAGAGCAAACGAAACACAGCATCTTAAAACCCCCTATCATCTGTTTTTGGGATGCGGTGATCAGGAACTTTCCATCAAAACTTCCCGCGGGATTGCGCAGTTTAATCCGGATATTTGTATCGGTGAAATTGCCGGTGGCAACAGTCCGCTGACTGTAGGGCTTGAAAAGCTATCGATCCAGGAAGCCGCCGCAAAGGGTGCCAAGACATTTGTCATCGGTCTTGCCAATGCTGGTGGCTACGTGGAGCCGGAGTGGGAACCTTATATCGTGGAAGCGATTGAAGCAGGAATGGACGTCGCAAGCGGCCTTCACCGCAAGCTTGAAGAATTCCCGGCCATCCGTGAAGCAGCTGAAAAACATGGTGTAACATTGCATAACGTACGCCACGGCTACACTGACCTTAAGACCGGTACCGGTGAAAAACGCAGCGGCAAGCGGATCCTGGCCGTCGGGACTGATTGCTCAGTGGGTAAAATGTACTCAACCATCGCCATCACCAATGAAATGAAGGCGCAGGGCTTTGATGTATCCTTTAAAGCGACTGGCCAAACCGGTGTGCTCGTTGAAGGAAGCGGCATTTGTATTGATGCGGTAATCGCGGACTTTATCGCCGGCGGGATTGAAGAGCTATCCCCCGCTGCGGACGAAAACCATTGGGATGTGATCGAAGGCCAGGGGTCGCTTTATAACCCGGCGTTCGCGGGTGTAAGCCTTGGCCTTCTGCATGGTGCACAGGCAGATGTGCTAGTGATGTGTCACGAAGCCAATCGCGAGCATATCAAAGGCCTTCCTCATATGCCCATGCCCGATATGGCGGATTGCATCGAATTAAACCTTAAGCATGCGCGGCTGACCAACCCAAAAGCGAAGCTTGGCGGCATTGCCCTTAACTGCCGCACCGTTGGCGAGGAAGAAGGCCGCAAGCAAATGGCCGCTTTGGAAGAAGAATTTGGTGTGCCCTGCTTTGATCCCATGATCACCGGTGTTAAATCATTCGTGGATGCCCTAAAATAAGGAAAAGCAATGAGAAACTTCACCTTTAGAGCCGAAAAATTCGACCTTCACACACCGTTTGTAATTTCCCGCGGTTCACGCGTCGATACCACCGTGATCGTGGTGGAAATCGAAGAAGGTGACCATAAAGGATGGGGCGAGAGCTGCCCCACCCCCCACTATGGTGAAAGTGTTGAAAGCGTGATGGCGCAGATCGAAGAAATCGCGCCGCAAATGGAGGCAGGACTTACCCGAGCCGATCTTCAGGACGCCATACCTGCGGGCGCCGCACGAAATGCCATCGACTGCGCCCTGTGGGATCTGGAAGCCAAGCAAAGCGGTCAAACCATCGCAGAACTGATGGGTCACCGTTGGCCGGATGATTTAAAATCGGTGGAAACCATCAGCATTGGCGACGCCGAAAAAATGGGCGCAAAGGCAAAAACCCTAGCCAATTTCCCGACCATCAAGGTCAAAATGAACTCTGACGACATTGAAAACCGCATTCGCGCTGTACACGAAAATGCACCAAACGCGGCGATCATCGTTGATGCCAACGAAAGCTGGAACGCAGATATCGTTCGACGGGTGGGTCAGACCCTTAAGGACAATGGCGTTGTAATGCTTGAACAGCCTGTACCTCCAGCCGAAGACGAAACCCTTCGCGGCATCAATGCACCCCTTCCACTTGGTGGTGATGAAAGTTGCCATGTGGCGGCGGATCTTGAACGCCTTCACGGGATTTATGATGTGGTCAATATCAAGCTTGATAAAACCGGCGGGCTTACCGAAGCCAAGAAGCTTCTTGATCAGGCAAAGGACATGGGCTTCGATATCATGGTTGGCTGTATGGTCGGAACATCGCTTTCCATGGCAGCGGGCATGTTTATCGCAAGTGAAGCGAGTTACGTGGATCTTGATGCACCAACCATGCTCGCCAGTGACCGTGAGCACGCGCTTTCCATCATTGACGGTAACATGAGCGCCCTTGATCCAAGGCTATATGGTGGTGCTGGCTAATACTGCAGAGTTTAAATCCCGCCGAAAATACTAAGAAACCGCTCAAAGGCCTTGCGGTCGCCCTCAATTTCAAGTGCACCTTTTTTTTCAGCCGCTGCAGTGGTGAGGTCGCCACTTACAATTTGATCGAACGTTTCGCCATCAGTTTTAAATAGAAAGGCTGGTTCTTTAGCTTGTCCGAGCCCCGCTTCTATTTGACCATCATTGATTTCAACGTGAAAAATGGTCTCGCCCACATGAAACTCATAGGTATCAAATATGTCTTTTGCCGCAGAAGGATTAAAAACCGCGCGAAACGCAACCACCAAAAGGTCCGGCCTTCCGGGTTTATCCTTAAAATCATTCGGCAAATATTCAAGTCCCCACCGCGCCATTCCAAGTATGACAGGCTCTAACGCCCACCCCTTCTCGGTCAGATTATAAGTTGCATCCTTATAACTGGTCGCAGAAGATTTTTCGACAATTCCCATATCCTGTAAATCTGACAAACGGTCAGACAATCGATTAGGACCGATACCAGGAAGTCCTTCGAGCAGTTGATTAAATCGCCGAGGACCAATCAGCAGATCCCGCACAATCAACAGCACCCAGCGGGAGCCCAGATGATCGAGAAAGTTGCCGACCGAACAAGCCTGATTATAACTACGTGTTGCCATAACATGAGTTTATGCCACATTGACATTTATTTCTAAATAATATATTTACTATACAAAATATATAGTAATATTCAAAATCAAAATTGGAGAAGTTCAATGAAAAATTTTTATTTGGTCGCCGCGATTCTGGGTGCAGCGGTTCCCTTCATATTCTTTTTCGAGTTTTTTCAAAGCGCACCGGCGACAGGATTTATTCCAGCATTGTTTGTAAATGGTGCCGCAGGTGGCTTTACGGCTGATCTTTTAATCTCGTCCTTTGTGTTCTGGGCATTTATGTGGACACGCAGGAAAACTGGCCCAGCAATTTGGCCATTTATACTTGTAAACCTTTGTATTGGGTTATCATGCGCACTACCGGCCTATCTATATCTTAACGAGCGAAATTCCGCCAACGGGGAAGCTTAGCGCCTGGACGCGTATATTAGTGTGCATAATGCCGCGCCTACCGCAAGGCCGAACCAGGGACCGAAGAGCGCCAACAGCACACCTGTGATGACCATGGTTCCAATCTCTGATGCCCTGCTTACCAAAGAAAATGACAGTTTTGTGCAGGCGATCCCCGTCAGAAGCAATGTAAGCATCAGTGCAATCGGCATAAAGGGCCTTAGGAACGTCATCACTGGAAGTATGAAGAACATCACCGGAATACCATAATAGTAAAAGGCGGAAATACCACTGATCAGGCTTTGCATCTTTTCGCGACCTTCTTTCCACCGCTCCACCAGGAGCACCTGCGCCCCCGCCCAAAGTATCCCCTGGGTGGGAAAGAAGGGAACAATGATTGCGTCAAGAAAATTGCGGATGGACACAATATAATGAGATTTATTCAGATCCAGCTCAATAGGGTCATCAGGACGGTGATGCTGATTTTCGCTGATCAGTGTGCTTCCAGTTACCAGATCCCCAAACAATATCAAATAGGCCATCGCCGCCACCGGTAAGCCCATGATGAAATATTCAAGGGGCGGAAAACCGATGGAAAATGGCGATGCCTTGGCGACAAGATCTCCTACTGGCGGCATCAAAATACCCATTTCCACATTGAAAGTAAGTTCGCCGCCCAGCCAGCCAAAAAGCCCCGCCAGCAAAAATGCGGGCAACAGACCATAGGATGCAATCAGTGCAAAAAGCTTATGCTGCGCTTTAAGCCTTTGAAACGTCGGCAAGTAAAACACCACAAGACAAACAAGAATTGAGACGACAAATGTGACGGGCATGGCTTCAAACTGCTGCACGTCGTCATAAAAAATCCGTTTAAAGGCCGAAAGCGCTGCGCCCAAAATGATCCCGGCTTTTAAAGCATCAGGCACCAGATCATTGATTACCTTTCCCATTTTAAAAATGCCAAGTAACATCGTAATAAGCGCAAAATCCAGTGCGAAAGCACACATCAACTGAAATTTCTGCGCAGACGTATCCGTATTATCAACAAAAAAAACGAGCACCAGCGGCAGTGCTGGTGTAATCCATCCAGTGGCAAAGGGTTGGCCGAAAATGACAATATGTGATGTGGCGAGCATCATATGGATCATCGCCATGGTCACTGCTTCTTCGAAAGTTAGTCCAAATATTTCGGTAAGAAGTGGTACAAGCGCCAGCCCGGTGGAAAGCGACACCACCAGTCCCTGCAGCAGCAGTGTCCATTCGATCCGCATGTGCAGAAAGGGAATATGCGCGGTGAAAATTCCCCAATTTAGTCCTGATTTACGCATTTCTATTGTTTAGTGCGAATACCCTGAATTTAAAAGCAAAGAATTCTAATGCTTGTTTTACTTATTATTTCGCTTCGCACTGACAGCCGTCAGCATTGCAAGTTACCGTTCCCACTTTGCAGCTGTTGTTACGGGCATGAAGCTACTCCGTTTCTTAAAAAAACAATCATAGCACAATTAGCGCCCTTGTGCTCCCATAAAGGCTGTGAAATAGTAAACACGTAAATAAATAGGGATAACAAAATGAACAAAATCATCGCTCTTCTTTCGCTTACTCTTTTATTCGTATCCGCCTCAAAAGCACAGGAACCGATCCGTATACTCGCTTTTTCACAAGTAGAACCAGGCATTTATCATCATCTTTCAAACCTTGATGGAATTGCCCTGATCGAAAAACTGGGACTTGAGCGCGGCTGGGAAGTCGATGTAACCCACCACAGTGGCTCCTTTAATGACACGCGGCTTGCCCAGTATGATGTGGTTGCTTTCATAAACAGCACTGGCAACATTCTGAATGAAGCCGAGCAGGCAGCATTCGAACGGTTTATCCGATATGGTGGCGGCTATGTGGGAACCCACTCTGCAGCAGATACTGAACATGGCTGGGAATGGTACGGCAAAATGATCGGTGGCTATTTCAAAAGCCACCCGAGTGTAGATCAGGTGGGAGCAACGCACCTGGAAAATAAGGATCACCCGGCGCTTAAGCACTTGCAGGAAACTGTGCCTGTGCTTGAAGAATGGTATGATTATACAGTCAATGTGCGCGGCATACCGGGGGTTACAGTACTGATGACCGTTGATGAGAGCACCTACGAAGGCGGTGTGACCGGCGATGATCATCCGATCACCTGGGCTCATGAATATGATGGTGGCCGGGCCTTTTATACCGGTTTCGGTCATTTCTTTCAAAAAGATCACCCTTTCTTATCGCAGTTGCTCGTCGGTGGCGTTGAATGGGCGGCGGGCAGATAACGTGTGAAACTCTGGCTAAAAATTGTCATTGGTTTTGTTGTCCTGATCGTGCTCGCTGCGGCGGGCGGGTTTTGGTATTTCTCAACCAGGGACAGTCGGGAGCCTTCCTTTGTAGCCTTTAATGAAAATTGCGCCAGTTGTCATGGCGATAACCTAGCGGGCACAGAAACCGGTCCTGCGCTGATAGGCAGCGATTTAACCCACGGCGACAGTGTCGATCAGATGATGGCGGTCATTGCCAAGGGTAATCACGGCCCGGGCATGGAGGACTGGGATGTGAAACTTAGTCCTGAACTTACCAAAGGACTCGCGCTTTACATTAGCGAAAGACGGCAGAATTTCCCTGCCATCGGCGACAGTTATCAAATGGTCCCAGAGGGTGGTCGCGATATTTCATCCATACATCATGATTTCCGCCTTGAGAAGGTCACCACACTGGTAAGCCGCCCATATTCAATCGACACGCTGCCGGGCGGCAGCATTCTTGTTGCTGAAAAAACACGGGGGCTTTCGATTGTTGATGGAGGTGGCACGCAAAGTCCACCAATTGAAGGCACACCGGAGGTGCACGAAACCTTGTTTAGCGCCGCTGGCACCTGGGTCAATCTGGGGTCCATGCTTGACGTGGAGCTTCACCCGGACTACGAAAATAATGGCTGGATATACCTTTCTTATACCGATCGTTGCATGTGGAGCTGCGGCTGGCCCATTCCTGCGACCATGGTCCGCGTGGTGCGCGGGCGCATCACCGACGGCAAATGGGTGGATCAGGAACTGATCTGGTCAGTCCATGAAGATCATTATACGCCTGTGCCGGACGGCGTCGCATCTGGCAGACTTGCGTTTGATGGTCGCGGCTATCTTTATATCGCTATTGGCGGCAAAAACACATATGACAAGCTTCATCAGCTGGATACCCCCTTTGGCAAAATTCACCGGGTGCACGACGATGGTAGCATTCCTGAAGATAATCCCTTCTACATAGCGGAAAACGAGCGCCCGGAATCTTCGACCATTCATACGCTATGGAGCTATGGCCACCGCACCGGTCAGGGGCTTGATGGTCACCCGACCAATGGGGAGATCTGGAACACGGAAATGGGCCCACGCGGCGGGGATGAGGTTAACAAAATCCTTCCAGGTGAAAATTACGGCTGGCCGCTTTATACCAATGGCCTTGATTATAACGGTGAAGAAATTTCAATCGGCAAGGACCTGGGGCTTGACTATGCGATTGAAGATACAATACTCCCTACCATTGATCTGACACCGGCACCGGCCATATCCAATTTCACATTTCATAACGGCGATGCCTTCTCCAACTGGGAAAATGATCTGCTGGTAGGAACCTTGAAGGAAGCAGCGCTTTATCGTTTTCGCATTGAAAATGGCGTGATGACCGAACAGGAAAAGCTCCTCACCCAGTTTGGCCGCATCCGCGATGTTGAAATGGGCACTGACGGACTGGTCTATATCGCTATCGAGCATAATGATAACGGCTCCCTGTGGCGGTTAGTGCCGCGTTAAATAGCGCGCCCGAGCTCATAATTATGTATTGCCCAAACAGAACGAAAGATATCAAAAGATATGAACGAACATGATTTATACATGAACGACTTTATGAAAGTATATGAAACGCTGGAATATTGGGGGCCGGGAAGTGGGACTGACACACAAAAAGCCTTGTCTTGCATCCCCAAAGCACCAACAAAAATTCTGGAAATTGGTTGCGGAAAGGGACTGGCAACCAAGGTACTTGCTGAACATAGCGAAGCGACGATTACGGCGGTCGACAATGAGCAGCTCGCACTTGATCGACTGACACATCGCTTTGAGCAGCATGGCATGTCGGAAAGACTTAAAACCGTGAATGCGAGCATGACAGCATTACCTTTTTCCAATGAAAGTTTCGACCTCATCTGGGCGGAAGGCAGTGCTTACATAATGGGAGTTGAAAAGGCACTTGCTCAGTGGAGACCTTTACTGCAAAAAAATGGTTTTCTGGTTCTCAGTGACATGGTTTGGTGGACCAATGTCCGAAGTAAAGAAGCGGTCGAACTATGGAATAATGAGTATCCAGATATGCAGTTGATGCAGGATCGGGCTGAGCAAATGATACAGGCCGGCTATCTTTTGTTGGATCATTTTCCCATGAGTGAGGAAGCATGGCTGAATTATTATGGCCCACTAAAAGAAAAGATAACCGAGCTGGAGCCTGAAATGCCTTCCTCAGTGGCCCTAAAAGATATCAAACATGAAGTAGACGTTAGTACAAGGTTCGCTCACGAATTTGGCTACCACATGTTTATCCTTGAAAAAGCCTGATCAGCGGCGTTGAATAGGCGGTTGAATGGGTATAGGATTAATTTAGTCATTACTGATAATCTTTTTGCAAATGCCGGAGAGCTAAGCTAGAGTTAAATACAATCTTTACGAAACGATAATTTTGTTTAAAAATTCTACTTGGGGGTAAAATGATTATTCGACTATCTATTATTTATGCAGTTTTATTTTCACTTGTTGCTTCGCCTATTAAAGCTGGGGAAGTAACCGGAACGGTAACCCAAATTCTAGCTCGGAGTGATGGTTTTCATTATGTTTATACGACAGGGACAGCAACAAATAAACCTGCCTGCGCCACTTCCAATTTTTGGGCAATAAAAGATGAAAACTCCAAGACAGGACAGCACCAATTTGCAATGCTATTAACAGCCTACACATCTGGAAAAACAGTTACAATTAGCGGTACTAATGCATGCACGAGACACGCAAATGGTGAAGATATTGATCGAGTCTGGTTAAAATAACCTGGGCGACTGTCATTAGCGTCAGTTCGATCTAATTACGCCCTTAAAAAATCACTCTGCAATATCCGTTTTCTCATCCTTAAAGGTCACAAAGAACAGCAGGGTACGACGGCAGCGATGATTGCCGGGGTCAACCATATGCAGGTCCAGTCACGCACACCATCTGTGGTGAAGGCATCAACAATGCGGCCTGATGCAGCGGTACCAATGGCAAGGCCCACACCACAAGTAAGCAATGTGATCAAGCTTTGGGCTCTGGAGCGGTTTTTTTCGTCCGCTTTTTTTTCCACATAAACCTGCCCGACAACCAAGAAAAAATCGCAACAGACACCGTGAAGCGGAATCCCGCTATATATCTGCAAGCCTGAACGATCCGTATCGTCATCAAACCTTCAACACTATCCATTGAATTTTTACCATCGATTATTATATGCGCTCGTTTTCCACTACATAAAAAAATGCTCCGCAACTAAAAATACCTTTTGGGGAATGTTTTACCTCCTTCGATCGTCAAAGGAACGAAAACCAATTAAAAACAGATTATCAGAGTTAGAGACATGAAAAAAATAATGCTTAAAGCACTTATAGCAATATTAATTACATCAGGATCATCCTACGCCCAATCTCAACAGGTGTCAGATGAGCAGATTGAACAGATTATCGAGCGCATCGAAGAAACCAAGGCCCGACTGAATTTAAGCGATGAGCAGGCGGAAGAAGTACGCCCCATATTTGAAGAAAACGTCCAGTCCAGCCTGGAGATACTAAAATCATATGGGTTTGAACGAGGTCAAAAGCCAAAGCTGAATTTTAGAAAGAAGTTGGCGTTGCGTCGAGACATGAATGAAGTTCGTGACAATACGGACAACAAACTGAAAACCATATTAACAGACGCTCAAATGCAAGAATATGCAATCATCCGGGACGAACGCCGCAAGGAATTGCGAAATCGTTTGGGCCTTTAACTGGGGCCTCGATTCAAGGAGAAAACTTATGGAATTGGGTACTATTGAGGGTAAGTTTGGATTTCTGATCTTTTTGCTATTCTTCGTTTTGCTAGAAGCATTGATATACACAGCAATGAAACGATCAGCTTTTCCTTGGCTGGATAGCATCGCATCTATGGCCGTTGGCCTTCTAAAAAGAACGGTTGATCTTGCGACAGCAGGCATTGCAGCGACGATACTCTTCTGGGCATATGAGTACAGGATTATGACGCTCGAAATCGATAGCCCAGAGATGTTGATTATTTGCTTCCTGGCTGTTGAATTTGCGTATTACTGGCATCATAGATGGGCGCATGAGATCAGATGGTTGTGGGCAACACATGGTGTTCATCATACAGCACCTTATATGAATTTATCGGTTGCTGGGCGCCTCGGCTGGACTGGCCTAATCTCAGGAAGCGCATTCTTCTTTGCGCCACTAGCGGTAATCGGGTTTCATCCGATCTCTATTTTCGTGATGCTTGCCGTAGGTCTGTTTTATCAAATTTGGATCCATACTGAGCTTGTTGGACGACTTGGGTTTCTTGAAAAAATAATAAACACACCGTCCAATCATAGAGTACATCATGCCTCTAACCCGGAGTATCTTGATAAAAACTATGGAGGAGTGTTGATGATATTTGATGTCTTGTTCGGAACATATCAGGAGGAGCGCACAGATATTGAGATCAACTATGGAACGGTTGAACCAGTGCTATCTAGAAATCCGCTAATTATCACCACATTTGAATGGCGTAAAATGATTGGTGATGCCTGGTGTGCTGAAGGGTATCTGAACAAGGCCAAGTATTTGTTCGCTGCACCAGGTTGGAAGCCACGATCTGCTGAAAATGAAGAACTTTCAGACAGAAAGTTTTCCCGGTAAAGTGATCAACGGGATTGTCGTGTAAGATAGGATCATCTGTTAAATGCAGGGCTACGAAACCTTTACTGACCTGGAACTCGTTGAACGTGCCAAGAGCGGAAACGACCGCGCTTTCGCCGAAATAGTAGATCGCTATGAAGGCGTGGTTGCTGCAACAGTGTTTAGTATGGTGGGGCAGAATGATGCGGAAGAGGTCGGGCAAATTGCGATGATAAAATTTTACAATGCTTTGGGTAATTATAAAGGAGAAGCAAGTTTAAAAACCTATATCACGAGAATTGCTATCAATGCCGCACTAGATCACATTAGGAGCAAGAAAAGATTTTTGGATCGCTTCAGAAGCTTGGACGATGAAATAATTGAAGAAAGCGCATCACTGTCAAACCAAGGGGAAGCTTTGGAAAAATCCCAGATTGTTCAGATCGCACTTTCAAAACTGAAGCCCGAGTTTCGTTCGGTGGCAGTTCTGAGATTGGTTCAGGGATATAGCACCAATGAAGTATCTGAAATATTGGGAGTTGCCAATGGAACAGTATTATCACGACTTTCAAGAGCCAGAAAAATACTTAGCAGTTATATAAAGGAGCAATGAGATGAATGAAGATTATATAAATGATCTAATTGAGAAGTCTCTCGATAAAACCTTAACTCAAACAGAGAAATTGGAATTGGAGCATCTTTGCGCGCAGGATAGTCAGGTTAAAAAAAGATTGGCTGAAGCAAAAGAAGTCAGTTTAAAAATTAATGATGAGGAGACACCAAAATTTCGTGCTGGCTTTTCGAACCGAGTAATGCGGAGGATACAAAATCAGAAAAGTGTTAGTTTTGATGAATTGCTGGCCCAATTTTTCCCAAAAATAGTTGCACCGGCGTTTGCCGCTGTTTGTCTGGTAATGGTCAGTAATATGTTGATGGCTAGTCCTCAAGCAGATCTGGTTGACGCATTATTTGCTCTCCCAGATGAAAGTAGTTTTTCATTAATTTTGTTTTAGGAAATACAATGGAATCAATAAAGAAGAAAAAGATGAAAGCCATTTCAATACTATTAGTTACCTTAATTTTAGGGATACTGCTTGGCGGAGCATTGGTTGGTCGGATTGTAAATGAACGTCTGGATCGCTTCCAAGAGTTCACAACAGAGGAGGGCTTTGTAAGCCAGTATTCTAACATAATTGGTAAGATGTCGCCGGATCAGCAACAAGCTGTTTTGCACTTGCTTAAAAATTCGGGAACAGAGGTTGAAACTCTTATAAAAGCAACCAGAGAAGAATTTGCGGTGATCAACGATAGACTGGAAAAAGACCTACAGGAACATCTATCAGACGAGCAACTAAAGGCTATTATTGATAGACGTAATACAATTAGACAGCGTTTGAACAACAGGTAAGGGTTTGATACCTCATTGTCCGCGTTGGGTCGTTAGCGGACATTCCCATATGCAATCCCATATGCAAAACTTTTCGAATTATATTGCTTGATAGATCGGTGTAAAATCTACCCCTCCAGCTTATTCTCATCCTTAAAGGTCACGAAGAACAGTAGTGACACCACAGCAGCAATGATTGCCGGGGTCATCCAGATGCCGGTCCAGTCGCGTACGCCATCGGTAGTGAAGGCATCAACGATGCGGCCAGATGCAGCGGTACCAATGGCAAGGCCCACACCATAAGTAAGCAATGTGATAAAGCTTTGGGCGCTGGAGCGGATTTTTTCGTCCGCTTTTTTATCCACATAAACCTGTCCGGTGACAAAGAAGAAATCATAGCATACGCCGTGAAGGAGAATACCAAGATATATCAGTGACGCCAGGCTATCCATATCACCGTAGCCAAAGAGCACATAGCGCACCACCCAGGCCAGCATGCCAACAAGCAGCATCCATTTAACGCCAAGGCGGCGGAAGAAAAATGGCATCAGCACCATAAAGCCTACCTCAGAAACCTGTCCCAGGGACATTTTAGCCGCCACCCCTTCCATGCCAATTTCATTGAGGTACAGATTGGCAAATGCATAATAAAACGCGAGCGGGATTGAAATAAGCAGCGAACAAAGAGCAAAAATCGCGAAAGAGCGATCCTTCAGCAGCACGAAGCTTTCAAAACCAAGCAGTTCGCCAATGGTTGGTTTTTTACCTTTACTTTTTGGTGGGGTGTTGGGAAGAGTGAGACAATAAAGCCCGAGCAGGAGCGATCCACCAGCGGCCATTTTCATAGGCACCGCTGTGGCTTCAACATTTTCAACTTGGGTTCCCAATATAAACGTAATCGTCAGCCCCGCGACAATCCATCCAATGGTGCCCCACACGCGAATAAGCGGGAATTGCTCATCGGGCTTATCCATTTGATTAAACGATACTGCATTGGAAAGCGCGATGGTCGGCATATAGCATGCATTGTAAATGAGAAGACCCACAATGATGGAGGATGTTGTCGTAAGGTCCGATACATAATAAAGCACTCCAGCACCCAATACATGGAGTACGGCCATCACTTTTTCCGCAGAAAAATAGCGGTCCGCCACAAGGCCGATGAACAGTGGCGCAATGATCGCACCGATATTATTGGTAAGATACGCCGTGCCGATATCCGTGCCACTAAAGCCGATGTTGGCGAGATAATTCCCCAGAGTCACGAACCAAGCGCCCCAGATCCCGATCTGCAGAAACATCATAATACTAAGCTGGCTATAGATTTTACTGTTCACAGTTTCCTCCCTCTGTGTATACTTGAATGCATAAAAGATAGCGGATCGCTGAAAAAATGTAAACGGTTACAAAATACGGGAAAAAAGTTATATGAAACTTGGAATTCAAAGCGCGATACTGGACGGCATGACATGGCAGGAAGTGGTTGATTTTGCGGCGGAAAATGATTTTTCCTGCGTGGAAATGATGTGCTGGCCGCTTGGCGAAGCCGAGCGTAAATATGCTGGCGTCACCCATATTGACGTTGTGGGCTTTAACGCCGAGAAAGCTGCCGAGATCAACGCTTACTGCGCGGACAAAGGCGTGGAAATCAGCGCTCTGGGTTATTACCCCAATGCCCTGTGCCCCGACCACGAAGAAGCGCAGGTTTATATCGATCATATTATGAAAGTGATTGATGCAGCGGCCATGCTGAGGCTTGATACCATGTGTACTTTCATTGGCAATGACTGGCACAAAAATGTCGATGATAACTGGCCACGGATGGTCGAGGTCTGGACACCGATTCTGGATCATGCCAAATCAAAAAATATTAAAATCGGCATAGAAAACTGCGCCATGTTTTTTACCGATGACGAGTGGCCGGCAGGCAAAAACATAGCCTATAGCCCGAAAATCTGGCGGCGCTTGTTTGCCGAATTTGAAGGATATGAACTGGGCTTAAATTATGATCCATCACATCTGGTATGGATGCAGATGGATTGGGAAAAACCTTGGGATGGATTTGCCGACCGAATGTATCATGCTCACGCCAAGGATGTGACCGTGCACCGCAATAAACTTGATGATGTGGGAACCATGGCGAACCCGCTTGAATATCATACACCACGCATTCCGGGACGCGGTGATATCGACTGGGGCAAATATATACAAAAAATGAAGGATGCCGGGTTTGATGGTGCGCTCTGTATTGAGGTTGAGGATGCAGACTATGAAGAAAGCCTTGAAACGCGAAAACAGTCGCTGATCGATAGCGGCAACCACTTAAGACCGTTTGTTGAGGGATAGTGAATGGCTGATTTTGAAGCGATTGTTGTGGGGTCCGGCATTTCCGGAGGATGGGCGGCAAAGGAGCTCTGTGAAAAAGGTTTGAAAACCCTCCTGCTTGAACGCGGCCGCACCGTGGAAGCGGGTGATTATCCCACAGAGGGTAAAGGGCCCTGGGAGCTTCCCAATCATGGCCGTACAAGTCGTGAAGAACTGGCCAAGGATTATTATGTACAGCGTCAGACCGGCATCAATGAGTATCATAAACATTTCTTTGTTAAGGACAGTGAAAAACCATACGGGCGTGACCCGGAGCGCCCTTTTACCTGGATACGCGGTCATCAACTGGGCGGAAAATCGCTGACCTGGGGGCGTGTGTCCCTTCGCCTGAGCGATCTTGATTTTGAAGCGAACCTTGCAGATGGACACGGTGTGGACTGGCCGATTAGATACGCAGACATTGCACCCTGGTATGATTATGTGGAACGTTTTGCAGGGATTAGCGGGTCGCGCGAGAATATCCCTCACTTACCTGACGGGATCTTTCAGCCGCCCATGGAACTGAACTGTATCGAAAGCTACGTAAAAGAAAAACTTGATGCCGCCTATCCCGATCGGCGCATTATACCAAGCCGCACGGCAAACCTCACAGAACCCACAGAAGAGCAACTTGAACTCGGCCGCAGTGCCTGCCAGTTTCGAAACCAATGTATGCGGGGATGCTCGTTTGGGGCCTATTTCTCATCACAGTCCGCGACCCTGCCTGCAGCAGAGCGTAGCGGAAACCTCGCCACCGTTACAGACACAATTGTTCATAGCGTGATTTATGATGCGACAAGCGGCAAAGCCAGCGGCGTAAGGGTAATTGATGCCAAAACAAAAGAGACAACTGAATATACAGGCGACATCATTTTCCTTTGTGCATCCGCGTTGGGATCCACCCATATTATGCTAAATTCCATATCAGAAAATTTTCCAGATGGTATTGCCAATGGTAGCGGTGTACTTGGTCATTATTTGATGGATCATCTGTTCCACGCCGGTGCGCGGGGGCGCTACAGCGGATTTCAGGATAAAATTGAAATAGGGCGAAGACCAAATGCGATCTATATGCCACGCTTTCGAAATGTTGGTGATGACCGGTCCGGCTTTCTGCGTGGCTACGGCTACGAAGGCTGGTCATCGCGCCTTCCAACACGAAACGGTCGCGCTGAAAGCACAGACTATGGCGCCGACTTTAAAGAAAGCATGCGTGGCTATGGCGACTGGGAATTTGAAATTATGGGTTTTGGTGAAATGCTGCCCAGCTTCGATAATCATGTGAGCCTTGACAGGTCAAAAACCGACCAGTGGGGAATACCGCTTCTGAATACATCCTGCGAACACGGCGACAATGAACGCGCAATGCTTGAGGATATAAGGAGCTCCGCCGTTGAGATGTTGGACGCTGCGGGCCTTAAAGAAATTGAAGGCTATGTGCGTGAGCGACCACCGGGGCTTTGCATCCATGAAATGGGCACTGCCCGCATGGGACGGGATCCTTCAACAAGTGTGCTAAACGCTTTTAATCAGGCCCATGAGGTAAGCAATTTGTTTGTGACCGATGGTGCCGCCATGACGTCAAGCGCCTGCCAAAATCCGTCGCTGACGTATATGGCGCTTACCGCGCGTGCAGCCGATTACGCGGTCACTAAATTGAAAGATGGATTGCTTTAACTTACGATCCGGCTTGATGGAAAATTGATTGTTGCTGTGGTGCCTAAACCTACTTCGCTTTTTAAAGTAAATTTTCCCCCGTGAAGTTCCACGAGATTTTTAACGATCGGAAGCCCAAGACCGGTTCCTTCTTCGTTTAGATCGTGCTCCTCGTGGCTTTGTTCAAAGGGGTTTAACACATGTGAAAGCCTATCCGCAGGGATGCCTACTCCAGTATCTATGATCTTTACCGCAACCTGACCATTTCTAAGCCTGTCTATGGAGCAGGTAATACGCCCATCCGGGGAAGTGAATTTAATCGCATTTGAAATCAGGTTGATAAACATACGCTTTACCGCGACAGCATCGCCATTAATCATGATCGCTTGAGCTTCAACACTGGGGCTATAATCTATTGAAAGGCCCTTGGCCTCGGCCTGGGTACTCAGCATTTTAATGGCTTCGCTAATATTGTCATCAAGTGAGAATTCAGTTTCCTGGAGTTTCCATTTTCCCGCTTCAATTTTGGATAGATCAAGAATATCCTTGATTACTGTTGCCAGATGCTCGCCACTGTCGCGTATATCGGACAAATATTCTGTGTGTTTTTTCTCAGTTACTACACCACCAACACCCGCAAGCATGGCATCGGAAAAGCCTATAATTGCATTTAACGGTGTTCTGATTTCGTGGCTCATATTAGCCAGGAAATTTGACTTGGCAATATTGGCTGCTTCCGCATCTGCTTGGGCACTTTCCGCTTTTTCCTGAAGTCTAATAAGCTGTTTTTCAACAACTTGACGTCGGGCCACTTCTTTGCGCAAACTATAGTTTCGAACCATGATCATAATTACGACAATCCCCGCAATTCCAATGATCTGCCATACAAGTGTGTAATCAACGACTTCGGGTCTTCTAAAATCCAGCCAGGTTCTTGAAATTTCTGCTTTTTCTGCTTCCGTAATAGCGCGAAGCGCTTTGTTCATAGCACTTGCGAGAAGAGGTAAATCTGAACGAATCCCCATCGCGTTTGACGCCCGGTATGGGGTATCACCCACTGCACTCATATTGATATAACCTTCATTGGTGATGGCGTAGGTAGCAAGCGGCATACTGCCGACATAAGCATCAACTTCACCGATGGATGCTAATCTGATGGCTTCTTCGGCTGTTTCTGTATAAACGATTTCGATACCAGGATAATCACGGGCAATAAAATCACTGATGGCAAAACCTTCGACCTGTGATATCCGTCTGTCGTTTAACGTATCAAGATTAGCGAAAACATCGCCGCCTTCACGGGCGAAAATTACGTAGCTGATATTGATGTAACCATCGGTGAAAATTAAAAACTCACGCCTTTCATCGGTGGGCGTTGCCACCGTTAGCAAGTCCGCCGTTTTGTTATTAATCGCTTCAAGCGCTTCCAACCATGTTTCATTTCCAGCCCATCTGAATTCCACATTCAGGCGCTGCGAGATTTTATCAAGATAAGAACCAGCGATCCCTTCTATATCCCCGTTCTGATTAATAAATTCCAGCGGGGCAAGCGCAGGATCAACACCAACATTAATCACCGGGTTGGCCATCAACCATTCCCGTTCTTCGACAGTCAGGCCAATATCCAGGCCCTGTGCGCTCGTTTGGATCGTTTGCCACTTTATCGCGATTTCCGTAAATTCCTCGTCACTGACAGCGGCCATTCCCTTTTCGAGGATTGAATGCAACATGGGTAAATCCTTGCGCGCCGCCAGTCGAATTTGTTCACTATTATTGGTTTCGGGAAAAAATGTATCACCAATGACTTCGATCCCCGGAAGAAGATTTGTATTGATCATAAACTGTGAAACCGGAAGAATTCCCGCGTTTACATCAATAGCACCCGCTGACAAAGCCTTTAGCGCGTCAATCGTAGATTCAAATTCGATCAGGTTAAAATGTGAATAGTTGGCCTTGTATATCCCGTAAGGTACTGAACCTTTGATAATGCCGATACGCTTGTCGGCCAGGTCGTCTATGCTGTTTATCCTTTCTCCGCCTTTTCTGCCAAAATATACCATCGGCATATCCAGGTAGGGTTCAGTGAAATTCAAATATTCTTCTCGTTCCGGGGTTAGGATGATGCTTTGCGAAATATCGATCTCACCCCTTCGGAGCATTGCGAGCATTTCTTCCCACGAATAGCCATTGATATACTCGACCTGCAATCCTACTTTCTGCGCAACCAAATTAAGATAATCGATTGAAAAACCGACCGCTTCACCATTTCGAATAAAATCGAGCGGCGCCCAGGCCGGTTCGTTCGTGGATTTGATGATCGGATTTTCCGCAATCCAGATTTTTTCTTCTTCTGTCAGAAGATTATCGACATCAACACTTTGCGCATGTGAAAATGCTACGCTGAGCAGCGCAACCACCAAAAAAGCGATACTTGCTAAAAACTGTAACTTTTTCATATGCTTAACTTGATAAATTATCCCCGGATCAACTTTCCAAACATACTTTTAAGAAAGCAGAACCGACACCCGTTTCAGATTAAGGAAAAATAGTTAATATTTAACTAGTGATCACAGAATTTGACACTATTTGGATCGAAAGCTAGCATCAAACTATATAACAACAATAAAGGGGAGCCTTCATGGCAGATAAATATAAGCGAGATTTTTTAAAGTTCCTCTTGACCAGCCCGTTGCTGGCGGCTATCGGCAACGCCCAGGAAACAGAAGATCTTGATCCAGATCTTAAATATATTCTCGAACTTAAAAAATTGCTGATTTCCGACCCAGAAGAAGCGATCAATATTTTTGATCTTGAAGCTGTTGCACGCGACAAGCTTCCTCCTGCTCATTACGGCTATATGGCAACTGGTGTGACTGATGAACAATCTCAGTTGGCCAACCGCGAAGGATACCGAAATTTAAAACTCACTGCGCGGCGCATAAATGATGTTCGTGAGGTCGATACATCTGTGGAAATTTTTGGCCGCACATGGCCAAGCCCACTTGCTATTGCACCCACAAGCAGTCAAAAAGCGTTTCACCCGGAAGGGGAATCCGCCGTTGCATGGGCGGCAAATAAATATGATCTACTTATGATGCTTTCGAATTTTTCATCCACGTCTATTGAAGAAATCAACGAAATTCGCGGTGAACCGGTTTGGTTTCAGCTTTATGCCCGCGCACATTTAGAATCGTCCCTACAAATGCTAAAACGCGCGGAGCGCGCCGGTTGCGAGGTCGTAGTTCTTACCGTTGATTTGATGGGTGGTGGGCGCCGCGAAACCCTGTCCCGGTTTATCAAACGGGATACTCGCGACTGTGTTCCATGCCACGGTGAAGAGAGAAGCCCTTATCGTGGCCGCCCTATGCTTGATGAGATTGATGTTGACGCCTATATCGAAAGCCCAAGACTATATGACGCAGATCTACTGAACCAGATTAAGGATGTCACAGATATGAAACTGGTGGTGAAAGGCATCACTCATCCGGATGACGCGGAAAAATGTATTGAGCATGGTGTTGATGGCATTGTGGTTTCCAATCATGGGGGCCGCGGTCAGGTAAGCGCCAGAGGCACTATTGATGTGCTCCCGGATATAACAACCCGAGTAAACAAACGCATTCCAGTGCTGATTGATGGCGGTATCCGCCGCGGTTCCGATATTTACAAAGCTCTGGCACTGGGCGCGGACGCTGTTGCCATTGGTCGACCATACCTTTGGGGACTGGGCTCCTTCGGCCGACCCGGCGTGGAGAAAGTAATTGATATTCTGAGCGCAGAATTCAAGGGGGTCATGCGCCAGATGGGAACCACTTCAATCGCGCAGATCAGCGCTTCTTCGGTTATGAAAAATCTGTAGCAGAATACTTTTTATCAGCCGCAAGAAATTTAATTCTCTAATGAACTGAATGTGCAAAATATTGCTATTTTGTCGCGTTTTTCTATTGTTCTTTTCGCTCATGGGTTATACAAGTAAAAGCAACCATTCTAGCGGGGACTAAATTAAAGCATGTCAGATCAAATACTTATTGTTGATGATGAAGAGGAAATCAGGGATATCGTCCGCACCCTGCTGGAAATGAATGGCTTCGGAGTGGTTGAAGCTCAAAATGTCGAAGAGTTAAACGCAAAAATCGCTGAACAAGATTTTTCACTCATTATACTTGATATAGGGCTTCCAGAAAGTGATGGCTTAACGGCTATGAAAAAACTTCGCCTTCAATACGATATACCCATTGTGCTGCTCACCGGCAAAGGCGATGTGATCGATAAGGTTATAGGACTTGAACTGGGTGCCGATGATTATATAACCAAACCTTTCCACTCCCACGAGCTCATTGCCCGCATCAAATCCGTTCTCCGCAGATCTCATTTGAGCAATAATCAACCCGTTGAACCGTCCGCAGAAAATGCGACTATTTCATTTAACGACTGGTCTATAAATACTGGGGCTCAGAGATTGTTTAACCCAGATAACGAAGAAGTCCAACTGACAAGTCATGAGTTTTCGATCCTACATGCATTGATCAAGGCCGCTGGCCGCGCATTAAGTCGCGAGCAGCTGCTGGATAGCGTTGCAACTGGCCGCGGCGAATACGCCCCTTATGATAGAAGTCTGGATGTTATGATTGCCAAAATACGGAAGAAACTTGGCGATAATCCGAAAAAACCACAATTTATAAAAACTATTCGCCAATCCGGCTACATGTTCATTGGTGAAATTAAACGAGATAAAAACAAATAATTAGATGTTACTGATCCAGTGACCGTCTAATCGCGATCGCTAGATCTTTTCGGTTATAGGGTTTGTGAAGTAAATTTGAAGATAAATTTGTAAATAGTTCACTATCTTCATACACATTGTCATCAAGGTCTTTCGAGTACCCACTGGTCAGTAGTATTTTGAGATAGGGGTTTATTTTAAGTGCAGAGCTCGCCATTTTGTAACCATCCTGATTATCAGGCATAACAATGTCACTGAACAGTAGATCCACATTCTTATTTTTGCTCAGCAATTCAAGTGCGTTTGAAGCACTGCTTGCTGTGTAAACGGAATACCCCAGATCCGTTAACTGAGTGCGCGCAATATCACAAAGATGTTTTTCATCATCCACGATTAAAATTGTTTCACTTCCTTTCGGTAATTTTTCTTGGCCTGTCATCAGTTGATTTTCAAGAGACGATACTGCTTTCGATCTGGGAATATATATCTTGAAAGTAGCGCCTTTGCCTTTTTCAGAGAACACCTTCATATGGCCGTTTGATCTTTGAACAAATCCATGCACCATACTTAGCCCCAGCCCAGTACCCTTGTGTACGGGTTTGGTGGTAAAAAACGGTTCAAGAATTTTATCCATATGCTCGTCGTCAATACCGACCCCGGTGTCCGTGACCGAAATAACCACATGATCGCCTAGTTGGCTGCCTGGGTTACGGTTTTGATGCTGCTCATCGAGCACAACATTCTCCGTTTTAATTGTGAGCTCTCCGTCGCCTTCCATTGCATCCCTGGCATTGAGCGCCAAATTCAAAATCGCATCATCAAGTTCACCACTGTCCACATCAATGGGCCACAAGTTTTCATCAAGCTGGTCTTTTACTGTTATTGACGCCTTAAAAGTTCTTTTTATAAGGTCAATCAGATTGAGTACGCTTTCATTTGCATTGATCGGACCTGTATTCGGCTGTGTGTTTCTTGAAAAACTGAGCAGTTTTTTGATGAGGCTGGATCCTCTATCTACACCTTTCAAGGCTTTCTCTAGCCTTTGTTGGGCAGTGGGCTCTTCTGGCATTGTCGCCTGTAGGATTTCCAGATTACCAAGGATAATTCCCAAAATATTGTTAAAATCATGTGCGATACCACCCGTCAGTTTACCCACAGCATCCATCTTCTGAGACTGTCGCAGCTGCTCTTCTCGCTCTTTAAGTGTCGAAAGATCCTGTACTTGGGCCACAAAATGAATAGGTCTACCTTTATTATCTCGAACCATTGAAACATTTAACTGAGTTGGAACAACGGCGCCATTTTTTCGAATGTGCTGCTTTTCCAGTTGAAACGAAAGTCGCTCACCGTCGATTACTTCGCGCATAAGCGTCATGCTTAAGTTTATGTCGTCTGGATGTGTAATCGATTTAACATCCAACTCAAGAAGCTCATAGTCTTCATAACCTAGGATTTCGCAAAGCGCACTATTCACCCTTTGAAATTTACCGTCCGTACCTACGAGAGCCATGCCGTGTGATGCATGGTTAAAGGCATTTTGAAACTGGTTATTGATTTCGCTCAGCTTTGCCCGGGATCTGATTCTGGTGGTTATATCGGTCATAAATCCGACAACACTTGCCAATTCTCTATTCTCGTCATAGATAGGATGCGCCTGGGTCGCAATCCATCTGGTTTTACCGTTGCAGTCGATAATTCTATAATCAGGAAGCCGGCTGGTAAACCCACTCTCGATGGCCCGATCAACGGACTGCTTGAAAATTTTCTGATCATTTGGATGAACAAACTTGAGCCACTTTCCTGCATGTTCGTAAATAACATCGCAGGAAAGGTTGGTCCATTCGCTGAAACTGGGACTCATATATTTGACTTTACTAAGATCGGCCTCGCAAATAAAAAACACGCCGTCTACTGTTTCCGCAATTTGGCGGAATCTCTCTTCACTGCTTTTTCTTCTCTCTACTTCCTGCCGCAGGCTATAGTTCCAAACCATAATCAGTGCAAACAGCGCTGCTGCCGCCAACAGAATTTGCCAAACCAACGTATAATCTGTTGTTTCTTCATTTCGAAGCACGATCCACTTCTGGCTGATTTCATTTCTTTCAGTAACCGTTATCGAATTCAGGGCTTTTATCATTGAACTTGCTAAATGAGGTAGGTCCGCACGAATGCCCATAGAAATACTGGTACTATATGGCGTAACACCAGCGACAACCATATTATTAATATTCTGCGATACTAGATTATAGGATGTTGTTGATACGCTTCCGATATGCGCATCAACCACCCCTCCCGAAACCAGCCTCAGGGCTTCGGTTTTATTTGAGGTCTCAACAACATTGATCCCAGGGTAATCCCTTCTAATCCAATCGGTAGTATCCCATCCCTTTGGCATCGCTACTGTGCGGCCATAAAGACCGTTCATATCCCCATAAACGTCTTCACCAAGTCTTCCAAAAATCACGAGGTCAAGAGTCATATACCCTTCGGTAAAGATCATATAATCTGTCCGATCCCCAGTCTCAGAGTATATGGAAATCATATCGGCCTCGTCTGAATGTATTAGTTCAACACCCTCCGCGAAGGTTTCGTTTCCAACCCATTCAAATCGGATATTTAGTTTTTCCGATATCAATTTCAGATAATCACCTGAAATACCACTGATCTCGCCATTTTCATCAATTGATTCAAGCGGAAGCAACGCCTGATCTACAACAACCTTCACGACCTTGTTCTGATCAAGCCACGCCACTTCTTCTTCGGACAAATCAATGTCACTAACCTGACTTGCGGGCATCAGCCATTTTTCATTGAGCCCGATATACTGCTCTTCCGTTATAGCCGCCATACCTTTTGAAAGAATTGAATGAAGGATCGGCCAGTCGTTTCTAACAGCAATACGCGCTCCTTCGTTATTCGAAACCTCCAGGAATTCGGAAGTGCCAACCATTTCCACATTTGTGATAAAGTTTGTTTCGATAATGGATTCAGCGATAAATTTTGTTGCAATAAACAAATCAATTTCACCGTCAATCGTTTTCAGAGCCGCATCCAGTGAGTTTGCGATATTTACAAATTCTAATGATGGAAACTTTTGTCGGTACGCCCCATCCAACGCCCAGCCCGCTACGACGCCAATTCTTTTACCGCGTAAATCTTCTATTCCGTGCACTGGTGTGCTGCCAGCCAATCCAAAGAAAGCTGGTTCCAAATTCATGTAGGGTTCTGTGAAAGTTAAATACTGCTCACGTTCATCATTTTGAAAAATATTGTGGGATACATCGATTTCCCTATTTTCAAGCATGGCAAGAAGTTCGGACCATTGATAGCCGTAAATATATTCAATTTCGAGGCCAACATTTTCTGCAACCAAGTTCATGTAATCGATGGAAAACCCCACAGGACTGCCCGCACGAATAAATTCATTTGGCGCCGTATTGAGTTTACTGGTTACTTTGATAACAGGATTTTCTGAAATCCACTGAAGTTCTTCATTCGTCAAGTTGACCGGTACAGCTTCCAGTTGCTTTTCACTGTCTGCTTGCTGTTGCCCCAAGGCAACTCCAAAGCTCGCACCAAGCAACATCAGCATTGTACATATTTTAACGAGATTAACGGTCACGGCTTCCCCATACTTCTGAAACATAATCAGCTAATTTATCAAAGATTTCTGATGAAACGTACAATTTTCTAAAATATGTTAAAAATTACAACGTTAAAGGTCAAATCGGCAGGGTAATACTCCATTATACAAATCAGTTACATTTATTTACAATTGATTACAATAAATTACATATTCAGAAATTTTTTAGAAACAATTTGGTTATAATGTCAACTTCGTTGATCGTTTAAGATCAAAAGTGGAGATCTATTTAGAACCGTGGAGAAAGCGTTAAACAGCTATATTTAATAGACATCTTGGCGGGATATTTTTACTTGAAAATATATGTTTAGAAATTAGTACAGTTAAGCAAAGAATAAGCGGGCCGGCTTCTGGGGGGAAGCGGGCCCGTTTCTTTTTAAACTTCACTATCGATAATTGTATTTATTTTTCCATAATGTTCGTTTATCAATATCTTTGATGGTTCCTTTAAATTTTTTAAAGGTTAAAGGGAAAACGGTGCGAATAATATTCTAATCCGTTGCTATACCCGTAACTGTAAGCGAAAAGCTTGCCTCTTGATACCACTGGGAAACCGGGAAGGTTGAGTTAAGCGTCAGATTCGTAAGCCAGGAGACCTGCCATCAAGTCGCCCCTCTGATGGTCGGGTTAACCACTCAGAACGGAACTTCCGTGTAGGCGATACTATCGTAATGCACGGAGGGCGTCCCAATTTTACAGACAAACTCCATGTAATGTTTAACAAACCGTGATCACACGGTAACAAACTGGAATTTGTTATGAATAAAAAAACCTTGGGGCTAAGTGGTCCCTTACTCTTATTGGCTAGCACTTTTGTCAGCCCAATCAATGCCCAAGCTCAGCAGCAAACAGCATCAAATGATGAAGATGTTATTGTGGTTACTGTAAACAGGCGTCCACAACCACTCTCTCAAGTGGGAAGTAGTGTTTCGGTTATCTCTGAGGCTACGCTTGAAAAAAGCCAGCAAAAATTTGTACTGGATGCGCTTGAAACTGTACCAGGTGTCGCCATATCACAAAATGGCTCATTTGGCGGTTCGGCGTCTGTCTCCATTCGCGGGGCTGGTGGAGACCGAACGGTGATGCTAATAGACGGTGTTCAGCTGAACGACACCAGCGCAACAGGTGGTGGGTATAATTTTGGCACACTTGATACCTATAACATAGAACGCATTGAGATTCTTCGCGGACCTCAATCCACGCTTTATGGGTCTGATGCAATCGGTGGTGTCATTAATATCATAACCAGAACTGGCGGCGATGGGTTTGGTGGTAAAATGTTCCTTGAGGGAGGATCCTTCAACACCCAACGGGGCGGTGCAAGCATTTACGGTGGCGACGAGCAATTTGGCTACAGCCTTTCCGCAAGCGGTGTGAGCACAGACGGCATTTCATCAGCAGACGAAAATGATGGCAATACTGAAC
>JANQJN010000148.1 GCA_028281625.1 Emcibacteraceae bacterium | reverse complement strand
CAGCGCCAATCAAGCCAACTGCGCTTATCAAAAGATAAACCAGTGTGGCAATTGCAAGCCATTGAAGTGTCGTTATAAAAGTGTTTTGAGAAAGTACATTTTCGGCACCAGCCGGCTGCGACGCGTCAGTCATTGTGAACATTTCCAGAATCAGTTTTTACCCTGGATTATGGTTCCATCATTGTCATAAAAGTGCAACAAAAATGTAATAAAACTGTAGCAAATATAGTTGGGATTTTATCGCTTAAGAATTTTCCCGTTCAACAGCGCGCCACCCAATATCCCGGCGGCAGAATCCTTGCGGCCAATCGATCTGATCAAGCGCCGCATATGCGTCATTTTTAGCGGCTGTAACGCTTGGCGCCATGGCGGTGACATTGAGCACGCGACCACCGGTTGCGAATATTTTTTCATTTTCCTTTTTTGTGCCAGCATGGAAGATTACCATATTGTCCGAGGATCCCGCTTGATCAAGATTTTTGATCTCCGTATTTTTTTCATATGATCCGGGATAGCCTTTGGCGGCCATAACAACATTCAGGGAGACATTATCAGACCATTCAGCGTCGATTTGATTCAATGTACCGTCTGCGCAGGCCATAAGGATCGGGACAATATCGGATGTAAGCCTCACCATCAGGCACTGGCATTCCGGATCACCAAAGCGCACGTTATACTCAATAAGTTCTGGTCCTTTATCGGTGATCATGAGACCGGCGAACAGTACTCCTTTAAACGGTCTTCCTTCTGCGGCCATGCCTTTAACGGTTGGAAGGATGATTTCTTCAATTGTTCGCTGTGTGATGGTTTCGTCCATCACTGGTGCGGGTGAATATGCGCCCATGCCACCGGTGTTTAGGCCAACGTCGCCTTCGCCCACCCGCTTGTGATCCTGCGCGGTGCCAAAGGGAAGAATGCTCTCACCATCCGTAAGCACAAAGAAGCTGGCCTCTTCACCTTCGAGAAATTCTTCAACCACCAGCTCGGCACCTGCCTCACCAAATTGACCACCGAAAATATCGTCGATGGCTGCGTTGGCCTCGTCAATAGTTTCGGCGATGATCACGCCTTTACCTGCAGCAAGACCGTCGGCTTTAATTACAATTGGTGCGCCTTTGTCGGCGACAAATGTCTTGGCGCCAGCGGCTTCACTAAAGCGCGCGTAAGCAGCAGTTGGAATATTATATTTGGCGCAAAGATCTTTGGTAAAGCCTTTGGAACCTTCGAGAATTGCTGCGTCAGCGCTTGGGCCAAAGGTTTTAATATCTTCAGATTGAAGACGATCGGAAAGGCCGTCCACCAGTGGCGCTTCCGGCCCGATAACAACAAATCCTATGTCTTTTTCCCGGCAGAAGGAAACAACTGCGTCATGGTCGCTAGCGCTCAGGTCTACGCAGATTGCGATATCGGTCATTCCGCCATTTCCTGGTGCCACATAAAGGGTGTCCAAAAGGTCCGACTGAGCTATTTTCCAACTAAGTGAATGTTCGCGACCGCCGGAGCCAATGACCAAGATATTCATGCGCAATTTCCTTTTTAATTCCTTTTCTTTCTTGTACCATAGCGCGAGCAAGAAGCAAGCCAGCAATAGGCCAAAAGACTTTATGAACGACTATCCATTTGATAACAAACCAACTCCCAGCAATGCCCAGGAATATTCGGTTACCGAAATAAGCCTGGCGCTTAAAAGAACAGTGGAAGATCAGTTTGGATATGTAAGAATCAAGGGGGAGATTTCGGGGCTTAAGCGCGCTGCATCCGGCCATGTCTATCTGGCATTGAAGGATGAGAAATCAGTCCTTGATGGTGTGATGTGGAAGGGCGTGGCCGGACGACTGACATTTAGGCCCGAGGACGGGCTTGAGATCATCGCTACAGGAAAACTCACCACCTATCCCGGGCGATCAAAATATCAGATTGTTATTGATAAAATGGAAGTGGCTGGCGAAGGCGCGTTGATGGCACTTCTTGAAAAGCGCAAAAAAGAGCTTGCCGCTGAAGGTCTGTTTGACCAGGATCGCAAACTGGAAATACCATACCTGCCGGAGGTAATTGGTGTCGTGACGTCACCGACCGGATCCGTGATCCGGGATATACTTCACCGTTTGTCGGACCGGTTTCCCCGCCATGTGCTTGTTTGGCCTGTGCTTGTACAAGGGGAGGGAGCGTCAAAACAAATCGCGGAAGCTATTGATGGCTTTAATACCATTGCACCTGATGGAGACTTTCCGAGACCCGACGTTCTAATTGTTGCCCGCGGGGGTGGAAGTCTTGAGGATCTTTGGTGTTTTAATGAGGAAGAAGTGGTTCGCGCCGCCGCGAATTCAAAAATACCGCTCATTTCCGCAGTGGGTCATGAAACAGATACTACGCTGATTGACTATGCTTCCGATCATCGGGCTCCGACTCCAACAGCCGCCGCTGAGCGGGCGGTGCCGGTGCGTGATGATCTTGTCTATACGGTTAAAGATCTCGACATCCGCCATGAAAAAGCCATAAGGCGCTATTTAAATACATTAACACAGCAGGTGGAAGGCCTTGGCCGCGGTATACCAAAACCAGCGGAACTCTTAAGCCTTTCAATGCAGCGGCTTGATGAAATA
>JANQJN010000141.1 GCA_028281625.1 Emcibacteraceae bacterium | reverse complement strand
TGTGGTGCTTGTCATGGCTCACAAATGCAAGGGATTGAAGAAGCGCCAACTTTGAAGCAGGGTGCCTTTATCTATAACTGGGATGGCATGGGTGTTGATGTTCTTTTCCAGCGCCTGCGTGAAACAATGCCACTGGATGATCCACGCGGTGTTCCGCGCCGTGTAAAAGCAGATATTCTTGCTTTCATCATGCAGCAAAATAATTTCCCTGCTGGAAGAACAGAACTTCCCTATCAGAACAGCCGCTTAAAGCGCATCACATGGAACGCTCTTAATCCAGCGGAATAACAATTCTGATAGATTACAATCTTGCACGGAAGCCTCAATGGTCATATGATCTCTGAGGCTTTTGTCATTTAAAAACAAATAATACGAATTGGGAGACAAACATGACGTTTAACCTAAAGAAATCTGTGACTGCGATAGCTATGATGGCATTCGGCCTCATGACCGCTGGCGCACATGCAGATGAACCGGGAACCATGAACGGTGAGTGGCATCACTACACCGGCGATAATAAAGGATCCCGCTACTCCCCGCTTGATCAGATCAATGCGGATAACTTCGAAGACCTGGAAATGGTCTGGTCTTTTTCAACCAAAAACCTAGGCACGCGCGGCGAGTATAAGCTGGAAGTAACACCGATCATGGTTGATGGTGTTCTATATGCTACAGCTGGCACAAGGCGCACTGCCATTGCTCTTGATGGCGCAACCGGTGAGCTTATGTGGCTTCATAGCATGCGTGAAGGTATTCGCGCCGGTCTTGCCCCTCGCCAGCTGTCTGGTCGCGGTCTTGCTTACTGGTCCGACGGCAATGGTGATGACCGCGTTTTTTATGTTACAACTGGTTACAAGCTAGTCGCACTTAACGCCCATACTGGTGTTCCGATCGATAGTTTTGGTACCGACGGTAATGGTATCCTAGATTTGAAGATCGGTGCGGTACAAGGCAACGAAGTACAAATCGATCTTGTAAC
This sequence comes from Emcibacteraceae bacterium, assembly GCA_028281625.1. Classification (GTDB taxonomy): domain Bacteria; phylum Pseudomonadota; class Alphaproteobacteria; order Sphingomonadales; family Emcibacteraceae; genus Pseudemcibacter. The sequence continues at coordinate 47,310 of JANQJN010000141.1, read as the reverse complement.
AGGTGAAATTGGTCTTCACGCGACCCCAACGGTTGCGGGTGATATGATTATCATTGGTTCAGCCATGAAAGAAGGCATGACCATTGATAATTACAACAACACCAAGGGTCTTGTTCGCGCCTTTAATGTACGCACAGGCGAGAAAGTTTGGCAGTTCGATCCTATTCCACGTCCTGGTCAGTTTGGTAATGACACCTGGCTCGATAATTCGTGGGAGCGCAACGGTAACACAGGCGTATGGACACAAATCACTGTGGACGAAGAAAACGAATTGGTATTCCTTGCAGTTGAAAGCCCTGCATCTGACTTTTACGGTGGTCACCGCCCGGGTAACAACCTGTTTGGTGAAAGTCTTGTTGCCGTGGACCTTAAGGACGGATCCTACAAATGGCACTTTCAAGTGGTTCATCACCCAATCTGGGACCATGACCTTTCATCCGCTCCACTTGTGATGGATGTTACCATCGACGGTGAGGAACGTGAAATCATCGCTCTGCCCACAAAGCAGGCCTTTATCTACGCATTTGACCGGATTACTGGTGAGCCCATTTGGCCAATTGAGGAAGTTCCTGTCCCGCAAGGCAATGTGCCTGGAGAGTGGTATTCACCAACGCAACCCCTTGCTCCAATGAGTCTTATGTATGGTCGCGGCAAACTGAACTTACCAGATGACCTAATCGACTTTACACCGGAAATGCGCCAAGCAGCCCTGGATAAAATGCATCACTGGAACTGGGATAACGGTGGAATGTATAACCCTCCTCTTCTTGGTGATGTAAATGGTGTACTTGGCGCTGTTAATATTGGTGCCACATCTGGCGGAACCAACTGGCCGGGTGCATCTTTCGATCCTGAAACAGGCATTGTGTATGCACCGGCGTCACAGGTATTCCTTGATAATCTGTCACTCGCACCGCCACCAGAAGGATATTCAAACGTGGCCTATATGGCGGGCCGCATTGGTGAGCCGTTCCGTATGCGTAATGCCGCAGGAACTGGACAGAACCCAGACGCACCAAAGGAAGAACCAAGATTCCAGGAATATGACTGGTCACGCCCACCGGTGGATATGCCGTCTCTTTCTGTGGAAGGTCTTTCTATCCTTAAGCCACCTTATGGTGTTCTTTCTGCCATCGATATGAACAAAGGTGAAGTGATCTGGAAAGTGCCCCACGGCGATACACCTGACAACGTGCGCTACCATCCAATGCTTCAAGGCATGGATATCCCTAAAACAGGTCAGGGCGCAAACGTTGGCGTGGTCGTCACGAAAACCTTGGTTATTGTTGGTGATCAACGTGCCACAAACCCACCTGAGCGGGAACGTGGTGCAATGCTTCGCGCCTATGACAAAGTCACAGGCGACCAGGTTGGTGAGATTTGGATGCCTGCGGGTCAGTCCGGTTCACCAATGACTTATATGATCGATGGCAAACAGTATATCTGTGTGTCTGTATCGGGCGGTGCTTACCCTGGTGAATTCCGGGTATATGCTCTGCCGGACGATTAATAAGTTAATTTTCTAAAACTTGCTTATGAGCCCTCGTGATCTTATGATTACGGGGGCTTTTGATATTCGGGACAGAAATTTGGGAGGTTTTTCTGATCCAAATGCCAAGGGCCATATGTTCAATTTATAGGGGACACTAGATGAATTTAAGTATTTTAAAATCAGGTACCATTCTGGGCCTGATCACCGCGGCATTTTTAGCGCAAAGCGCCACAGCACAGGCACCAGACACCATGACCGGGGAATGGCCATATTACACCGGGGACATTAAAGGATCCCGTTATTCACCGCTTGATCAAATTAACGCTGATAACTTTGAAGACCTGGAACTTGCCTGGTCATTTTCCACCAAAAATCTTGGCTCTCGCGCAGAATATAAGCTCGAAGTCACGCCGCTCATGGTGGATGGCGTGCTTTACGCCACAGCGGGGACCCGCCGTACAGCGATTGCCCTTGATGGCGCCACGGGCGAACTGATGTGGCTTCATAGCATGCGAGAAGGCCTGCGTGCCGGCATGGCGCCACGGCAGCTTTCCGGACGTGGCCTTTCTTATTGGTCGGACGGAAACGGCGATGACCGAATTTTTTACGTGACCACAGGTTATCGCCTCATTGCGTTAAATGCGCACACAGGCGTTCCAATAAACAGCTTTGGCCCCGATGGCAATGGCATTCTTGATCTAAAGGTCGGTGTTGTACAAGGCAACGAAGTACAGATCGATCTGGTTAGTGGCGAAATCGGCCTTCATGCAACACCAACCGTGGCAGGCGATATGATTATCGTCGGCTCTGCCATGAAGGAAGGCATGACCATTGACAATTATAACAATACCAAAGGTATAGTCCGCGCATTTGACGTTCGCACGGGCGAAAAAATCTGGCAATTTGACCCAATCCCGCGCCCCGGTCAGTTTGGAAATGACACTTGGCTTGATAACAGTTGGGAGCGAAACGGTAACACAGGTGTCTGGACACAGATTACAGTCGATGAAAAGAACGGCCTTGTGTTCCTGCCGGTTGAAAGTCCATCATCAGATTTCTACGGTGGTCACCGCCCAGGTAACAACCTATTTGGTGAAAGCCTGGTTGCAGTTGATCTATATACCGGCGAGTACCGCTGGCATTTCCAGATCGTCCATCATCCAATTTGGGATCATGACCTGTCCTCAGCACCGCTGATCATGGATGTGACTATTGATGGAGAAGAACGCGAAATCATTGCCCTACCCACCAAACAGTCCTACATTTACGCTTTTGACAGGGTTACTGGTGAGCCCATTTGGCCGATTGAGGAACTTCCGGTACCGATCGGAAACGTTCCGGGCGAGTGGTATTCTCCAACACAACCGGAACCACCGGCTGATCTTATGTATGGTCGCGGACGATTAAACCTCCCCGACGATCTGATCGACTTTACTCCTGAAATGCGTCAAGAAGCCTTGGATAAAATGCACAATTGGACCTGGGATAATGATGGGCGCTATAACCCGCCGATCCTGGGTGAAGTGGGTGGTCTTCTTGGTGCGGTCAATATTGGGGCCACAGGAGGCGGTTCAAGCTGGCCGGGTGCATCCTTTGATCCTGAAACAGGCATCGTTTATGCGCAGGCCCAATCATCATCCCTCGATAATCTGTCGCTCGCGCCACCACCAGAAGGATATTCAAACGTACGCTACATCATGGGCCGTAAAGGTGACCCGTTCCGTATGCGTTATGCAGGCGGTACTGGCCAAAACCCCGACGCACCACCGGTGGTCAGTCAATATGAAGATCTGAATGCGGTGCGCCCTGAAATGCCTCAGCTTGAAGTGGAAGGGCTATCGATCCTGAAACCACCTTATGGTGTCCTTGCCGCCATTGATATGAACGAAGGAAAGGTCAAATGGCAAGTACCCCACGGCGAAACACCGGATAACGTTCGTTTCCATCCAAAGCTTCGTGGTATGGATATTCCGCGCACAGGTCAAGCCGCAGAGCTAGGGGTGGCAGTCACCAAAACACTTGTGATTGTGGGCGACCAACGTGTAACAAATCCCGGCGATCGGGAACGCGGTGCCATGCTTCGTGCTTATGACAAGGATACCGGTGAAAATGTTGGTGAGGTCTGGATGCCAGCGGCACAGTGGGGCTCCCCCATGACGTACATGATTGATGGCAAGCAGTATATCTGCGTGGCTGTATCAGGTGGTGCCTATCCTGGGGAGTTCAGGGTATACGCCTTGCCAGATGATTAAGAACCATTAAAACCTCAAACAAAAACCCCCGGTAAGATTTCACCGGGGGTTTTAATTATTCAAATCGATTTATATCTTACTTCATACCAGCAGGCCATAGAGCCCCCTGATCAAACTCTGTAACATCTTTAAGAACGTTTTGGTTTACGAATTTCTGAATACGCTTACCTTCGTACGTCTCTGTGGTGTAAATGTTACCTTTAGAATCAGTGGCAAGACTGTGTGGTGCAAACCATAGACCAGGTTGGCGGCCACCGCCACCGAACATGGTGATCGGCTCCAAAGTTTCGCGAAGTAGAATGTGAACACGTTGGTTCTGACCATCTGCAAGATACACATAAGTCTGATCGGCATCGTTCGAGAAGTCCAGATCCCATGTTGAACCCTGAGACAGTGTTTCAGGCATGATCAACTTCTCAAACAGGAACGTACCGTCCTGCTCAAAGACCTGGATACGGTCACTGGTTCTATCACACACATAGAGCTTACCGTCACGTGATGGTTCAGCACAGTGAACCGGTCCGGTAAATTGTGGGTGTGGAGGTGTCGTGGGATCATGACGATATCTTTCTGTGGGATCTTCTGGCGTGCTACCATAAGCACCCCAATAGCGCTTGAACTCACCTGTATCCGCATCAAGAACCGCAATACGGCGATGACCATAACCATCAGCGATGAACGCTTCGTTGGTTTCCGCCACAACTTCAATTTCAGCAACACGTGCGAAATGCTCTGTACTGTTGCTGTTTGGCTCGCGGACACCTGGTGTACCATATTGTGCTAAAAATTCACCATCTCGGGTAAACTTCAGGATGTGGCTGTCACCACCGCCGTTACCGCCAATCCAGACGTTACCGTTATGATCCACTTCAATACCATGGTTTGACGCTGGCCATACATATGGTGCGCCTTCAACTGGACCGCCCCATGCATTTACCAGCGTTCCATCTGGTGCAAATTCGATAATAGGTGGTGCTGGCGTACAGCAAATGGAAACGCCATTCGCTAATCCAATTTCTGTGTTTTGACCGAAAATACCATCACCGCTGGCACGGTGAACGATAAACACATGGTCACGTTCGTCGATCGCAACACCGATCACATTACCCAAGATCCACTCGTTTGGTAGTGGTTTTGGCCAGAACGGATCAACTTCAAACGACGGTGCCTGCGTGACTTGTGCTGTCACATCGCCACCATCGCCAGGGCTGCATGCCTGTAAGCCGAAGCCAAGACCGACAAAAGCTGCTGCTAGCGTCGCGCCCGTCACTAATTTCTTTCTAATTTTCATATTTTTCTCCCCGTTTATAGTCGTAGGTGTTCAGCCAAGTAATGCTCCCGAATAAATCATTAAGCTGAACACTTCGCCGAGCGCGCATGATAGCGCATATAAATCATGGGCGCAAGTAACTGAAGCATAACTGCTATTTCTTTCCGCGCACAGGCGCAAAAAGGTCTTTTTGACCATCAAATCGCACGAATTTGAGGTAAAAAAACCCCCGGAGAAGATCCTCCGGGGGTCAATCGATTCGGATTTTTTGGCCGCGAACTAGTTGTTTAGCTCACCTTCTGGCCATAGAACGCCTTGATCAAACTGTGGAACATCTTTGATACCTTTGTAGATAAACTTCTGAATACGCTTACCTTCATAAGTTTCAGTGGTATAGACGTTGCCTTTTGAATCAGTTGCGATGCTGTGCGGCGCATACCATGTACCTGGTTGACGGCCACCGCTACCAAACATGGTAATCGGCTCAAGGTCTTCACGGTTCAGAATGTGAACACGCTGGTTTTGACCATCCGCAAGGTATATATACTTCTGCGCTTCATCGGTTGAGAAACTGATGTCCCAGGTTGAACCTTGAGACATGGTTTCTGGCATAATCAGCTTTTCAAACAGGAAAGTTCCGTCTTGCTCGAAGACCTGGATACGGTCACTTGATCTGTCGCAGACATAAAGCTTGCCGTCGTTTGATGGCTGAGAGCAGTGAACCGGCCCTGTAAACTGTGGGTGTGGCGGCGTCGTTGGATCATGACGGTATCTTTCAGTGGGATCTTCCGGCACATTACCGTACGCACCCCAATAACGCTTAAATTCGCCTGTGTTGGCATCAAGCACTGCAATACGGCGGTTTCCGTAACCGTCAGCTACAAATGCCTCGTTTGTCTCTGCAACCACGCTGACTTCTGCCACGCGAGAGAAGCGAGTTGTATCATTGCTATCAGGCTCAGCGATGCCTGGCGTACCAAGTTGTTCGATGAACTGACCATCACGCGTAAACTTCAGAATGTGGCTGTCGCCGCGACCGTTACCGCCAATCCAGATGTTACCATTATGGTCTATTTCGATGCCGTGATTTGATTCGGGCCATGTATAAGGTGCGCCTTCCACTGGGCCGCCCCAGGCATTAACCAGATTGCCATCGGGATCAAATTCTACAATGGGCGGTGCCGGTGTACAGCAAAGAGAAGTGCCTTGCTGAAGACCAAGTTCAGAGAAGCCCTGGAAGATGCCATCGCCAGACGCACGGTGCACGATGAATACATGGTCACGTTCATCAATCTCCACGCCGATCACGTTTCCGAGGATCCAGCCGTTCGGTAGTGGTTGTGGCCAAAACGGGTCAACTTCGAATGAAGGAGCCTGTGGTGCCTGCGCTGTTGCTTCGTTGCTTGTGCCGACAAACTGTTGTCCAAGGCCCAAGCCAACAAGAGAAACCGTAAGCGCCACTCCCATCAAAACCTTACTTTTTATTTTCATGATTTTTTTCCATATTTTGTTTTTTATTCAGCTCAGCATTTCGTTCTTTCAATCTCCCGAGCTGAACATTATGCTGTGGAAAAATGATACAACATATCATTTACGCGTTCAAGCATTGAATCTGCGGGCAAATTAATAAAAATTGACTCTTTGCCCGGGTTTTTTTATGAAATAGCGCAACAAAAAGTAGGAACTGAATATTAGGGGAAATTGGGAAATCATGACTAAGTTTACATCAATTCAAACCATTGGCATCTTAAGATTGTTGCTTGCGCTGCTGATACTATTACCGGCTGGCATAAAGGTGGCAAAAGCCCATGATATTCCGGCATCAGTTACTGTACATATGTATGCAAAGCCTGAGGGCGATACCCTTAAATTATTGCTTCGCGTACCCCTTGAAAGCATGAGCGAAATTGTCTACCCGACCTTTGGCCCGGGCTATCTCGATTTTGAGAATGCCGACCCGGATCTGCTCGCCGCCATTCATGTTTATCTTACTGAAGAACTTCAGGTTTATGAAGAAGGCGCGCTGATTGAAGACAAAATGGTCACCGCCTACCGTGCGACTTCGCCGCAAGACCGTTCCATCCAAAGCTGGGATACAGCAATCGAAAATATCAACAGGCCGCCACTGACCAATGATCAGCGAATTTATTATAAGCAAGTGGCGCTTGATGTACTTTATGAATTCCCTATTAAATCGGACCAATCGCGCTTTTCATTGCAACCAACTTTGAACAAACTGGCGAGCATCACAAACACGGTGCTTCGCTTTATACCGGCGGGTTCGGGAGAGCGGGTCTTTAACTACACTGGAAACCCGGGTGTGGTGGAGCTGGATCCAAGCCTTTTCCACGCGCTTTATCTCTTTAGCGAGCTTGGTTTTATCCACATTCTTGAAGGGACGGACCATATTCTATTCCTTCTGTGCCTGGTGATTCCCATGCGTAGTTTTAGAAAACTGATCCCTGTTGTAACATCTTTTACAGTGGCACACTCGATCACCTTAATTTCCACCGCCTTTGGCATTGCGCCTCAGGCGCTATGGTTCCCGCCACTGATTGAAACTCTGATCGCGCTTTCCATCGTCTATATGGCGTTTGAAAATATTGTTGGTGTCAAACTTGAAAAAAGATGGATCGTCGCCTTTGGTTTCGGTCTTATCCATGGTTTTGGTTTTTCATTCCTGCTTACAGAAAACATGCAGTTTGCAGGTGCACATCTCTTTACATCGCTGCTTTCCTTTAACCTTGGTGTGGAATTAGGGCAGCTGTTTTTCCTGATACTGGTGCTCCCTGTATTGAACTTGCTCTTTAAGTATGTAGTTGATGAAAAACCGGGTATGATTCTGATGTCTGCGCTGGTAGCTCACAGCGGCTGGCACTGGATGACGGAGCGTAACGCGAGGTTGAATGAATATTACTTCGAATGGCCGGCACTAAATGCTGCTTTCTTCTCGGAGCTCATGCGTTGGGGGATGCTCGCGATCGTTGTCGCCTTTGCCTCCTGGGGCATGTATGAGCTATCCAAATATATTGATAAGCGCACAGCAGCTAAAGAATAGGTAATAAAAAGCCCGGGATGTTGCCCGGGCTTTTTCTTTTTTTCTTTAGTTACGCTGTGGCGGGCGTGCGAAATATCCTTTAGGGGTATATTTGCGCATACGGCGCTGCAGCACTTCTGCCCCGTAGACATTACCGTCTTCATCAGCTGTCACGCCCTCTGCGACACTTGTATAGCGTGGCTCCATCCCATTGTTTGGATCCGGAATAAAGGCGGTTACCCAGCCAGTAAGTGAACTGCCAATACGAATGCCGCGTTCCCAGCCAGGATTACGTTGGAAGCCCGTGTTTGATTCACTGTCAGCCACATACATGGTGTCATTTTTATCAATGTAAATGCCGCTTGGACGACCGTATTGTGTCCAGTAATCAAGGTGGTTACCATCCTGATCAAAGATTTGCACACGGTTATTATAACGGTCACCTACAAAGATTTTACCTTCTGAATTAATCGCAATGGCGTGTGGCTCGCGGAATTCACCGCGCTCGGACCCAGTTGTCCCCCATTCCATCAGATATTCGCCTTTGCTGTTATATTTGACGATGCGATTGTTACCACCAGACCCATGACCATCGGCGACAAAAATATCACCGTTTGCCGCTACCGCAACATCACAGGGTTGATCAAATATATATTGGTCCTGACCTGCAACACCAGCCGTTCCAAGTGACATAAGAAGCTCGCCATCAGGGCTAAATTTGTGAACCTGGTGTCCTTTGCCGCGCTCCGCATCACCGCGCGCGTCGGCGAGCCAAAGATTTCCATCCGGGTCCACATGCATTCCGTGGGGCCAGACGATCATATTTTTACCAAAACTTTTCAAAATCGTACCGTCCTGATCCACCAACATAATGGGATCAATATCCGGCGTATCCAGGCAATTACCATTGCCGCCGCAACGTTCCGCCACCCAAATCTTATCATCGCCGGCATAATACACGGTACTGGTCGCGCCCCATTGACGTCCATTAGGCAGCTCAATCCATTCGCCTTGAATCGGCTCATAGGGATTCATCACTTGCGCTTGCGATGTTGCTGTAAATGCAGCGGTAAGAGCCGTAGCCGCAAGCAGCATTTTGCACATTTTTCTTGATTTATTCATAAATCATGTCCTCCAATTTAATTTTGTGTAATTTGTTATAAAACGCCGGCCATTGGACAATAATTCAATCGTTTTGTAAAGAATTTATACCGGCAACTTTCTCAGCTAAAAAATCTCGCTCATTATCATTTCCACTAAGATCAATCGCCTTTTGAAAGCACTCCTTTGCTTCGATAATCTTTGAAAGCTTCACCAAAAAATCGGCTTTGGCAGCGTAAAAAGGTTGATAGTCTTTTAATTGTTCTTCAAGGGCGTTAAGCGCGTCAATCTCCTCTTCAACACTCGAAATATTGGAGCGCGCGACAATCCTATTCAGGTCGACAACCGGGTTTTTAGTGAGGTTATACAGTTCGTCGTAAAGCAAGACAATTTCCTGCCAGTCGGTTCCTTCGTATGACCTTGCGTTTGCATGTACCGCACTTATCGCCGCCTGTAGCTGATAGGGTCCCAATTTTCGTTGTGCAAGAGATGTTTCAATAAGCTTGCTTCCTTCATCAATAAGTTTACGGTCCCAGAGTTTACGGTCCTGTTCTTCCATAGGAACAAATCCGCCTCCATTGTTAAAGCGAGCAGCCTTTCTCGAGTCATGCAAAAGCATTAATGCAAGCAATGCAGACACCTCTGGCTCCTGCGGACAGAGATGTTCTAATATTCGAGTGAGCCTGATCGCTTCATTACAAAGCTCCCCACGCACATGTTTCTCGCCAGATGACGCCGAGTATCCTTCGTTAAATATCAAATAAAGCACACTAAGAACCGCAGATAATCTCTCTGGAAATGTACTTTTTTCCGGGATGATATAAGGGATTGCCGCCTGTTTTATCTTGCGTTTTCCACGCACCACCCTTTGGGCCATCGTATCCACGCTTACCAAAAAAGCGCGCGCTATCTCTTTCGTTGAAAGACCGCCCAATAAGCGCAAAGTAAGCGCTACACTTATCCTATCGTCCAGCGCCGGGTGGCAGCAGGTAAACATAAGCCGTAGTCTTTCATCAGGCACATCAAACTCTTCTTCCTTCAAATCATCATCCTGATCTTGCAGTAGCGCAAACTCGGACTGCTTTGTTCTAAAATTATTATCTCGTCTGATACGGTCGATGGCTTTTCTCTTTGCGGTAGTCAGTAGCCAGGCTTTGGGGGACTTGGGTAGGCCCGCTTGTTTCCATTTGCCAAGAGCCACTTCAACGGCATCCTGAAGCGAGTCTTCAACCAGATCAAAATCTCCGATCGACTTATAAAGTGTGGAAACCAGGTATCCCCACTCCTCTCGAATTAAAGCATGAATACCGGTTTCAAAATTAATCGGTGGAGGGGATGAGGATACCATTTGGCGTGATCAGGCTTCGATTGTCATAATGGGTCTAACCTCGATAGATCCATAATTTACAGTCGGAATCATGGCCGCATATTTCATCGCATCGTCCAGATTGTCACATTCAAAAATGTAATACCCCCCAAGCTGCTCCTTGGTTTCGGCAAATGGACCATCTGTTACATCCAGATTTCCATTGCGTGATCTTAGGGTGGTAGCATTTGAGACCGACTCCAGGGGATCACCAGCGACCATGACACCATCCTCAACAAAGGTTTGTGTCGCGGCCTGATATTCGCTAATCAATTGACCAAACTCTTCTGATCCCGGCTTCGGGTCTGTGGCTTCATTGGAATAAATAAGTGCGATATATTTCATGATATTCTCCATTTGTTTTTATAGTAGAAAATAATCTGATGCTTCAGATTATACTCTTAAACGAATGGGAGTTATGAAAATCGACAGGTGCTGTGAATTTTTTTATTCTTCCACCGGTAGATGTCCGGTTTTCACATAAATCAGTGCCCCATCTTCCTTGGTATAGGGATGATGCTGACTAAGGTGAGGGCTTCTGATCCAGGTCCCTTTCGGATATTCGCCGTGCTCATCATAAAATGTGCCTTCCAGGACCAATATTTCTTCGCCGCCCCAATGCTTATGTGGATTAAAAACGGTTCCTGGCGCCCACTTAACTAGTGCGACATTCTCACCTTCAAACTCGTGAAGTGGCATTACGCTTAAACCCTTCACCAAACCGGGAAGCCACTGCTGTTCTCTGGTCTTAATATGAAAATGCTTCTGATCATTTTCATCAAACTGACAGAGCTTAACGAAAATAGTAGCCCCTTCCTCTCCAATCCTTGGCGTATGGGCAGTGCCGATGGGATTACGCACGTAAGTGCCTACGCCATAATCTTCGTGTTCATCTGAAAACACCCCTTCAAGCACCAGAAATTCTTCGCCGCCGGGATGGCTATGCGGTGAAAACTCACTGTTAGGTGCAAAACGAACAATTGTTGTCGCATGGCCGCTTTCTTCACCCATACGGTCCAGCATCATACGTTCCACACCGGGCATTGGCGAAGGCACCCAACTATAATCTTCGGGTCTTATCACAACTGTTTCATTAAAATCTGTGTTTAGTCGCATGTCTTACCTTCACTAAAAAAGCCCCCATGTTTTCAATATGGGGGCTTTTATAAATTTGTCTAGTTTAAAGACTAATTTCTTCTACGTGGCTCACCGCGATATGTTTTCGGGATATATTTACGCACCTTACGCTGACGCACTTCCGCACTGTAGATGTTACCGTCTTCATCGGCAGTTACCCCTTCGGCAACGCTGGTACCAGGCATATAACCCTGGTTTGGATCTGGAATAAATCCTGTGACCCAACCGGTTATCGCGCTACCGATACGAATACCGCGCTCCCAACCTGGATTACGCTGATAACCTGTGTTTGATTCACTATCGGCAACATACAAGGTATCATTCTCATCGATATAAACACCACTCGGACGACCGAACTGGGTCCAGTAATCAATGTGGTTACCATCGAAATCAAAAATCTGTACGCGATTGTTATGACGGTCAGCGACAAACAATTTATTTTCTGAACTAATGGCAAGGGCGTGCGGCTCATTAAACTCGCCACGCTCCGCGCCAAATGAGCCCCATTCCATCAGATACTCACCGTCTTTGTTATATTTAACGATCCGGTTGTTGGTACCAGGACGGTGGCCATCCGCAACGAAAATATCACCATTTGGTGCAACCGCCACATCATTTGGGTTGGTAAATATATATTTGTCCTGACCGGCAACACCGGCAGTACCAATGGACATTAGAAGCTCACCTTCCGGGCTAAATTTATGGACCTGGTGACCTTTGCCACGCTCTTCGTCACCTCGGGCATCTGCAATCCAGAGATTACCATCTGGGTCAACATGAAGACCATGTGGCCATACGATCATATTGCGGCCAAACGCTCTTAGAATCGTGCCATCTTGGTCAACAAGCATGATCGGATCAATTTCTGGAGTATCCAGGCAGTTGGTGTTGCCGCTGCAGCGTTCCGCTACCCAGATTTTATCATCGCCCGCGTAATAAATAGTACTTGAGGCACCCCACGCACGACCATCCGGCAGGTCAAACCAAGCATCGCCAACTGGCTCGTAAGGATTTCCTTGTGCCATCGCTGTGCTTGAAAAGGCCGCTGTCATCGCCCCCGCAGCAAATAGCAATGTTGCTATATTCTTTTTCATTTCTGAAATCTCCTCATTTTATGAACTTTTTATGATTTATCGAGTCCCCACTCTTAACGCCCACATTGGACAATAATTTGATGAATTTGTAAAGGTTAACTTGTTACAATATAGCAATTTACTCAAAAAATTGATTTGCACCATTTTATGATCGTGTAATTCATTGTCTTATAAAAAAGTTGAAGAACACCGTTTATACCGGGTTAGACATTCGATGCATACGTTGGAACATGTTATCATCATCTGGGCCAGCGTTTTAATCGCATATGTTCTAAGCAACATCTTAAGCGATGCGGCATTTTATACGCTCATAGTAACTACCTTCTTTATGAATGTTTCAGTGACGCTGAGCACACGATTATTGAAGCCGTACTTCGTCAATTCCGTGAAATCGTAGAATGAAATTCTAAAAATTAGCCCCTACATTCCTTGATTAGAACGAATTTCTTCCCGATTCGTAGTATAATAGCCTTCGCAAAATAGGGTTATATAGAGTTAGGGAAAACTATAATGACGGAACCTCAACCGTGGCGTCGGCACCTGTTTCTGGCGCTTTTCGTTTCATTCTTTTTTTATTCGGCCAGCGTGTACACATCCGGCACGGCCCTTAATACGGCGCCGCCGGCCAGTGAAGCCGCCTTGCGTGGCCAGGTGGTCTTTCGGGAAAATAACTGCTGGGCCTGCCATCAGATTTACGGCCTGGGCGGTTACATGGGACCGGACCTTACCAACGTAGTGATTAATCCGGATCTTGGCCCCGACTATGCGCGGCTTTTCATTGAGGAAGGTACGGATCGGATGCCAAAATTTGATCTTAGCACCAATGAAGTGGATGACCTGATTGCATATCTCGAATATGCCGGTGCTGCTGGAAACTATAACCCCAAAAAAGGAAAGGTGACCTGGTATGGAACAGTCGAATATGAACGCTAATCAGATAAGCCGTACCGGCATCAATTTTGTCATGCTGGGTTTAATGGCCCTTGGCGGATGTGTCCTGATGGGCGTCTTTGGGGCCTTTAAATATCTTTATCCCGAAATACTGTCCGGATTTGAATTTCATCAGCTTAGGCCAATTCATGTAAGCTTGGCTGTGTCCTGGATATTCCTCGCGGCCATTGGTGGCGTTTATCATTATCTGCCCAACTATAATAATATTAAACTGAAGTGGCCGGGGACTGTGGATATTCACTTTTGGGTGTTCTTTGGAACGGGCATCCTTATTATTGGTGCCTACCTGATGGGCAATTATGGTGGCCGTGAATATTGGGCTTATCCGCCATCCCTTTCCATCCCAATTTTTGCCACCTGGATTTTCTTTGGCATTCACATTTTACTCTCCATGCGTGAGGAAAAAGAACCCTGGCCGGTTTATTACTGGATGTGGATGACAGGGATCATTTTCTTCCTGATTACATTCAGTGAAGCACATTTATTTCTGATCCCGTTCTTCAATGAAAATATCGTGCGCGAAACAACCATCCAGTGGAAATCTTACGGTGCGCTAGTGGGATCCTGGAATATGCTGGTTTACGGAACCGCCATGTTCGTCATGGAAAAAATTAGTGGTGACAAGAAATTGGCCCACACCAATGAAGCGTTCCTTCTTTATATTTTAAGCTTTATTGCGCTTATGGTCGGCTGGTCGCACCATGTTTATGCGGTACCAAGTGCCACCTGGATCAGAATGCTGGGATATGCGGTCAGCATGGCGGAACTTGCGATCCTTGCCCACATCATTTGGGAATGGCGAAAAACACTGACACCGGACCAAAAGCACACCCATCTGATTTCCTACCGCTTTATCTTCGCGGCGGACATTTGGGTGTTTCTCAATCTGATCCTCGCGATCCTTATCTCAATCCCGGCCTTTAATCTGTTCTCACATGGCACCCACATCACTGTGGCTCACGCCATGGGCACTACTATCGGTATTAACACCATGATATTGATGGGATCTGTGTTCCTAATGGTTGAGAACCTTTGTGGCAGGCGATTTAGTGGCTGGGCCCGCGCATGGGCGAGGCATGGCTTCTGGGTCAGCAATGTTTCGCTTGTGGTCTTCCTCGGTGCCTTGATGGTTGCCGGTTCTATGGAAGCCTTCATAGAATGGGAAGACTTTTACTCACAGACCGAAGCGGTTGTACCCTACCTGCTTGCTTTCTCTATTTCCGGAGTAGGATTATTGGGCGGTCTTTGGATGGTGGTTGTTTCAGCGCTTAACATGCTGATGCCGGTAGATCCGAAAGAACAAATCGTACCGGCGAACGCGGAATAAAATTATTGTAAAGCCTTATCCCAGTTTGCGACGTCGTAAGGAAATCTTTCTAAAGCCAAGCATGCCACCAATCGCACCCATAAACATCCATGCCGCCGCTGGTAGTGGAACCGGTGCCACTGACGCAATGCCCGTAAAGTGGCTGATCTGACCTGAGTTCGCAAAGGGATAAGGAAACGAAACATTATTAAGGTCGACCACTGCGTAATCATCAGATTCATTATTCATAAAAATATAGAAAACCTGTGTTGAACCGCCAGGACCAGGGGTCAAGTTACCTGTTTTAAGCAAGAAATAATCACCTCTAAATCCCACTGGCAGTAATTGGGCAACAACACCAGGCATTCCATCTACGTCGTGAATATCCAGATCGCCGCCTTCTACTTTATCGATATCGCTTGTTGTAATTGATATACCAGCTTCAGCGTTTATGCATAGCACTTCGTCGGCATCACCTGATGGCACACCGTTACACCATCCGATATAAATATCCAAGCCACCAACCACTACTGGCGAAATTGTGGCTGCCTTAGCAGCACCTGATAAGGAAAATACCCCCACCAAAATTGAGAATAATATCTTAAATTTGTTACTCATCTTGCCCTTACTCATTCTTTCTTATTGCCGAGCCAATATGTTGCCCAAAACGCCCGGATTTGAAGAGCATATTATACCCCATTTTCAACCAAGCCTTCAATTGAAGATAGATTCAAATATATCTTTAATTTCAATGATTTATTTGTTAACTATATTTTTTAACCATAATAAAATTGTGACATTTCACGTTATCCGGGCGAAAATAGATAAAATTTTATCTATCTCCAGCCCGATTCGATATACTCAGCATTAAAATTGATTGATAACTGTTACACCGGTGCCCTGAAACTGATCCATAGTTATCAGGGCATCCACGCTCTGAGCCAACGAAATGGTATCACCCACCAGTTTCTCCGGCGCCATTCGGCCATCGGCAATCATTTGTAGCATTTCAGGATAGCGAGACGCCTGGATGCCATGGCTGCCAATGATTTCAAGCTCATTGGCGACCACGATATCCATAGGAATGTTAGGTGTACTTTGATCTGCCACCAGAAGCCCCACCTGAATATGTTTACCGCGCTTGGCAAGCGACCGAACAGAGTTCACGCAGGTCACCGGATGACCCAAAGCATCCATCGATATATGCGCCCCTCTTTTACTGATTTCAAAAACCGCTTCCGACACGTTCGCAGAGGTATTTGCATTAATGCCATAGTCCGCGCCAATGGTTTTCGCGAATGCGAGCTTCTCATCATCAATATCAATGGCGATAACATGAGCACCATAAGCTTTGGCAATCATGATGGCCGAAAGACCCACACCCCCGCAGCCATGGACCGCGACCCACTGCCCAGCCGCCACTTGTCCCTGATCGACAATGCCGCGGTAAGATGTAACGAACCGACATCCAAGGCTTGCGGCTGTAACGAAGTCCATTTCGTCCGGAAGGCGTACCAGGTTGATATCCGCATAGTGGACCCCTACATATTCCGCAAATGATCCCCAATGGGTAAAGCCCGGTTGGAACTGATTATCACAGACTTGATGATTACCGCTGTCACATTCCGGGCAGGTACCACATCCACCTACAAAAGGTACTGTCACCCGGTCGCCGATTTTCCAATTTTTGACGTCTGTGCCAACAGCTTCAATAACCCCAGCAAGCTCATGCCCCGGCACGTGAGGAAGCTCGATATCTGGATCATGTCCTATCCAACCATGCCAATCACTGCGGCATAGCCCCGTCGCCATTACTTTAATGACGACACCAGCGGGTTCGGGCGTCGGATCATCAACATTCTGGATCAATGGCGGCGAGCCAAATTGTTCGTAGACTAAAGCTTTCATGACTTGTTATTTTTAAGCGTTGCATTAAGGATCAAATAACCAATAAGACCGGATACAACCGAACCAATAATGATACCTATTCGTTCATCAAGCACGCTGTCCATACTGCCCCCTTCGAAGGCAAGCGAGCCAATGAACAGCGACATGGTATAGCCAATGCCGCACAGTGCTGCCGTGCCGTAAAGGGCGGGCAGATTCATTCCCTCAGGAAGCTCAGTGAGTTTTAGTTTTATGCCAAGCCAGCAAAGACCGAAGACCCCCACTTGTTTACCAACAATCAGACCCAGAATAATCCCCAGAGGCATTGGATGCAGAATATCGTCCATACCCACGCCAGAAAAATTGATCCCGGAATTACAAAAAGCAAATACCGGAAGAATGAAATAGGCCACAACCGCGTGAAGGTCGTGTTCAAGCGTTTTAAGCGGTGAAATATCAGGCTCCCGCGCGCACTTAAGCGGGATAAACATTGCAAGCGCTACACCCGCCAACGTCGCATGAACGCCCGACTTTAAAAGCGAGACCCACATGATTAAACCAAACAGGAAGTAAAGACTTTTCTCAAACACGCCGCGCCGATTAAGGATGTAAAGTGCGATTAGGCAGAGCCCCGATACTATAAGCGCCGTCATCGAAATATTGCTGGTATAAAACATGGCAATGATTACGATTGCACCAACGTCATCAAATATGGCAAGGGAGGTGAGAAATACCTTAAGCGTGATCGGCACACGCGACCCAAGCAGTGAAAGCACCCCAAGCGCAAACGCAATATCGGTTGCGGCCGGGATCGCCCAGCCGCCGATTGTTTCTGGATTATCCCAGTTAAAATAAAGGTAAACAGCCGCCGGCACTGCCATCCCGCCAATCGCACCAAGGCCCGGCAATATGATACTTTTCCGGTCCGATAGTTCGCCTTCAACAAACTCCCGTTTAAGCTCAAGGCCCACCAGCAGGAAAAATACCGCCATTAGGCCATCGTTGACCCACAGCAAAAGCGGTTTGTTCACCTCAAGTGCACCAACTTGCACCGCGACCGTCGTATCCAGCAGCATGGCGTAATAAGTGTTAAAGGGTGTATTGGCGAGCGCTATTGCGAACAGGGCCGCAATCACCAGTAAGATGCCACCGGCTGATTCCTGTTCAAGGAATTTGGTGATCGATGATTTTCTTTCCACAGTCATGGAACACTCCGGCTAATGTCGTTTTAGCCTTCCATGTGCCGCTACTATGGCAGCGCTGTCAATCATAAAATGCTCATAGAGGTCCGGCAGATCACCGGTCTGACCAAAGGCTTCCACGCCAAGCGGCACCACAGGATTGCCGTGAATACTACCAAGCCACGACAGATTTAGCGGGTGACCGTCGCAAACGGAAACCACCGTACAATCCCGTGCGAGCTGTCCCATTAGCTTTTCGATATGGGAAACTTTGGGCGTTTTGTTGATGGCACTACTGCGACGTGAGGACGCCCAGTCACGGTATAGTACGTCCGAAGAGGTAACCGCCATCACCGCCATATCCTTGTTTTCCTGCTGAAGATCCTGAACCGCCCCCATCACTTCCGGTGCAATGGCACCCGCATATATAATCGCGCAGGAAGTGGTCGGGGTTGGCTTACGCAGCCAATAGGCGCCTTTGACAATATTGTCTTTATCTTCTTCGCTAAGCACGCGGGGAAGCTGCTCAATCTTGCGTGTTGAAAGTCGTAGATAAACGGACGAGCCATCATCATCCTGCATGGTTTCAAACGCCCATTTCATCAGCACGGCCAGTTCATCCGCATAGGATGGCTCAACGGATGTAAGGCCCGGCTGCGAGAGACCGATCAGTGGTGAGTTGATAGACTGGTGCGCACCCCCCTCAGGGCCAAGCGTCACACCGGAAGGTGTCGCCACCAGCATAAAACGCGCGCCTTGGTATGCCGCATAGTTAAGCGCATCAAGGCCACGAGCAATAAACGGATCATAGAGCGTTCCCACCGGGAACAGCCGCTCCCCAAAATGCCGATGCGCGAGACCAAGCTGCCCCAGAAGCAAGAACAGGTTGTTTTCTGCTATTCCCAGTTCCATATGCTGTCCGGATGGTTTCTTCTGCCAGATCTGCGCGCTTGGGATGCGTTTATCTTTGAACACATCGGCCACTCTTTCACGCGAATATAGTTTGCGGCGGTTCACCCAAGGACCCAGGTTGGTAGAGGACGTCACATCTGGACTTGTTGTCACAATCCGGTCGGCGAGTTCGCTATCCCCTTTGGCCAGTTCAAACATAATCTTCCCAAAGGCTTCCTGTGTTGATTGAAGTTCTTCTGTGGGCGCCGGAATTTCAGGAATCCTGACCTGAGTTGCCTTCTTAATCGCCTTTTGACGTTGCTGGTAGGCGCAGTTATCAATGAAATGCTGCAGTTTTGGTGCCTTTGCTTCAATGCCGCCGAATTTATCCCACTCAGCACCTTTTTCCACATTCTGGTCTTCCTGGAACTGCTCCATTTGCCCGACGCTCATCAGGCCAGCGTGATTATCCTTATGACCGGCCAGCGGAAGACCTTTACCTTTAACTGTATAGGCGATGAAGCATTGCGGCTGATCACTGTCCGCATTTGCGAACGCGTCGATCAATGTTTCAAGATCGTGCCCACCCAGATTGGTCATGACCTCGGCAAGCTCATCATCCTCGTAACGATCCAAAAATTCAGGAAGGCCGTTTGTGCCTTTTAATTCTTCGCTAAGCTGTTTTCGCCATTCAGCACCGCCCTGATAGGTAAGCGCCGAGTAAAGCTGATTGGGGCAATTATCGATCCAGTTCAGGATTGCTTCACCTGCTGGGCCGTCTTTGGCTTTCATCAGTTTTTTACCGTACTTTAGCGAAGACACTTTCCAACCCAGGCTATCAAACACACCGCTAATCCGCTCAAACAGAGCATCATCCACCACACCATCAAGACTTTGACGGTTATAATCAATCACCCACCAGAGATTACGCGCGTTATGCTTCCAGCCTTCTAGCAGGCTTTCAAAAATATTGCCTTCATCAAATTCAGCATCGCCGGCAAGGGCGATCATCCGGCCCATGGCTTCTTCATCATACCATCCGTGATCAACCATATAATCCTGGGTAAGTGTATTAAAAAGTGTCGCGGCAACGCCCATTCCAACGGACCCGGTAGAAAAGTCAACGTCGGTTGTATCTTTTGTGATGGACGGATAAGACTGCGCCCCACCGAAGCCGCGGAAATTTTTTAATTTATCAAGGTTTTGCCGGTCCATCAGATACATGATCGCATGCATGATCGGGGATGCGTGTGGTTTAACCGCAACCCGGTCCTGCGGACCCATGATATGGAAATAAAGCGCGGTCATAATAGTGGCCAGCGACGCACTTGACGCCTGATGCCCACCTACTTTAAGCCCGTCGCGGGACGGACGCACATGGTTCGCGTTATGAATAAGATAGCTGGCGAGCCACAGCACTTTCTTTTCCAGAAGTTTCAAATTTTGAATGTCTTCTTCTGTTGCACTGGTCACAACGGGGGTATCAACTGCCAAATTGCTCATAACGTTCCTCGACTCTAAATGTTACTCAATAGTAACATTTTTAAAAATGAAATCCAAGTCAATTACTACGCCAGCAAGTGTTTATTTTTTTCAAAGGCCGCAATAACCGCGTCTATATCGTCATTGTTATTGTAAAAATGCGCAGAAATCCTGATGTTACCGTCCCGGCAGGAGGCGATAATACCTTCTTCTGCAAGAGCCGCTACTAATGCATATTCATCCTTGGATGCGACTGTGATCATGGCGCCATGTTTTTCAGGATCCATCGGTGATTTCAAGGTACCACCAATGCGCTGAACCCCTTCTTTGAGCCGTTCATTAAGCGCCGCCACGTGCGCGCGAATATTTGCCACTCCCACTTCCAGAATCATTTTAAGACCGGCTTCAACCGCATATAAATTGGGAACCGATGGTGTTCCCTGCTCAAATCGCCGCGCTGATTTTGCCGGAATATTGTCATGAATCAGCATGGCATGGATGTCTTCCTGGGCAAACCACCCGGTTTGGGTGGGCTCAGATTTGGTAATCAAATCCCCCCGCACCCAGAGAAAACCAACACCCGCTGTGGAAAGCAGATACTTAAGTGATCCCCCAACAATGAAGTCCACATCCCATTCGCTAACATCAATGGGCACTGCACCTACGCCCTGATAAGCATCCACAAGGATCAGCGCGCCATTTTTACGGGCAATATCACGGATTGCGGGTACGTTGGCAAGCGCGCCATTTCGGTAACATACGAGAGGTACGGCCACAAGAAGGGTATTTTCATCAACGGTCCGGTCAAGATCATCAAGATCAATCATACCGTCCGTCTCTTTCACATGAACCACTTCTGCGCCATGCTTTTTAAGCGCATGCCAGGCATGTGCTTCGGTCGGAAAAGCCAGGTCGGTGGTGACGATCTTCTTTCGCGGGCCCGATAAATCAAGGCTGCTTGAAATGGCACTCAAGGACGCAGACGCAGACGTTGTCACCGCCATTTCATCCACTTTGGCGCTTAGAAGTTCCGCAAAAAGTGCCCGCACCCGTTCCAGCCGATCACACCAGTCAATCCAGTCAGCGCCAACTTCATGACGGTCTTTTAGGTAGCGTAGAAATGCCCCTTCAACCTCAATTGAAAGCGCGGCATATGAACAGCTATTGATATAAACTGTGTTCTTGAAGATAGGGAAATGTGCCCTGTATTCTTCCATTGATTTCATCATGGATCCTAATAATTAATTGCGGGGCTGCCCGAAGGATAAAACACACCCATCAACTTCATTCCCCCCTCATCAGTGCATTCAAGGGAATGACCCTGTCGGTGCGGTAGAAACAGCACATCGCCCGTATCCACTTCCGCCCATTTGGTACCGGTCCACATGCGGCCATATCCCGTAAGGATCACAATCGCTTCCTCATACAGGTGGCGATGCATCGCGGCACGGGAAAGCGGTATCATGCCAATAAATTGTGTCACTTCCATGGAGCCCACTTTGGTATCCACAAGTTCCTGATAAAAACGGTTCGCCATTACATTGGCTGTTGCTTCATCAAAAGCCACATAGCGTTCCATCTGAGTTTCGTCAAAAGATGTGTCGTGATCATCAGACACCGTCAGATCGGTGAGCATCGGGCAGGCCGTCGCATAAACCACCATTTCTTCACTGGTTTCAATCCGAAAAGCTTCACCGGGCTTTACATAAATTCCGGCTTCCATGTCCACATCAAAAGTGCGACCTGCGATGTCCACTTTGCCAGCACCGCTGACAAAATAAAGCACTGTATCCACCCCCTTATATTGCAGCCATTGTGTAGTGCCCGGGGAGATCAGCAGCCGGTGAAGGCTTAGTTTAGTTGCACCGTCTTCTTCCGCGATCACGGGCTGGTACCTTAAGTTTTCAGCCACCGTGTCTTTTTCATTTTTTGGTGTCATCACATAAGCCCCACCATCAAGAACGGCTTTACCTGCGTCCTGATCCACCAGCACCGAATCCTTCATGGATTCGATCTCTTCCGGGCTGGCTTCCACATATTCGTCTTCCAGATTGTTATGGGACCCGTCGCAGAACGGGCCTATCTTTGTAGCCTTACAGGCACATAGAAGCACATCCTCGGTCCTTTCCGCTTTAAACACCATGGGGCGTTTATCGCTTCCCTTGTGGGACCCGTCGCAAAACGGTTGTTCCTTGCTAAGCTTACAAGTGCACCAGGCGTATCGCTTGCCTTCCTCTAAAGTGACCAGACAGGGTTTATTTGAGACTGCTTCTTCTGACATTTTTAAACCTTCATTCTTCTGCCGCCAACTTTACCAAAAGCGCCGATGGCGTCCACCATCGCTCGCCCTGGGTGTTGGCGTATTTCTCTATATTTTTTAAACAATTTTTGAGGCCCAAGTGACGCGCATAATGCATCGGGCCACCTTTATAGCGGGGAAATCCGAAACCAAGGGCAAAGACAACATCAATATCGCTTTCTTTGAGCGCAATGCCTTCCTCAAGAATTTTGTAACCTTCGTTTACGAGAGCGAGCACACAACGTTCTTCGATTTCCTGATCGCTGACAGTCCGTCTTTCAATGCCGAATTTCTCGGCCATTTCCTCGGCAATAGTTTCAACCTCGGAGTTAAGTGTCTTGTCATCGTCATAGATATAAAATCCCGAGCCGGACTTTTGGCCTTTATGACCTCTTTCAACGAGTGCTCCATGAACCGCAAACGCCCGCTCGTCATAATCATCTTTGCTCAGTTTCGCCCGCGCCATAACACCGATATCAATACCTGCCATATCCAGCATAGTAAACATGCCCATAGGCATGCCAAAATCATACATCACTTGGTCGATCTGTTCGACGCCCGCGCCTTCAAGCTGCAAGAGCCCCACTTCCCGGCCATAACAGGATGACATCCGGTTGGCAATAAAACCGTAGCAGACACCGGAGAGAACGGGTGTTTTTCGGATGTTCTTGGCAAGCGCAAAGGCGCTCGCAATCACATCATCGGATGTATCACCGGTTCTTACCACCTCAAGCAGTGGCATGATATGCGCCGGACTAAAGAAATGAAGACCAATAACATCTTCTGGCCGGCTCGTTGCACTGGCAATATCGTTTATATCGAGAAAAGACGTATTGGTCGCCAAGATCGCTCCGGGCTTTGCGACAGCATTTAGTTTTGCAAACACATCTTTCTTCACATCCATATCTTCGAAAACAGCTTCGATGATCAGATCGGCGCCCGATAGTTCCTCATATTCTGTTGAAAGCGAAAGATTAGCCAAGTTTGTAAGCAATTCCTCTTCTGTCATGCGACCCTTGCTGACAGAAGACCGGTAAATTTTGCTAATCTTTTCTCTTGCGGCATCGGCTGCTTCTGAGGATACCTCAAGCAATGTGACTGGAACACCAACATTCAGAAAATTGATAGCAATACCGCAACCCATAATCCCGCCACCAATTACGGCAACAGAGTTTATGGCGCGCGTGGGTGTCGAGCGATCAATACCAGGAATTTTTGCAGCAGCCCGCTCGGCAAAAAACAAATGCCGCTGTGCTTTTGACTGTGGTGATGCAACTAATTCTTTGAATTTTTCACGCTCAAAATCAATCCCTTCTTCAAAAGGCATCTCCGTGGCAATCTTTACAGCTTCGATAACAGTAAAGGGGGCGAGAAAGCCACGCGCTCTTTTTGCAATTTTCTGTTTGTAAATATCAAAAATTTCACTGTCTGCATGCACCGTTAAATCACTGACCCGCCTGACACTGTCCTGGGGTGGTAATGAACGGGCAAACATAATGGCGTCTTCCAGCAGATCATCAGCGCTGAGCATGTCGGCCACACCAAGTTCAACTGCTTTTCTCGCGTCAATTGGCTTGCCGCCCGTGATCATATCAAGAGCCGCATTTACGCCAATTAATCTGGGAAGGCGCTGCGTGCCACCGGCTCCTGGGATCAAACCCAGATTAACTTCTGGAAGACCTACCTTTGTTCCTGTATCCATAACACGGTAATGACAGCAAAGCGCAACTTCAAATCCACCTCCAAGGGCGGTGCCATGCATAGCAGCAACTAACGGCTTTTCGATTGCATCCATTTCTGTCATAAGATCCGGCAAGCTGGGATCCATCGGCGGTTTTCCAAATTCGGAAATATCGGCACCGGCGCAAAAGGTACGCCCAGCGCATACTATGACAATAGCTTCCACCCGATCATCAGAGTTGACCAGCGCAAGTTCCCGACTAAGTCCGCTTCGTACAGCGAGAGACAGCGCATTCACTGGCGGATTATCGATGGTGATAACCGCAATATCGTCACGTATGTCAGCGGAAACAATGGGCACTTCTATTCCTCGACCAGATAATCCTGCATGGCTTCCTTGACAAACTCAGGAAGCGGATGGCTTTTCATAATGTTGCCCTTACCTTTAATGTAAACCAGCTTCACATCGGCGGTCAGAATGGTCTTCTCGCCAACTTTCGCTTCGATAAAAACCGAAAAGGACGCCCGTCCAATTTTAGTGACCACCAGGGACCAGACCACATAATCTTCAAGTTCAGCCGGGTTTTGGAAATTGACATTCAAATTAACCGTCGGCACACCATAGTCCGTTTCAACGATCATTTCCTTATAGCTAAACTTCACAATATCGGCGAAAAAATCTTCTACAATATCATTGATCATTTCAACAAGGCGTGGGTAGTAGGTAATCCCCGCCGCGTCCGTTTGTCCGAACCGTATTTTTCGCGTCACTTCAAATGTGGCCATATCCCCATTTCCTTAATCTTGCTTGACTTATTGATGTCGGCTTGGCTTGGCTTTTTGCTGCCATTCAAGCTGCTGTTCACGTGCCTTCTGTTTTAAGCTATAGGCCTGCGCTTTTCCAGCAAGATATTGTTTTTCCCAGTCGCCCTCCTCAAGCTCGACACCATACCAGGCGGCTGCATCACGCGTGAAGAAAGGGTTCCAAAGGTGTGGCCGACCAATCGCCACTAAATCGGCCCGGCGTGTATGAAGGATAGTGTTCACTTGCGCAGGTTCGGTGATCGCCCCCACCGCCATGGTTGCGACGCGCGGCACATTGCGGATCGCTTCCGCAAAGCCCAACTGGAACATGCGACCATAGACTGGTTTTTGGTCAGGAACCGTTTGCCCCGCTGACACATCAATAAGATCCGCACCCGCGTCGCGAAAAGCATTGGCGATATAGAATGTATCCTCTTCGCTGATGCCACCTTCTTTCCAATCGCAAGCGGAAATACGCACAGACATTGGTTTTTCTTTTGGCCACGCTGCACGCATAGCGCTGAATACTTCGAGTGGAAAACGGACACGATTTTCAATAGAACCACCATACTCGTCAGTACGTGTATTTGTCAGTGGCGAGAGGAAGGATGCAATCAAATAGCCATGTGCCGCGTGAAGCTCGATCATGTCGAAACCTGCGCGATCCGCACGAACCGTAGCGGCCCGAAAATCAGATACCACTTTTTCCATATCCTCATGGTCCATCGCCTTTGGTGTTTGAGAAGTTCCCTCAAAATATGGAATTGACGACGCGGAAAGCAGCGGCCAATTATGATCAGCGCGCTCTATAGGATAATCCATTTCTTGCCAACCCAGTTGGGTTGAGCCCTTACGGCCCGCATGACCAAGCTGTATGCAGATTTTCGTCTCTGTATTTTCATGGACGAAATCAACGATCCGTTTCCAGCCTGCCTCATGCTCATCTGTCCAAAGACCTGGGCAGCCTCGGGTTATCCTCGCCTCTGGCGACGGGCAAGTCATTTCAACATACATCAGTGCCATCCCGCCCCGCGCCGCGCCGCCATAATGTACCAGATGCCAGTCGGTCAGATTGCCGTTTTCATCGGCCGAATATTGTGCCATGGGTGACATCACAACACGGTTTCGAAGTTCCATTTCACCCAGCTTATATTTGGTAAACATGGGGGTTGGGCGGCTCTCGCGGTAATCATATCCGCTTTCCTGATAATAACGCTCGTACCAGGCCGTATCGAGAGCCTCTGCAAATTTCGGATCACGCAGGATCAAATTATCATAGGTCACCGATTTTGAGCGACACATCACCACTGCCGCAAACTGCATCAAATCCATATCCCACGACCGATCCATATGTTCAAACCAGGCCATGGACACATCAGCATTATGCTGTAAAATTTGAACCGGCGTTTCCCGCTCTTCCACATACGTTTCAAATGATTTCTGGATTGAGCTTTCACCATGTTTCACCATGGCATCGGAAAGGGCGATGGCACATTCCATGGCAAGCTTGGTACCCGAACCAATGGAAAAATGCGCTGATGCTTTAGCGTCCCCAAGAATAGCAATATTTTTATGGTACCAGTTATTGCAGTAAATCCGCGGAAACTGGCGCCACATGGATCTGTTAATGATCAGGTCATGGCCTTCAAGTTCTTCAGCAAATATTTTCTGCAACTTATCGGCTGATCCTTGCTCGTCAAATTCTTCAAATTCCCAGCCCTGCCAGCACGCGTCGGACATCTCAAATACCCAGGTGGAGGTTCCTTCCTCATACTGGTAGGTATGGGCGCAAATGGGACCGTGCTCTGTGTCTTTGAAGAAATAGGTAAAATCGTCCACTTTGCGGCTTGATCCCATCCAGGTAAAGCGATTGGATTTAACGCTGATGGTGGGATTAAAAAATTCCTTGTAATGTTCACGGATGGATGAACCAATTCCATCGCTGGCAAGGATCATGTCGGAGGACGCGAAATCATTTTCCAAATTCTCAACATCGATACGTTTACCGTAGGTGATTTTTACTCCAAGGTCCGTGCAGCGCTTTTGAAGGACTTTAAGAAGGTTAAGACGTGAACATCCCGCAAAGCCATTTCCCCCACACCGCACTTCTTCACCTTTGTAGCGGATAATAATATCGTCCCAATAGGCAAACTCGTCACGAATAAGTTCATAAGATTCTTCATCGCGGCTTAGAAATTCATCCAACGTATCATCGGAAAATACCACGCCAAAACCAAAGGTATCATCACACTGGTTTTGTTCAAAAACTTCAATATCCCAGTCCGGTTTAGCTTTTTTGGTCAGTAGCGCAAAATAAAGACCACCCGGACCCCCGCCAATCACAGATATTTTCATAATCTTCCTCCGATTCCGTCAAGATTATAATTATTTATCTTACATGTAAACTATTTTTGCGTGCTTGAACTTTTGGCAACGCTGGATATAGTAACTATTAAGGGAGCACTAAATATATGACAGACGGTCAGTATACCGAAAGACAAAAAGAAAGTCTTAAACTCTGGATCGAACTGCTTCGTTATTCAAACAAGCTTGAACAGATTATAGACGATAAACTCAGACATAATTATGGGCAAAATATTTCACGTTTTGATGTCCTTTCTCAACTCCACCGTGCCAAGCCAAATGGCCTAACTGTGGGTGAACTCGCCGGGCAACTTATTGCATCAAAAGGAAATATTACAGGTCTTCTGGACCGGATGCAAAAAGACGGCCTGATCGAAAAAGAATCCAAAAAGGATGACCGCAGAAGCTTTATTGTAAAAAGCACTGAAATGGGCAACGACCTTTTTGATGAAATGGCTGAAAACAATGCCCTTTGGGTGGAAAAAGCGCTGGACGCCATCGATATTGACCATATGAAGGAATTCGCCCAATTCCTGAGCAAGTCACGAAATTCACTTGATTAATTTTTTAGATCTTTTCGGAGCAATTTTCCGGTGGCAGATTTTGGAAGGCTGTCCAGAAATTCAATAGCGCGTGGGTATTTGTAGGGTGCTACGGTCGATTTAACAAATTTCTGAATATCTTTCGCGAGTTCGTCCGACGGCTTGAAATCTGCATCGAGCACTATAAATGCTTTAACGATCATACCCCTGTCAGAATCCGGTACGCCCACAACCGCGCATTCCTGCACCGCTTCATGACCTATCACTGCCTGCTCCACTTCTGGCGCAGCGATATTACAGCCTGAGGATACAATAATATCATCACCACGAGCCACAAACCAAAAGTAGCCGTCTTCATCCTGAGTGAATATATCACCGGTCACATTCCAGCCGTTTATCACATACTCTGATTGACGGTCGCCATTCAGATACCGGCATCCTGTAGGCCCCTTCACCGCAAGCCTGCCTGGTTCTCCAGCAGGGAGAGGATTATTGTTCTCATCCCATATTTCAGCTTTATAGCCTGGCACCACTTTACCTGTGGATCCTGGTCTGATGTCATCACCGGATGCGGAAATAAATACATGGATCAGTTCTGTGGCCCCGATGCCATCAATCAATCTAATGCCTGTCGCTTCCTTAAACTGATCAGAAACGGATAGCGGTAAATTCTCACCCGCTGAAACGCAGGTTTTTAAGCTCGAAAGATCGCGGTCCTGTACCATCCCTGCCAGAACTTTATAGGCCGTTGGTGCGGTAAATAATGTGGTTACCCCATGACGTTCAATGGTATCCAGAATAACGTCTGGACCTGCTCCTTCAAAATAGGCGACCGATGCGCCAAAGCGATGAGGAAACACGAGTAACCCACCCAATCCAAAAGTAAAAGCCAGTGGCGGCGAGCCACAAAACACGTCATCCTGTTCGGGTGTTAGCGTGTATTTTGCAAAGCTGTCCGCCATTGCGAGAATATCACGGTGAAAATGAATACAGGCTTTGGGAATGCCGGTGGTACCCGATGTAAAGGCAAGAAGCGCCACATCATCCGAAGCGGTATCAACCGCTTCGAACACACCGCTTTTATCTTTCATAAGGCTTGAAATTTGCTTGTAACCAGCGACATATTTTGCTGATCCGGCACTGCTTTCAAGAAGATCAATGGGAAGGTTATCCTCCATAATGATCGCGTCAGGCATTCCAACTTCAATAATCGCATCCAGCTCTTTTTGGCGCAGCATAGTCATGGTCGCGATATTAATTAGGCCTGCCTTCAAAACACCGTACCAAAGGGCCGCGAGCATTGGTGTATTATTGCCACGAAGAAGAACGCGATTTCCCGGCACAAGGCCGTAATCTTCACAAAGTACCTGCGCCACCTGATTGGATATTTTGTCGAGTTCGGCGTAGCTCCAGGTTACGTCCCCAATATGAATCGCTGGACTGTCGCTCTTACCACCTTTTAGCAGGTCCTCTGCGGCGTTTAGTTGACCCGTATAAGGTGGAACGTCGTTCCCAAAAAGAAACTCCGGCCAGCTATCCGGCGCTGGAAGGCGGTCTTTGGCGAATGTATCAATATGGGCGCTTTTATTCATAATTATTTGATATCACTAAGGTTTTGACGGACTTTCATTAAAATGTGCGTAAATATCTCCGCCTCTTTATCTGATATACCATCAAAGGCGGTTTTGTAAACCTCACTGGCGAGCCCTCTGAGTTCATCAAGAACTTTTTGACCTCTTTGCTGAATATGAACCTCGATTACACGGTTGTCTTTTTCGTAGGGCTTACGTTGCACCAGGCCATCTTTTTCCATGCGCATCAGGATACGGGTGATGGTGGAAATTTTAGTGACAGACCTTCTGGAAAGTTCGCCAACCGTGCTCGGGTTTTTATCACCAAGCAGCATCAGAACTCGCCAGCTGGGCTGATCCATATCCAATTTTTTAAGCTCCTGCGACATGCGTTCGATGTAGGTCGCAGAGGTTCTGTTCAGATTATAAAGCGGGTAACCATCCAGGACAAAGTCAGGATGATCCGGCCCATTCAAATTCACTATTTTTTCCGTCATCGGTCCCTAATCCCGTTGCGTTTAAATTGTTGAACGATGCACTAAGTGCATTTCCTTTATCATCCGCCAGGGCGGCATCACGAAGTTCAGCTATTTTGACTGCCAAATCCCCGTCATCCTGGCTTTTCTCCACAAAGGCCATTATCCGAGAAAATCGATTAAGACTCCTCGCATGTGTACCACCATATCCTTTAATCAAGCGCGGGCATTTTGCGATCTCCAGCGCGGCGTCGCCCTTATGCTTACTCACCAATTCAAGCCACGACCGAATGCGCTTATCTTCACATTTGAACTTGTACGAACCCTGCCTTAGAAATCGAAGGTTCGCAACCATCCGCAGCATAAGATATCCCAAAATTGTTTTTGGACGAATGATCCTCCCTTTTGAAAACAAAGGAGAAAATATTCTTCGCCAAATCTGGGACTGGTTCATAGCCGCACCGATCCCTGCCGGCAGAATATCGGTAAATTCTTCGAAGCGCGGATGAAAATAATCATGACCGTACCAGATCTGACCATCTGTGGCCTTTACTTCAACTTCAATTTTTTCGCCTCGATCAGCGCGTGTTTTTAGGTCAGCAACGCGGATAACATCCTCATAGCTCATCCACAGCGCGAGATGTCTTGCAACTTCTTTCACCACCGCGTCAGGTGCACCAGTGAATTGGCTCAGTCGGTCAAGGTAAAGCGTCGCATAATCCGCATCCTGATAATCCACCAACCTGTGAAGGCCATAAATTGCTATGGGTTGCGCGCCTTTTGGCAACTTTTCTATGCTGCTCATCAGTTCGGACGAGGAAATCTCTGGGGATGGTTCTTGATTTTCTATAGGATCTACATTACCTGCTTGCGCCCACTCAAACCCAAGTGCGAAACCGGCAAGATTGCTCTCTACCGCACGTCCTGATGCCTTGATGGTTTCTTCAAAAAGCTCACGGCTAAAGGGCAGTGCACCGGATCCCGCAAGTGCTCCAAACAGCACACTGGAAATCACACTCGATGATTGCTGAACTAAAGCATCCATATCAAAAATAATCAGCTCTTTGGCCGCCTCACTGATCGCTTCACGAACGGTATCGGCATCAAACCGACCATCCCCCGGCTGCTCCTTCTCTCCAATGGCAAACACCCGGTGATCTGATGTTATGAGCGTTGTTTTATCCGGAGTGACAATACCGCGGTTGACCGCGCGACCCGCTTCCATGAGTTCTGATGCGATCAGAATATCCACATCCCCTGATACTGGCATTAAAGCGAGCACCGGTTCTTTGCCTTGCACCTGTTCTTCCGGATAAAGCTCGATAGCATAAATGGTAGCGCCCGTGCGCTGGGCAACCCCGGCAATGGCAGTATATTGCGCCATAAAGCCATTTGCTTCCGCAAGCTCCACAATCCAGTTGGATAGGACCCCGCCCCCCTGACCGCCAAGCGCGGCAATTGCGATTGAAATGCGGTTCCTGCTCATACCAATCCCGCTTTCTGTAATCTTCTCAACCGTTTACGCTCCGCACCCTTTTGCAACCAGCTAATGATGCCCCTACGGAAGCCTGCCTTAAATTTATCCCAGACGCTCGGGTTATAAATCAAGCTCACTTTCGAAAAAGACGGACACAGCACCGCCGCATGGGCCACTTCACCGCAATGCCCACAGCCCACACAACTGTTATCCACATAGGCCACCGGATCGGATTTAAGCGGATTTGGATTTTCTTTTAAGGTAAGTGACGGACATCCCGACATGCGAATGCACTGATGGTCGCCAGTGCAGGTTTCACTATCCACATAAAAGCGGTCCCGCACCATACGTTTACCAGCCCTTACATTCTTATTGAACTGCGGCTTTTCCCGACGCTGCCGATTGAGCATACATTCGCCTTGAGCGACAATCACCTTGGGACCCTTGAATGAGGTGGTCATAGCATCCAGTAGCGTACGATGCATATCTACCAAATCATAAGTACGCACTTCCTTAACCCAGGTGACACCAACACCACGCACAGCATCGGCAATTGCGTGTTGAGTGCTGCGCTTTTCATGTTCAGCTTTTGAGGATAAAAGATCCTGACCACCTGTGGCCGCAGAATAGTTGTTATCCACAATCATCAACACATTGTCGGTCTGGTTAAACACCGCGTTTCCTACACCGGATGTCAAGCCATTGTGCCAGAAGCCGCCATCACCCATGATCGAAAGGGTGCGTTTTCTGGCATCCTTGTTAAAGGCTGACGCACCCGCCCAACCGAGGCCATAGCCCATGGTGGTATTTCCAATGTTAAACGGCGGCAATATGGAAAAAAGATGACAGCCAATGTCGGCACTTACATGCAAATCACCAATTTCTTCCTGTACCAGTTGGATCGCGGTGAACATCGGACGTTCAGGGCATCCCGTGCAAAAACCGGCCGGGCGGGCAGGGACTTCAACCGGGGTAAATCTAGCCGTTTCGAACGTGCTATTTCCGAAGTATCCATTGGCACGGGCAAATTTTTCAACGCCCTTCTTGATCACGTCGCTGGTATATTCGCCGATATCAGAAATCATATCCTTGCCATTGAGTACCGTTTCACATCCGGCTTTACGAAGGATTAATCCGAGTTCCTGTTCGATATAGTTGGGATGCCCTTCTTCCACCAGAAGTACGGCTTTTTTTCCGTTCATGAATTCAAGGATCTCCTCATCAATCACCGGATAGGTCACATTCATCACGTAAATCGGCAGGTCCGCCTCACCAAATTCATCGCTAAGCCCCAAAAGCTCCAGCGCTCGGATCAGGCTGTTATAAAGCCCCCCTTGCACAATGATACCGATCTCACCACTTTCAGCGCCAAGATGTTCATTGAGTTTTCGTTCGCTGATAAAATTGATCGCTGCGGGCCAGCGTTCCTTTAGTTTTTCATGTTCATGAAGATAATTGGCGGGCGGCAGCACGATCCGTGACGTGTCCCGATTGGGGTTTTCCATGGCGTCCTGAAGCTTGAAATCAGGAATTTTATTATCTTTTGCGGTAAAGCGGCCATAGACATGGCAGGCGCGAATGCGAAGCTCCAGCATCACCGGGGTGTTTGAGGCTTCAGAAAGCTCAAACCCTGTTTCCACGGCATTTACAATGGATGTTAAATTTGGCCGGGGATCCAAAAGCCACATTTGCGACTTCGTTGCGAAGGCATGGCTGCGTTCCTGCATGATTGAGGATCCTTCACCGTAATCTTCACCCACAATTACAAGCGCCCCACCGGTGACCCCGCCCGATGCCACATTGGCAAGGGCATCACTGGCCACATTGGTCCCGACAGTTGATTTCCAGGTCACAGCACCCCGAAGCGGATAATTCACCGACGCCGCAAGCATTGCGGCGGCGGTTGCTTCTGACGCAGAAGTTTCAAAATGAATGTTAAGCTCATTCATAATGTCTTCCGCATCCGCCAGCACATCCATAAGATGGGAAATGGGTGAGCCCTGATAACCACCCACATAGGACACACCTGCTTGCAGCAGGGCTTTGGTTACCGCGAGGATACCTTCCCCGCGAAATTCTTCCCCTTCACCAAGTCTTAATTTTTCGACTTCTTTTTTAAAGGACCGTTCGGCCATGAGACGGAATTACCCAGCCGTCATGGCAAGAACCCGAAGCGGGCTGCCAGAGCCGTTTTCAATCTTCAGCGGAGGTACGATTACAATCGACCCCTTCGGTGGCAGCGCATCCAGATTCATAAGACTGGCAAGACCATATTTATTGGCCCCATGCATTAGCGAGTGAGCCGGAAATGGAATTTCAAACATAGCGGCTTGTCCGGCGTCGGTCCCGACGGTTTCAACACCCCAACCCATGATATCCTTTTCAATCAGATACTGAATGCAGCAGGCTGATGGACCAGGGGAGTGTGGGCCGGTATCATCAGCATTTAAGAAATTGTCTCGCCCTACAAGCTTGAGCCAATCGGTGCGCATGAGAACCCAAGACCCCGCTTCAATTTCACCGTGTTCCGCTTCCCAGGCTTTAACATCGTCTGCGGTAAGCAGATAATCATTATCTGCTGCGGTTTGCGCGCTGCAGTCAATAACGCATGCAGGGCCGATCAGATTTTGTGCGGGCAGTGTGTCCGTTGCACCGTCCGGATAATCTTTTCCGCTGACCCAATGAACCGGACTATCAAAATGTGTGCCGGTATGCTCGCCAAGTGTGATGGTGTTCCAGTACCAGGCAGGACCATCTTCATCATACTTTGAAATTTGCTCCATGGAAAAGGGTGCTGAATTTTTTGCGATCTCTTCCGGTAATTGGATAATCGGTGTGTCTGGTCCCAAAACTTGCGTTAAATCAACGACTTTTACACTGCCGTCCGCCAGACCAGTGGCCAGATCATTTAATACATTACTCATTGTTGTCTCCCTCAATTTTGTAAAAAGATAAAACACTATAAATGCAAATCATTTGATTATGCAAATAATATCACATAATGCGCTATAAAATTTATTTACTTGCGCGCTGGGCATAGTCTTTTTACCTTACACGTAATATTTCAAACGGGAAGTTTTATGGACTTAAACAATAAACATGCTGTCGTGACTGGTGGTGGCTCGGGTATCGGGCTTGCCATCACCAGTGCACTTGTCGCGAATGGCGCGATGGTTACCATTATGGGCCGGAATAAAGAACGGCTTGATGATGTTGCAAAAGAAAGTGCGCAAATCAACGCCGTCTCAACTGACGTTACGGACCCTCAAAGCGTCAAAAACGCATTTTCAGAAGCGTCAAAATTCGCACCTATCGATATTCTGGTGAACAACGCCGGTATGGCCATGGCAGCACCTTTTTACAAAACCAATTTGGAAGACTGGGAACGTACTCTGTCCGTAAATCTGACCAGCATTTATCTGACCATAAGTATGTGCCTGGAAGATCTTAATAATTCTGATCATGGGCGTATCATTAATATCGCCAGCATTGCTGGACTGGAAGGCGCGGCTTACACATCAGCCTACAGTGCCTCCAAACATGGCGTGATAGGACTGACCAAATCGCTTGCGCTGGAACTTGGTAAAGTGAACACCACCATAAATGCCATCTGCCCCGCTTTTGTGAATACGGACATTGTCGAACAGTCCATTATCAATATAATGGAAAAAACCGGGCGTACCCGCGAGGAAGCCCTTGAAGGTATCTTGGAAACCGCTGACCAGTCACGGTTGATTGAACCGGAAGAAGTGGCGGAAGAAGTACTAAAATTATGTATGCCAGAGGCAGATAACACAAACGGCACGGCGATCATAATTGACGGGAATTAAAGGATAAAAAATGGATCCAGCAACATTAAACCCTGAACATTTTAACTGGTCCTACTCGGATGGAATCGCCACCGTTTCCCTTGACAGGCCAGAACGCAAAAATCCCCTTACTTTCGAGAGCTACGCTGAACTTCGCGATACGTTTCGCGCGCTTGTGTACGCGAAAGACGTCAAGGTGGTGGTCTTCGCTCCCAATGGCGGCAATTTTTCGTCCGGTGGTGATGTTCATGATATCATTGGTCCGCTGGTCAAAATGGATATGACGGAACTTCTCGATTTTACCCGTATGACCGGAGATTTGGTCAAAGCAATTCGTGCCTGCCCGCAGCCAGTAATCGCTGCGGTTGACGGTGTGTCGGTGGGGGCCGGCGCCATCATCCCGATGGCGAGTGATCTGCGTATAGGCACCCCTGACAGCAAGACGGCTTTCTTATTTAACAAGGTGGGGCTTGCGGGCTGCGACATGGGGGCCTGCGCAATCCTTCCCCGTATTATCGGTCAGGGCCGCGCGTCAGAGCTTTTGTTCCTTGGACGGACCATGTCGGGCGAAGAAGGCGAACGATGGGGATATTTCAATCGCCTTGTTAGCGCGGATGACCTTATGGATACCGCAAATGAAATGGCACAGAAAATCGCCAAAGGCCCAACCTTTGCCAATGGGATTACCAAAACCCAGCTTAATCAGGAATGGAATATGGGCGTGGACCAGGCCATTGAAGCAGAAGCACAAGCTCAGGCCATCTGTATGCAAACCAAGGATTTTGAGCGCGCCTATCATGCCTTTGTAAATAAAGAAAAACCAAAGTTTGAGGGGGACTGATGACGGGACATCTCACAGATCAGACCCACCTTGAATGGCCGTTTTTTGAGGACCATCACCGCTCGCTGGCCAGTGATCTGGATGCCTGGTGTGCCAAAAATTTAGCTGACATTGACCATTCAGACGTCGATTACGCCTGCAAAAAGACCCTTTCTAGACTTGCTGAAGGAGGATGGCTGCGTTACGTGGTACCCAAATCTTTCGGTGGTGTTTTTGATGACATTGATGTCCGCTCCCTTTGCCTGATCCGGGAAACGCTGGCACGCCATGATGGGCTCGCGGATTTTGTCTTCGCCATGCAGGGGCTCGGTAGTGGTACCATCACTCTGTTCGGAAGCGAAACGAATAAAAATACCTATCTGCCAGCGGTCGCAAATGGTGAAAAAACGGCCGCTTTTGCTTTAACCGAACTGGATAGCGGGTCAGATGTCGCCAACATGACGACTAGAGCAGAAAAAAACGGTGAACATTATATTTTAAACGGTGCCAAGACACTGATTTCAAACGGTGGTATTGCCGATTATTATGTGGTGTTCGCCCGCACTGGTGAAGCACCAGGCGCAAAAGGAATTTCCGCTTTCATTCTGGATGCCGATACGAGAGGTCTTGAAATCACAGAACGGATTGAGGTGATCGCCCCCCACCCGCTGGCAACAATCACCTTTAACAACTGCAAAATTCCTGCGGATAAATTATTGGGGAATGCCGGGTCAGGTTTTAAAGCAGCCATGGCGACCCTTGATATTTTCCGCTCCACTGTTGGCGCTGCGGCCCTTGGCTTTGCCCGTCGGGCACTATCGGAAGCGGTAAGACGAACCAACGAGCGGGAACTTTTCGGCGCACCTCTTCATGATCTGCAGCTTGTGCAGGGCATGCTCGCGGACTCCGCGCTTGATGTGGATAGCAGCGCGCTGCTTATATATCGCGCGGCCTGGACACGGGATACCCAGGGTCGCCGTGTGACCCGTGAAGCCGCCATGGCAAAAATGCACGCTACTGAATGCGCGCAATCTGTGATCGATAAAGCCGTACAAATATTTGGTGGCATGGGTGTAGTCAAAGGGGTTAAGGTCGAGGAACTTTACCGGGAAATAAGAGCCCTTCGCATTTACGAAGGCGCAACCGAGGTACAAAAAGTTGTGATAGCAAAACAACTTCTTAATGAATTCAGGGAAGAGTAATTATGAAACAAATTCTGCCAGACGGCTGGCCAAGACCAAAGGGATATTCAAATGGCATAAGCGTGGGAGCGGGCCGTACAATATATGTGGCCGGGCTTGTAGGCTGGAATGCTTCCGAAGAATTCGAAAGCGAAAAGCTCACTGATCAATTTCGCACCTGTCTTGAAAATACTGTTGCGGTGCTCCGCGCTGATGGCGCTGGTCCCGAAAATATGGTGCGCATGACCTGGTATATTACCGATAAACAGGAGTATCTATCCAATCTAAAGGAAATGGGGAGCATTTACCGCGATGTGATGGGCAAGAATTATCCTGCAATGGCGTGCGTTGAAGTATCTGCGCTGATGGAGGACCAAGCCAAAATAGAAATTGAAACCACCGCCGTGATCGAGGATGCCTGACCATGGCAAACGACTTACTGGTTCAGGGTCGGGAATGCGGCGAATGTACGGTGTGCTGCGTAAACCTTACCATCAATGATCCTGAACTGGAAAAACTACCAGGTGTTAAATGCCCCCACATGATTGAAAGGGGCGGTTGCAAAATATATTCAAGCCGCCCCAAAACTTGCAAAGACTGGTATTGCATGTGGCGCTTTATGCCGGGCCTTGATGATAGCTGGCGGCCGGACTTAAAGGGCATCGTAATCAAGCGAGTGTTTGACAACATTCCCGCAGGATATGAGAATAAAATCGCCCTGGAATTCGAAGTCATTGGCAGCAGAAAAGTGATCCATAATGTTGATTTTATCAACACTTTAGGCGGATACATCGCGGCTGGATTTCCCTGCTTTTTGTCCTACGGCAAACCACGAACAGCAACCACTATGGTGTTTTTAAACGAGCTTCTTATTGGAGCGGTAAGCAGTCAGGACCTTTCGCTTATTCGAGACAAACTGTCCCTCGCTTACAAAAAATGCGTAAAAACGCCCAAAGATAAGATCCGTATCGAAGACGGAGAAATCAAGATCATCCCCGCAGGCAAACGATGACAAAGTATATTTCCCTGCTCCGTGGCATCAACGTATCCGGACATAGAAAGATCCTGATGAAGGATCTCAAGGCACTATACGAGAAGCTAGGGTATATAAATGTTATCACCTACATCCAAAGCGGCAATGTTGTTTTTGAAAGTGCGGCAGATAATCCGGATGATATTAGAATCAAATTGGAAAAAGCCATAACCGAGAACTATGATTTTTCAGTAGATATACTGGTTCTCAATGTATCTCAGTTTAACAGTGTTCTCGATAGCTTGCCCTTTCAAGATTACACACTGGAACAGGACGGCACAAAAATCATCGTCACATTTTTGTCTGATCAGCCTGATAAACAGAGCCTTGAAGAAATAATGACCTATGCCGCGCCAAGTGAAGAAATGATCCCTGGCAACAAAGCACTTTATTTCCGCTTTCCGGATGGGTACGGTAAGACCAAACTCACCAACGCTCTGATGGAGCGGAAATTAAAAGTATCAACCACATCAAGAAACTTAAAAACAGTGGTCAAATTAGCGCAACTCGCAAAAGGGTAGACTATGAAAAACAACACAGCCATCGATGCCAGTACACTGTGTCAGACCTGCGGCATGTGCTGTGACGGTACGCTGTTTTCCTACGCCCGCATTTACCCGGAAGAACTAAAAAAGGTGAAATCACAGGGCTTTAATGTAAAACGTAAGGATCGCCGCACAACCGTTTTCACCTTCCCGTGTCACCATCTTGTTGACAATAAATGTTCCATTTACGCAGACCGCCCAAAGAAGTGTTCTGGGTATTTCTGCCGTCTGACAAAGCAGGTGATCCGCGGCGATAAAACACTAGAAGTAGCGCTTGAAGATGTTCAGGAAACCAAAGCAGATAGTGAGTGGCTTCGTGAAAATGCCCCAACTTTAAAAGGAGATCATAAGAAGAACCTGAACCTGCGTGATTACTTGAATGATTATTTGAAAGTAGCCCAGGAACTGGCGGATGCTAAGCAGTTCCCGGACAGCCATATTTATTACTCCGTCCGGGCCTTTGAATATCTTAAGAAGATTGACCTTAATTTCAGAGAAGTAACGCTACTGCAAAAATACGCCAATTTGCTTCAAACCATACATTTCAAACAGCAGGGCAATCATGGCTAGAATATTGCTGTTGATGTCCTTTCTGCTGGTTTGTGCATGTTCCACCGAAAATGAAGACGCGGCAGTGAATGAAGATGTGCTATTTCTGGTGCTTGGCAAGATGTCCATTTACCTTCAATCAGAAGACGGTGAACACACCCTTCGCGATCATCATTTTGTTGCCGAAATCATGCCTAAGGAAACCGGAAAGATATTAGGGGGTACGCTAACCAGCAAAGATGATCCTGATTTTAATCTGACCTTTAATCCCGAAGGACCACAGTTTCTTGCCCATGGCGCACGGACTATGGAACCTGCAGCGCTGCACGCTGAACACCCGGACGGAACGTATATATTCAATTATCAAACCCGCGCGGGGGAAATGACCGGACAACCGCTTACAATAAAAAAGCGCCCCACTACCGACATTATGCCCGAACCAGCCACGCTCACGCTCACTCAAAATGGACAAACCGTTGAACCGTCGGCCGTGGACCCGGAAACGGATCTCACCATCCAATGGACACCTATGAAGGGGAATATGAAATCACCCGATAGTGAACTCGCCGATCTCATATTTGTGCTGGGGTTCGATTGTTTTGGAAACAACATCGCCCACAGCGGCCGGCCCTATAACGGAAAGCCTTATCTTACCTATGAAGCGAGCGAATATACCATTCCAGCAGCAGCCTTGGACCCGGGAATAAGATATAATCTAATTGTGGAGCAAGCCACCGCCGATGTTGAACGGTATAAGGGCGTGCCCGGCATTGCCACATATGCAACACTTACGTTTCTTGATGCCGCCACAACTGGTGAAGCAACGGCAGGCTGCCCGGCGATGGAATAATGATTAAGCTCGCTTTCAGATTAATTGGTACAGCACTTTTCCTGCTTCCACTAATGTTGCTCATAAGCGCCTGGCAATTTGGTAGCCCGCCGCTCACGTTTCTTTACTGGAATTCGGTCGATGCCAGAATAATTTCCTGTAACGTCATCGAAAGCAAATTTGGTAATGGTACCGCTGCCGGTCACTTGGAAATATACATTGCTACTGACCCCAATACACCGCTTGCTAGCAGTCAACTTAGAGGAAATTCATTTGAGCTCCAACCTCTTGATATGGCAAGAGAAGTGGAAAAAGAGTGGTGCGGTGAGCGCGAGATTAGTGTCCGCGTGAATGATGGTGGGGTGCCCTACCAATCCAGCCTTATTGCTCACCACTATATTGCGCTTGCAATCACAGTAATTACGCCACTTTTCTGGTTTATGTCACTGGCATTTTGGGGTTTTCGCCCAGCGTCTACTTGGTGGGTTACGAAAAACATCATTGAACCTTTTGAAAAAAAGAAAGACAAAGAACGATAATCATCGACAAGCGCGTCGAAGTTTGTCATATAGCCTTTCTGTATTTTGTAAAGGAATGTCGCGATGGCAAACAAATACGCATTAGCGCTACACGGTGGTGCCGGTCCAAGACTTGGCGAAGATTATTCTGTTGTCGAAGCGCATCTTGCAGAACTTGCCGAGGAAGGTGAAAGACTTCTCAAAGCGGGTGAAACAGCGCTGGATGTGGTGGAAATCATGGTTACGAACCTTGAAAGTTCCGGGCTTTATGTGGCTGGGAAGGGATCTGCGCCAAACACCGCTGGTGACGTTGAGCTGGATGCCAGCATCATGGAAGGCCATACGCAAAATGCCGGGTCCGTGTCCGCCATCAAAGATGTAGTAAGCCCCGTGGGTGTTGCCCGCGCTGTGCTTGATAAATCACCCTGTGTGATGATCACCGGTCACGGTGCCAATCTATTTGCCGCTGATCAGGGGTTTGAAACCATTGCAAATTCAAAAGAATACTATGTGCTTCCGGTGGGCGTGTCCCAAGCTGACATCGAACAGGACGATATGATGCACGGCACGGTGGGTGCGGTCGCACTTGATGTTCACGCAAACCTAGCATCGGCAACTTCAACCGGTGGTGTATTTGGCAAACCTGCTGGTCGCGTCGGAGACACACCAATTATCGGTATCGGTACTTGGGCTGATGAAGAAATCGCTATCAGCTGCACGGGCACCGGCGAATATTTCATCCGCGCGGGCGGTGCACTTTCGGTCGCAAATGGCTACAAACTCGCTGGCGATAGCTTAACAGATGCCCTTTGGCGCATGCTTGATGAAGTGAAACGTCTTGGCGGTGATGGTGGCTTGATCGCAGTAAACAGATCCGGTGAAATTGCCATGGCGTTTAACTCTGACGGAATGAAGCGGGCGTCAGTTTCAATCGACAACGATGTATTAGCAACCACATTTGCGCCTTGCCGCTAGCTTGAAGCCTCTTCCAGCATTTCAAAAACCTTATCCCGCTCAGCAAGGGCGAGAAGCAAAGCCAGATCCCCTTCCTCCAACTGGTCAATGATGTATTGCGCACCTTCCGGTGGGCTTTTGAAATGATGAATATTGCCTTCTTTTACACCATGTTTCAGGCATTCCTTCTTTATGATCCCGGCAGCCTCACCCCAGTCGCGACCCCTAAGATAATCTTCCATATCCATGGTCACCACAACATCCGGATTAAATTGAAGCGCACCATTAGTAAGATCCCTGATATCCTGATCAGAACGGTCGCCCGCCTGTCCGATCAACAAGTATTTTTTCCGTGACGGCAGATTATCGAGCATATCGGCGATAGCATTGATGGAATGGGGATTATGGGCAAAATCCACAAATACACGCGCACCCCTCACCATAAATTCGTTGCACCGTCCCGGATTATCATCCGGCGTGCTGTTGAATGTTGTGAGCCCTCTCACGATGGCATCATTTCCAATGCCCATGGCTTTGGCAAGACAAAGTGCACCCATAGCATTTTGAACATTGAAACGCGCCGCGCCGCCCATGGTGATGGGAATATCAGCAACGGGAACAGTCAAACTTACGTAAACGCCATCAAAATAGTGAAGTTCATCACCTTCCAACCAACAGCATAAATTCCCTAATTGTTTAGCCTTAGTAACGAGTTCATTGTCCAAATCAAGCGAGAACCAGCAGATGGTGTTTGGGCTCCTGAGGCCATTGGTGACCACTAACTTATCATCGGCGTTTAGGATCAACACACCGTCTTTTGAAAGTGTCCTTGCCACGGCAAATTTTGCGTCCGCAAGATGCTCGACTGTGTTAATGCCATATTCACCCAAGTGATCCGCGGCAATATTTGTGACCATTGCACCTGAAGCCTGACGAAGCGGAAGTCCGCGGCGTAAAATTCCACCGCGCGCCACTTCCAGGAACGCCATTTCAAGCCGCTTATCACGAAGAAGCATACGCGCGCCGCCCGGTCCGGAATAGTCTCCGTAATCAAGGATGTCATTTCCAAGTTTTACAAAATCAGTGGATGTTGACCCGGCGACTTTGCCGGCTGCTTCTGCAATTGCAGTCGAAAGACGAACGCTGGTTGATTTTCCGTTGGTTCCAGTAATCAAAGCCACAGGGACATTGTGAAGAACTTCCCAATCCACCTCTTCCGGTGCCGGGATTTCATTGATGCCCCATT
Source organism: Emcibacteraceae bacterium (assembly GCA_028281625.1). Lineage (GTDB taxonomy): Bacteria > Pseudomonadota > Alphaproteobacteria > Sphingomonadales > Emcibacteraceae > Pseudemcibacter. Next base: position 4,166 of record JANQJN010000141.1, on the reverse strand, counting down.
TGGCCGATCCAGTGCCATGACCAAGTGAAACATAATCATCATCCCAAAGCACATCAATACCGCGACTTTCCGCTTGTCTTTGAAGGGTCAGAACCGGTGGGTTCTGCTCCATAGAGATTACTTTTTTTAGATCATCAATCAGCGCTTCAAAAGTGTCAGGTTTTTCATCGAGAAGCTTACAAGCCGCGAGTTGCCAGCTTGTTTCCACAACAAAAACCGCAGAGTAAAGAAGATCAATTGACGCCGAAATGGCCAGATTAACACCTGTATCAAAAATACGGGTCTTAATCTCACTCTCTGTCCAGCCGATAGCATCCAGCACAAACTGAATTTCTTCGCACCAGACATCGACCACCTGCTGCTTGTCAAAATGATCGGTAAAAACATCAAGAATGGCACCAGGTTTTTCCCAAAGAAGTCCTGGTCCGGTCACACGACGGCTGCTATCGAGCACCAGTTTGTCCGAAGTTGGAATACGGATATCCAGATAATCTTCGATCTCTTCGATATTGATGGTCATGGGCGTCGCTCCCACTTAATCGCCGTCTTCATCGTCATCACGTGCCAGTCGCACACCGCGCTCATCGCGGATAAGCTGCTGGCTATCGTCAATGAGATCTTCATAAGCGGTTGCCATAAGTGGCCCATCGCTCGTTGACGACCTGTCTACTGGACGATCTTCACCGAAATTGATGATTTGCTTCCAGGAACGGGTCACATTGTCACCGATCACAATAAGAAGATCGTTTTCTTCCGCCGCCTTAAGGGCCTCTTCAATGGCGTTCACTTCATCAGGGATAACCGTGATGGCCTCCTCGCTGACACCTCTTTTCATCAGCTCCGATTTCATCATCATTGGGATTTCATCATTTTCTCGGCCGCGCCGGTTGTCGTCGGCCTTAAGGAAATAATGATCATAATGTCCCGCAAGCACTTCGCAGGATTCAATCACATCCTCGTCACGACGATCCCCCGGGCAAGATGCGACAATCATTTTACGCTCATGGCCATCCAGTTTATCCACAAGGTCAGTTACTACGCTGAATGCTGCCGGGTTATGAGCATAATCAAGGATCACCCGGAAACTGTGTTCATCAAACACATTCATCCGGCCCGGTGCCTGTGAGAAGGTCGTATTAAAAGTTTTAAGACCAAGCCTGATCTGATCGAGGTCCTGATCAAAACTATAGGCCATGGCCACGGTGAACATGGCGTTTTGTACGTTATGAAGGGCTTTTCCTTCAATGGTCGCCGGGATCAGATGTGACCAGATCACTGGGATATGCGTTTGGTTATCATAAATAGTGATCAGATCCCCATTCATTCCTTTCTCAAGTACGCAGGCTTTGCCGCCCGCATCAATATGTTGTTTCACAAGCGCATGATCATGGTGCATGGTGACATAAAAAATATTATCCGCATCCGCATAATCTGCCATCATCAGGCAGTGTTTATCGTCCGCATTCAGAACTACGGTGTCAGTCGCTGCTTCAACAACAATACGCTTAATTTCGGCAAGTTGCTCAAGCGTATCAATACCGCCCATCCCAAGATGGTCGGACGCTACATTTAGACAGGCTGATACATTGGTGCTCGCATAACCAAGTCCGTTTCGAACCAGTCCCCCGCGTGCAGTTTCAAGAACCGCAAACTCCACCGTCGGATCTCGAAGCACCATTTGCGCGGACCGTGGTCCGGTGGTATCGCCCTTCACCGTCTGTTTACCGTCCACGTAGATACCGTCTGTGGTGGTTAACCCTACCGTGTGACCGCAGGTTTTCATCACATGGGCGAGCATCCGTGAGGTGGTAGTTTTACCGTTGGTACCTGTAATGGCAGCGATTGGAATTTTGCTTGGTGTGTTTGGTGGGAAAAGCATATCGATCACCGCGCCTGCCACATCCCTTGGCTCCCCTTCACTGGGCGCCACATGCATTCGAAAACCCGGCGCTGCGTTTACTTCAACGATACCACCACCGATGTCTTTATAAGACTGGGTGATATCATCGGTCAGAAAATCCACACCGCCAACATCCAGGCCAACCGCCTGGATAGCCCGCTGGGCCATTTCACGGTTATCTGGGTGAACCACATCGGTTAGGTCAATCGCTGTACCGCCCGTAGACAGGTTCGCCGTATCCCGAAGATAGAAAATCTCATCCTTTTTAAGAATAGTTTCTTTTGTATAACCCGCATTTTCCATCAGGCGCGTTGCCTGATGATCAATTTCAAGGATCGTAAGTACTTTTTCATGACCAACACCGCGGCGCGGATCTTCGTTCACTATGTCGATCAGTGCTTCAATCGTATGTTTGCCGTCACCGACCACATGACCGGGCACACGCTTTGCCACCGCCACAAGTTCGTTATTAACCACCAGCATGCGGTGATCAAAACCGGTCATATAGCTTTCCACCAACACCGCTCGACTTGTTCCCTGCTCACGGGCAACGCCGAAGGCAGTTTCCACTTCTTCATCGCTATTCAGGTTAATAGATACACCACGTCCGTGATTGGCATTCAGTGGCTTGACCACAACCGGATAGCCAATGCGTCGTGCCGCGCGGATCGCTTCACGTGGACTATAAATCATAAATTGCTTCGGTACCGGAAGACCAAGATCATTCAAAAGGTTATGGGTATCTTCCTTATCGCAGGAAATTTCCACGGCGATGTGATTGGTTTGACTGGTAATGGTTGCCTGAATGCGTTGTTGATGTTTGCCATGACCAAATTGCACTAAACTATATTTATTGAGCCGAAGCCACGGAATATCCCTCTCTTCCGCAGCATGGACCAAGGACGCCGTACTGGGGCCAAAAGCATGACGTTGCGCCTGCTTAATAAAGCGCCTTTGCTCTTCTTCCCAATCAAAATCTTCTTCAATTTCATAACCGGTTTCTTTTTGAAGCTTTTCGGGTAGCAAATGCATAAGCAGCTTGATCGCAAGTTCACAAGCAGCAAGCCCCACGTCTTTGTGAATATAGGCAAAGACCATGTTATAGTGGCCCACTTCACCGGCGGATCGTGTACGCCCGAATGTTACTTCATTACCCGCCACACATTGTAGCTCAAGGGCTACATGTTCGGTGATATGGCCCATCCAAGTGCCCTCATCTTCGCGTAGGCGGCGGATAAAACCACCCGGTTCGCGGTAAGAACAACCGTGTTCCTCAAGTCCCGGAAGAGCTTCAATCAAACCATCGATAAAATCTGTACCGATTTTTGCACTTGGCCAGTCTTCAAGTACTCCAATATCCATGACATGGCGTATGACCTTGAACTTGGCATATTGGTTAGGTCCCAAATATACGTTCGTTTTTAAAATTTTCATCCAAGTCCCTCCCGTTTTAGTCTCTAAATCTTACACACATTCTGGCGGTCTTCGATCGGCGGGAACGCCTCACGAATATTAAAATCATAAAGGCAGCCATCATGAAGAATATCGAGTTTTAAACCCAACAACCCCAGCGCACGTCGGTTGTCCGTGCCATATGCTGATGAATAAGTAAGATCTTCACCATCTACGATGGTTACAGTACCACTTCCCACCACTTCGCAAATATCGTCGGGGCCAAGGAAGGCGGCAGTATCCTCATCAATACCCATCCCCATCAGAAAAGGGTTATAGGCAACAGCCGAAAGCAGCCTTCCAAGCCGGTTTCTTTCCGAAAAATGCTGGTCAATAATCATCGCGTTGGTCAAGCCCAAACCAGGTGCGAGAACGGCACCGCCTTCTTTTGGGGCTTCATTGCTATCGCCACCAGCGATCATATGTTCGGACATGATCGAAGCGCCGGCAGAAGTCCCCGCAATATGGACACCGCGGGCGTTAGCACGCCGGATCACCTGTGCCACAGCCGTCCCGCCCAAAATGGTTGCAAGGCGCAGCTGATTGCCGCCAGTGATAAAAATCCCTGTCGCTTCTTCACAGCGACTGGCAAATTCCGGGTTATTACAATCTTCACGGCTGGTAATATCAATGTGGCTGACTTCACCAGCACCGATTTTTGAAAAAACCTCCTCGTAGCGATCTCCTGTATCGTCAAGACGTGATGCAGTCGGTATGATCACGATCCTGGCATTTTCGCCACCGGAAATTTCAGTAAACTTTTTTAAAATTGAAGGATTGGCTTCTTTATCTTCTGCGCCACCAATTGGGATTA
>JANQJN010000010.1 GCA_028281625.1 Emcibacteraceae bacterium | reverse complement strand
ATTTTACTGAAATTGCCAAAATGATTGGCGATATGAATGAAGTAAAAACCCTTGCTTTTACAACAAATGGCTACCGCCTTAGGGAGCGGGCTCAGGAATGGCGTGACGCAGGCCTTAACGCGATTAATGTCAGTATAGACAGTATGAACGCGAAAAAGTTTCACGAGATTACCGGCCACAACCGCATGCAGGAAGTCCGCGAGGGGATTGAAAAAGCGATCGAGGTTGGCTTTGAAAGCGTGAAGATCAATGTTGTGCTTTTAAAAGGCGTTAATGATGACGAGCTTGAAGACTATCTTGCATACGTCAAAGACATGCCGGTCAGTGTGCGTTATATCGAGCTGATGCAGACGGGCGACAATCTGACCTATTTTAACAAGTTTCACCAATCCGCTGAGCATGTAAAAGAGCAACTGCTTGATCGTGGCTGGATCGAAAACCTTCGCGCCCATGGTGCCGGACCTGCTGTGAATTTCAGTCATCCGGATTATGAAGGTTCAATCGGACTGATCGCGCCATATTCCAAAGACTTTTGCACCAATTGCAACCGCCTGCGGGTGACATCCACAGGTGATCTGCGCCTTTGCCTGTTTGGTAATGTCGGTATCCCCCTTCGTCATATGCTGCAGGATGATGATCAAAAGGAACAGCTAAAAGCGGCGATTGCAAAACAGTTGGATTATAAAGCCTCCTCTCATTTCCTTGCCGATGGGAACACCGGCATCATGACCAACTTGTCCTCCACAGGCGGTTAACATGAAGATCCGACTGGAACCTCAGAAAACCAGTCTACGCATCAGCAAGATCGAATTCGAACAGTTGCTGCAAGATCAGTCTCTGCACTCTTCAACGACATTTCCAAATGGTGAAACATTGGCCATGGATGTCGTTCTCGCAGAAAATAAGAAACTGACCTTCTCACCCGGCTCCCTTACATTTGAATTGCCGAATCGGGAAATCATAAATCACAAGCCAAGTAAGAAAGGATTAACGTTTTATTTTCAATTAGATAACAAGCAAGTACATGAGCTGCTTTTCGAAGTTGATATAAAGAAGAAGCCTCTCGGATCAAGGGTTCGGGAATAAACATATTAAATTACAAAATTATCCTTTTCATTTGCTTCAAAATCAGTATTTTACTGAATTTATAGGGACATCGATAATAATAGAAGCCTCACCTGTTTTTCAGATAGATGAGCCGCATAACTGATTTCCAAATAGTAATTTTTGAAAATTTGCAAAATTTAATGATATGTTATATGATAATATAACATTATTGAATAAGAGATGACATTTGGCTATTTCAACGTTCTTTGATAAAAAGAGACTATTGAAGTAGCTAAAATATTTAAAGCACAATATCCAAGGGAATATAATGACTAAGACACAGAACACTAATACCTCAGGTGCGACACCGACCGGCATTACAAAAAGATCCTTTTTGCAATCAGTCGGAATGATCGGTGGCACTGCAGCTGTGATGACTGCTATGCAGGGATGGGACATCGGTTTCGCCTCCGAAGTTGACCGTCCACCGCAAATGTCAACAGATGGCAATGGTAAAAAAGTAATTATTCTTGGTGCAGGACTGGCAGGTATGGTCCTCGCATACGAGATGGGCAAAAAAGGGTATAACTGTAAAGTCATCGAAGCCCTTGATTATGCCGGTGGTCGTTGTGTCGCAGCCCGTAAAGGTCATGTCATTCAGGAAATCGGCGCTGACAGACAAGAGTGTAATTTCCAGGACGGTAACTATGTAAACTACGGTCCATGGCGTATTCCGGCTGAGCATAAATCAACTATTTATTATTGCCGTACACTTGGTGTGCCCCTTGAGGTGATGGTCAATAAATCAGGCAAAGCCTATTACTACTATGAAAATAAAGAAGGCCCCTTTAAAGGCCAAAATGTTCGTCAGGAACATGCGGATATTGATTTCAAAGGATATTCCACCGAACTTCTTGCCAAGGTTGCCGACCAAGGTGCTCTTGATGAAGTGATCAGTCAGGAAGACAAGGAAAAACTTCTTGAGCATCTAAAAAGAAGTGGCCTTATTGATGCCCGTGAACTGAATTACCGCGCAAACCGCGCCCGTGGTCACAGCGTCTATCCAGGTGCTGGCACAAACTTTGGTGAGCTTTCCGATCCATTTGAAATGGCAGATGTATTCTCAATCGCGCAAGCGAGCCGTAATGAAACTGCAGACCATCCGGCTGTGATGTTCCAGGCTGTTGGCGGTATGGACCAGATAGCAATGGGCTTAAAGCGTGCCCTTGGCGACGGTGCAATTACCTATAATTCAGAAGTGACCGATATGGTACAAAGCGACGACGGTGTTGAGGTAACTTATGAGCATACCGGCACCGGTGCTGTAACCACCGAAAGCTGCGATTATGTGATTTCCACTGCACCACTTGGCGTGATGGCAAAAATCAATATCAATCTTACCGATACATTTAAAACAGCGCTTTCCGCGACACGCGGTAGCCCCGCCTGTAAAATCGGTGTGGAAATGAACCGTCGTTTCTGGGAACAGGACGATATGATTTATGGCGGTTACACAAGCACAGATATTCCCGGTCAACGTCTGATCAGCTATCCGTCTGGTAACATGTTTGGGCAGGCTCATGGTGATACCGGTGTGATCCTTGGCTACTACCCAATCGGCGGATCATCTGTTCCAATCAGTAACATGAGCATCGCGGAACGTACCGAATTCGCATTGACTGCGGGTGAAAAAATCCACCCAGGCAATTACCGCAAACACTTTACTGGGGAGGCTATGTCAGTGGCATGGCACAAGATGAAATATGCCCTCGCCGGCTGGGAAAACTGGTCACGCCGTGGTCGCACGCGTTCGTTCCCGGTAATGCAACAGGGGGATAAGCGTATCTTTGTTTCAGGTAACATCGCTTCTCCTGCCCTTGGTGGTTGGATGGCTGGTGCAATTGAAGGGGCGTGGTCAACCATGGAAGTGATTGATAAGCGCGTAGCACAGCAGGCCTAAGCAACAAAATTAATGAGGACATAATGTCGGCACAAACTTCTAAATAATTAAAAGTGCGTAAAGATAAATTAATAATTAAAAAGTGTGGTTTAATATGAAAAAAATCTATTTTACATTGATGGCTGTTATGGGGATTTCAGCTTTATTTTCAACGGCAAATGCACAGGATCATTCAGCAGAGGGCGCACAAATTTATACCGATTTTTGTGAAGCCTGCCACCAGCCTGGTGGTGAGGGTTTTGAAGATGTGTACCCTGCGCTGAAGGACAATGTGTTTGTTCTGGGTGATCAGGAAGAACTTATTTATTTGATGCTCGAAGGTCGTGCAGGTATGCCCACATTCATTGCAGATCTGGAAGTGGAAGAACTGACTACCATCATCAACTATATTCGCAACAGCTGGGGCAATGCAGGCGGCGAAGTGCCACATGACCAGGTGGTTGAAGCCTACGACTTTATCGCCGAAGAAGACGACGGTTTCGGGCCTGGAAACTAACTAATATTAAACTTTAATGTTTCGTAGCGGTTTCATCCGGAAATCGTTGCGAAAATAAAAGAATCCTTTACTCTAACCCCAAACGCCATCAGTGGCGCTTAATCTAAGAATTTCATGGGAGATCTCAATGTCTAAACTTATCAAAATCGCTGCTGCACTTCTTGCCGGTGGCGTCGCTGCAGTATCTGCAAATGCACAGGAAATAGAAAGAACGAGTCAGGGTTTTCTTGACCCAGGCATCGTCATTCCAGCTGGCGCAGAAGTCTTTTACATGAGCGGTAAAGGTAACCACGCCTGGGGCGAAGGCTGCCAGACACGTGAAGAGCGCCAGGCAAAAGGCGACGAGTGTCAGCCTGGTGATATGTACGAGCAGGGTAAAGCCATTTTTGAGAGCTTTAAGGCACAGCTTGAGGAAGCTGGTTGGTCACTTAGCGACGTTGTAATGCTGCGCATCTACGGCGTTCCTGGTGAAGATGGCACAGTTGATTCAGCTGCTTTTAACCGCGCATACCGTGAATATTTCGGTGAAAATTCAACAAGTGGTAACACAAACCTGCCATCACGTACATTCGTTGGTATTCACTCCCTTGTGGTACCAGGGTGGATCGTGGAAGTTGAAGCCCGCGCCATTCGCATGCCGAAGTAAATAAAAATCAAGGAAATAAATAAATGTCAAAACTACTAAAAATTATCGCACTGATCGCTGGCGTCGCTGCCATAAGTACTGGTGCAAATGCGCAGGAAATAGAGCGCATTGACGAAGGACGTCATTTTTATTCAACAATTGAAGTGCCCGCTGGTGCGGACAGCCTTTATGTAAGTGGTAAAGGACCTGGTGCCATTAACCCTGACGCTGAAGGCGTTGCTCGCTTCGGCACAACTGAGCAGCAAGCCCGCAGTACATTTGAACGCATTAAAGAATCCGTTGAAAAAGCAGGCTGGAGCATGAGCGATATTGTAATGGTTCGTGTGTATCTGGTGGCTGATCCTGAAATGGGCAAAATGGACTTTTCAGGCTTTAACACAGCATACCGTGAGTTTTTCGGGACAGACGAAAACCCGAACAAGCCAGTTCGTGCAGTTGTTGAAATCTCAGGCCTTGCCGTTGATGGCTGGCTGGTTGAGATCGACGTGCGCGGTCAAAGAATGCCGCAATAGTTAAGATTAAATATCTGTTTGCAAAAAGGCGCTGAAATCTTCAGCGCCTTTTTTTAGCGATTAAGCCACTGAAAAAATTCGACCGTGTAGCCACCCGGATCCCGGATCAAAAATGCCCGGATGGGAACACCTTCACTATCAGCCAACTCTTTTTCAATCTTAACATTCTTGGCATTGAGGATCGCGCCGTACCAGTCATCTACGGATTTTGAAACGATGCTAACCATCACCGCGCTGTCTTTGTTGGGTTTATGGAAACCACCGTCGCTATCTTTAACGACACCAACGAAGGCACCTTCGTTAAGCTTGTAAATTTTTACCCAGTCGTCATCGAAAGTTACTTCCAGCTGAAGATCTTTGCCGTAAAAATGCACGGCTTTTTCCCAGTCTTCAGCGCTGTAATAAAGCATGGTGATTTGTTCATCAATTGTTGGAAGATCCATTGTTCCTTTGAGGCTCCTGTCCGTTTGTCCTTTATCCATTTGCACCGGTAGCGGCGTACAGTCAAGGCCGCCTACATTTTCGCCGCTGGTGTTAAAATCAAGAAATGATGTGGAGGCATAAGTAGCAATGGTCGGTACATTTCCCACATAATTGGTATCCATCACCGCATGTTCCACCGATACCTGATAAACTTCTCCAGGGTTGAAGAGATCTTTTGAAATGGTCACATCATTATCCGCGTATGTCAGGTGCGCACCACCGCCAAAGGGCACACCGCTGTGTGATATTTTTTCGCCCCTACAGTTTCCAACCACTGCAAAAACAAGATCATCAACAAAACCATTTTCATCCGCTCCACCTTCGGTAAAGGGTGTCCATGAAATATGAAGATCCTGGCCCGGATCTATCATGCCATCCGTGATGTCATTTCCATTTTGGGATAAGCTGATCACAGGTGGCGCTGGAATACGGGTGGCACCGTCTTCTTTCTTGCTTAAGTTGACAGGGATATTAAGCGTATGGTTCCCCGTTTCCGTGTAGGTAAAAAGATATTCGCCGTCCGGATAAAGCGCATCAAGGTCCGCTTCGGTGCTATAACGGCCGCCGTGGGTTTCCAGTACCGATGGATGATCAGCGAAATTCATCTGATCGATGCCTGGGTTACTGAGCGTCCCTGCGGTCACATGACCGTCTTCATTTACAAAAATTTCGGCGAAGAAATGGTAGTTGATCATTTCAGACATTTTCCCCGCATGCTGGCGGAAGTTGGCTGTTTTTCCCACCACAAGAAATTGTGTATCACTGCTATTTACCGCCGCTTCCTGCGCGCAGGCTGTCACCATTAAAAAAGGCAATACCAAAAGGCCGCTTATCCAGTTTTTTATCATCCTCTATTCCCAAATATTTATTTTAGTACTATGGTCAAAACCATATCGTAATTTGATGGGTAAGTGAAAGTGAAATGACAAAATCAACAAAGGAAATGGTCGCCGACGCCAACAAGGAAATCGAAACAGTCTCTGTTGAGCAGGCCCGCCTGATGTTCGATGATCCTAAGAACACTTTCGTGGATATCCGGGACATTCGTGAGCTTCAGGCGGAAGGCACCATTCCCGATGCTTATCATATGCCACGGGGCATGACAGAATTCTGGATCGATCCGGAAAGTCCTTATTATAAAAAAATATTCTCTTCTGATAATAAATTCATTTTTTTCTGTAAAGCCGGTCAGCGAAGCGCTCTGGCGACCAAGGCGGCGCAGGATGTGGGTCTTAAAAATGTTTGTCATATTGATGGTGGCTTTACCGCCTGGGTGACATCCGGTGGACCTACGATCGCCAAATCGCGGGGAAAATCGCCTGCACAAAAGGAAGGCATTTATGACCTTCTTCCATTTGTGGTGAACCCTCATAACATTTCCCGCTTTGAAGACGGTAAAGTTCTGATCGGCAACCGCAGCAAATATCCGTTTGAGCAGTGTTTTGTGGAGTGCAGCACCGTAGAGGACGTGGCCCAGGCAATCAAAGATATGGTCACCCAAGGTGCCGGCCCCTGGATGGCGGCGGCAAACGCACTTCGGTTCCAGTCCGGCAACGGCCCTGACGCCCTTAAAACCGCCCGGGACACGCTGGTTGCCACCCGTCCTACCAATACGGCCATGAAACTGCGGCTCGATAATATCCTTGAAGCGGCCACCCTCGCAGAAGAACAGGGTACTTCCGTCGATGACGCCATTGCCAATCGGATCGAAGTGATCAAAAATAATCTGTATGATAGCTACGCCCTGCGCGGCCGCGCGGTTGCGGACTTAATCGATGATGGTGACGGCGTGCTCACCATGTGTTTCGCTGAAGCCGGTTTTCTTGTGGCGCTCGCGCTTGCAGTCCGGGATGGCAAGAAAATAAAATGTTACGTTCCCGAAACAAGGCCTTATTTGCAAGGTGCGAAGCTTACGGCACCATCAATCCAGGAACTCGGTATCGAAGCCAACCTGATCACGGACAATATGCCCGCCCATATCATGCGTGAAGGCAACATCCAGAAATATATCACCGCCGCTGACCTGATCACTGTCGATGGCCATGTGTGTAATAAAATCGGCACCTACCAAAATGCCATCACCGCGCACGAGCATGACATCCCTTATTTTGCCTTCGCCTGGGGCCGTGACGAGGAAAAGAAGACCCGCGCAGATGTTGAGATTGAAGAACGAGACCCCGCCGAAATCAGGCAGGCACTGGGCCGGCCCACCACCCGCGACGACATTGGCGCTAGATATCCCACGTTTGACATCACACCGCCGAAATTCGTCTCCGGCGTTGCCACCATCCACGGGGTCGTAAGCCCCTACACACTTAAAAATTATAAGGCCTGGTAGGCGTAGGGAGAGTTAAAAATGACAGTAGCAATATTAGGTGGCACCGGCATTTATAACCTGCCCGGGATTGAGGTTGAGGAAAAACGTGTCAGTAACACATATGGCGACGCGGTGATTTATGAAGGGCAAGGCGACTATTCAGACGTTGTGTTCCTCACCCGTCACGGCGCAGACCACACCACCCCTCCCCATAAAGTAAACTACCGCGCCAATATACAGGCGCTGAAGGATGCAGGGGTCACCCGCATCATGGCCACCTATGCGGTCGGTGCGATTACAAGCGGTTACCCGGTGCTGGAGCTGGCCATCCTTCGTGATTTTCTTGATTTTACCAGCGGGCGTGAGTTCACGTTTTTCTCGGAGATTGAGCGCGGCATCGGCCATATAGAAATGAGCAAGCCTTACTGCGAGGTCATGTCAGAAAAAGCCATAGAGCTGGGCCCGAAGCATGGCATTGGCGTTCATGACGGTGCCACATATGTCGCCACAAACGGCCCGCGCTTTGAAAGCCCGGCAGAGATTAAAATGTATCAAATGCTTGGGGGTGATGTGGTCGGCATGACCGGATGCCCGGAAGTTTACCTGGCGGCTGAACTGGGCATGAGCTTCGCCGCCGTGGCGCTTCCCATAAACCTTGCGGCGGGGCTTGAAGAAAATATCACCATCGCCACCGGCAATATTGATGAAGTGCGCGAAACCATGGTGCGGCTGATGCTGGATGTGCTGCGTGAAACGAGCGACGAAGACTGCACACCACCGGTGCTTTTATAATTGGGGAAATGATATGAGAGAAATTTACGAAACAGTCTCCCCCCTGTCTGCATTCGCAGAAGTGTGTGAATGGCTCGCCTTCAAGGGATGGTCAGAAGCGGAAGGCGGTAATCTATCGCTTCGGATCGAGGAAGACGAACTGCCCGAAGAACTGACCGCATCGGTCGCGGAGGAAGTCGATCTACCGCTGGAAGTGCCGGAACTTGGTGGTAAATATCTGCTGATCACCGGATCCGGCACCCGGTCCCGGGACATCGCCACCGACGCCGCCACGGATATCGGCCTCTACCGCATCACAAACGACGGGACCGCTTACCAATGGATCATCGGCAATAATCGCCCCACCAGTGAAATGCCGTCCCACTGCGCGATCCAGTGTGAATTTGTCCGCTCCCGCCCTGAATATCGCGCGATCATCCATACCCATCCGCCAAGGCTTATTTCCATGACCCATGTACCGGAATTTAAAGATCCGAAAATACTCAGTGATACCCTGCTGGGCCTTCAAAGTGAGGCCCGTATCATCGTCCCGGAAGGGATCGGCCACCTGCCCTTTTGTGTGCCGGGAAGCCTTGAGCTGGGTGTCCTCAGCGCGGAGGAGATCAAATACCGCAACATCATCCTCTGGCATATGCACGGGGCGCTGGCGGTTGGCACCAGCCTTAATCATGCGCTGGATCAGCTGGAAGTGGTTGAAAAAGCATCAGAAATTTACTGGACCCTGAAATCGGCCGGCATTCCCACCGACGGTATGAGCGAGGATGATCTGATGACATCCATGGAGTATTTCGGCCGCACGGACCGCTATAAAAATGCCTTTAAGGATAAAGAATAAATGAGCAAAGAAGAAAAGGTAAAGCCCGAGCACGGCATGGGCACCATCGTTAATCATGTGGGCGAAGTGGGCCATGACAAGCATGCGCATTTGATGCCCATATACCAGACCTCCACCTTCGGGTTCGACGATGTGGAGGAAGGCGCGAATATCTTCGCCGGCCGCAAGAAGGGCTATGCCTACACACGCACCCATAATCCCAATTTTGACCATCTGGCCGCCAAGATCGCCTATATGGAAGGGGTCGACCTGATCCGCGCCTCTTCTGATTCTGGCCAGGATAAGGCTCCCTCCGAAATCGTTATGGGAAAAATCACATCCTCCGGCATGGCGGCAATTTCCGCGGCGGTGCTGGCCCATATCGGATCCGGCGATAAAGCCATCGTGCAAAAAAGCCTTTATGGCAATACCCATAAATTCTGGTTCGAACTGGCCCCACGGCTGGGGATAGAGGTGATCTGGGTCACCGACATTACCAAATCCGGCTTTGAAGCGGCGATTGATGCGAATACGGATGCCAAACTGGTGTATGTGGAAACACCGTCAAACCCCCGGATGGAAATCATTGATCTGGTGCACCTCTCCAACGCTGCCCATAAGCATGACATGTGGGTGATGGTTGATAATACCTTCGCCACCCCCTTTCATCAGCGGCCCCTGACCCTCGGCTGCGATGTGGTGGTCCATTCGACCACCAAATATATTTGCGGCCACGGCACCACCATCGGCGGCGCCATTGTGAGCACGCATTTGGATTATATGTCCCCGGGCGGATCGGGTGTGGGTCTTACTTATAAAATGCTTGGGGTCGCCCCCAGCCCGCAGGACGCCTGGCAGATCAACGTGGGCCTTAAAACATTTGAGCTTCGCATGCAGCGCCACAGTAAAAATGCCATGGCCGTCGCCAAGCACCTGCAAAGCCACCCGAAGGTCGAAGAAGTCTGCTACCCGGGCCTTGGCAATGATCCATACCATCAACTGGCAAAGGAACAGATGATCAATGGATATGGCGGCATGGTGTCTTTCAAAGTTAAGGGCGGATATGATGGCGGCGCGGCCTTTACCAATGCGGTGCGGATCCCGACGCTTGCGGTATCCCTCGGTAATGTGGATAGCCTGATCCAGCACCCGGCCAGCATGACCCACAGCGCCATCCCCAAGGAAGAACGCGAAAAAGCCGGCATCACCGACAACATCATCCGCATCTCCGTCGGCGTGGAAAATATCGAAGACCTGCTCGCCGACATTGATCAGGCGTTTGAGGCGGTGAAATAATTGGCGCACACTTTTATCATTGATGGCAAAAATTTTTGCACTCTTGAAGAGTTCTATGATGAGGTGGGTAAAGTTCTCATTCCAGGTCAGAAATGGGGAAAAAACTTAGACGCGTTTAATGATATCCTCTATGACTGGATCGATATTCCGGACGAAGAGGTCATTATCAAATGGATTAATTCAGACGTCTCAAAGGAAAGACTTGGGTATATTGAAACTGTGAGGCAATTAGAATTAAGGCTGCAAAAATGCCACCCTACAAACAGAAATCACGTGTGGAGAGAATTAGAGAGGGCCAAACAGCTTAAAGGACCAACTGTTTTCGACTGGCTTGTTGACATCTTGAAGCAAGACAGGGCTTACAATTATTATAAAGTTGAAATAATAATAGAATAAAAAATAGGGAAAAAATTGCCAAAGATTGAACTTAAAAATCTGACCAAGTCCTATGACGGGGAAGTGGATGTTTTAAAATCCATTGACCTGACCATGGAAGACGGGGAATTTACCGTGCTGGTGGGGCCGTCGGGCTGCGGGAAGTCAACCACGCTGCGCCTGCTGGCCGGGCTGGAGGATGCCACATCGGGGAGTATTTCGGTAAATGGCGACGACATCACCACCCGCGCGCCCAAGGATCGCGGCATGGCGATGGTGTTTCAGAATTACGCCCTTTATCCCCATATGTCGGTGGCGGAAAATATAGGCTTTTCCTTAAAAGTCGCCAAAACCCCCAAGGATGAAATCGAAAGCCGCGTCGCGGCCGTCGCCGACATGCTGGAAATCGGTGAGCTGCTCGACCGACGGCCCAAGGACCTATCGGGCGGACAGCGGCAGCGGGTCGCCATCGGCCGCGCTGTGGTCAAGGACAGTGATATTTTCCTGTTTGATGAACCGCTTTCAAACCTTGATGCCGCCTTACGCGGCGGTATGCGGGTGGAACTTTCCCTGCTGCATCAGAGACTTAAGAAAAATATGGTTTATGTCACCCATGACCAGGTGGAAGCCATGACCCTGGGCGATAAAATCATCATCATGCATGACGGCATCATCCAGCAGGCCGGCACCCCGGAAGAAATATTTGAGCGACCATCGAATAAGTTTGTTGCCGGTTTCATCGGAAACCCGACCATGAACTTCCTGCCTGCAGAAATCATCGAAGAAAATGGAACGCGATACGCCAGCGGCGCCAATTTCATGATCGCGCTTGAAGGGAACAGTGGGAATGTAGGGCAAAAAATCGACCTCGGCATCCGGCCAGAGGATATTACGTTTGACGAAAGCGGTGATCTCAACATCACCGTCATCGTCAGCGAATATATCGGCAACCAGAAAAACATCATCGCCGATCTGGGCGGTGAAAAACTCACCATCGTCACCGGCGCCGATACACATGTGGATGTGGGCGCCACCTACCGCATCAAGGTGAACGCAGCAAAACTCCATCTGTTTGATGGGGACAGTGGGGTTGTGGTTTAGGAACTACATTTCATAAATTCGATGACGTGTTCAGTTCGCATCCTTTTTGCCAAAGAGTTTCCTTCCTTCACAGAAATTGGCATATATCTTCTATTATCTGGGATTTCTCTCACGGCTTCGGTAATAATTTCAAATCCCGCTTTTTTTCCAGCGCTCTTAAGCAATTCACTATTCTGAACATAATTTCCTTTGATAGTTGAATTCCCAATTACGTATGTAGCAGAACAACCAGGTTTCAGTACTCGAAATGATTCTTTCATTTGCATCCTTAGGTCTTTGTAATACCTCAAAAGCATATTTTTGTTTTTGGAATCTAAATTTCCAAGACCTAATCTGGCAAATAGCTTCTCAAAACTCTTCTTATTTCTTTTCTGCAGTGCCGCTTCGGAGCCAATCGATTTTTTTCTTATACTTCTCAGTTTTTCAATTGAATAACCAAACCAAACGAGAGAAAGTCGATGTCCCCTCATATAATCAATAGCATTTAAATAGGGTGGCGAAGTTATAATTGCGTCTATACTATCATCTTCAATTCTTCGCATTTTGCGAGCGTCACCCAAATAAGTTTTTGAATTTTTTTTAATTTCTTCGCTATTTAACGCGGACAAAACATGCCTAAGTGACTTTGGTAGTTCATTAAAAATATTAAAATCATTGGTCTTTATAGTCCTATGAGGTCTACTATGTGCCGTGTCCCTTGCAAGTGACGCTTTTGGGTCTTTGGAAATAATTAATCTAGAGAGAGCTATCTTTAAGACATTGTTTATACTTGCATTCCTGATTATTGGATTGGCAACCAAATAGTAGGAAAGAAGCCTTAACTGGTTTATTTGTAATGGCGCATACCAAAAATCTATGAATGCTTTTGTTTCAGCGTTATTGTCTATCCAATGTAAAGTTTTGTTCCTAGAATTTTGATAGTCGTCTTGACAAGCAAGTAACAATTTATCTAGTGCAACTATGGCCTTCTTGTTATCTATTTTGGTTGAACAAACTCTGGAAACCAATCTAGCAAGCGGGTCCAGATCAAATCCAATTGCACTACAGCCATTCCGAACTGCTTGACTAAGTACCATGCCAGATCCTGACATTGGATCGAGAATAACCTGCCCGCCGTTGAGGGATCTGATTTTTTTCAATGCAATTTCGGGAGCCATCCTAGCTGGAAAAGGGTGTATATATCTCATCTAATTTCCACATTACTATAAAAATCTAACATCAATTCGCTTAAACTATTTCTCGACAACTTGTTTTTTAAGGAACCATCTTTTCCATGAATCTTATACATCTCATTGTGTTTACGCCTAATCTTAACCGCCTCTTGCTTATCAAATACATTGTCCAAAACATTTCTAAATAGCTTGTGTTTCATCGCCGCTATCCCATCTCGCCCGCATACGAATATAACTAGACATTCGCCATATATATTGTATAGATCCTCTTGAAACTGTTGATGTTCTAACATGAAATTAAAAGTCCACGGTCCCTTTCTACTTCTTGAATATTTGACAAATATTGGAAGTGTTTTGTTTAAAAGATAAAAACCAGCTAGACTTTCCGATATTCTCTTTATTGAAATCGGTTGGAGCGGCAATTCAGCGATCGCTGCTAAAACACAACCATAGTATCTATGTGCATCTGAAATCATTGTGTGTTCTGTATAAATCTAATTGAGCTGCCATTAATCTTGTAGAAAATACGTGCTTTACCATATTCGTTATAAAATATGCCGATGTGGTGTTTTGCACTTGGGCGCTCACTCCTATTAAAGTATGTATTGGCAAATATGCTTTTTTTCCTGCGTATATTTTTTTTCTCTTCTTCACTATAGTTCGACCCTTTTTTACCAAATAGTCGGGGAGCATGGAGCGACAATTGTGCGGCATTATTATTTATTTCTGCTTTTAAATAGTCATATAGATAATTTGGAAATTCTTCTTCTTCGAAATTTTCTTTAAAACTTTCGATAATTTCGTTGTCCGATTTATCCTCTCGAACAAATAGAGAGTTGTGACTTTCTTGATCATACCTAAACCTCGCGAAAGACATTTCTCCTCCCTCGAAGTCCACGGTTGATTTGTCAATCGAAGGTGACGAAGTAGGTACTGTTTTGTGATCTGCCAACCAAACTGGCGCACCCACATTACTTCTCATGGCTTCAACGGCCAATTTATGAAATGCGAAGCATTTACTCCAGTTAGCTAGAAGTAAATAAGGAATCCACAATTGAAAACAATTCTTGTATTTGTCTCGGCTTCCAAACATTCGAGCACGCTGAATATATGTATCTTGTGTAAACTTACCTTTAACAGCTCTCGTGAAATACATGGACAAAAGATTATCAAATGTAACACCTCTAGAAATTATATTCCCGCCGGCTCCAAAGGAAAACAAGCTCGTAGGTTCTGCAATATCAGAAACGTTACCACTCGTTCCCTTTGAATTAATCTCAACTATCAAATGACGATCAATATTTCTAAGTACAAACTCCACTATGGACTCATGGTCTTCTAAAGAGTACTGACAAGAGATCTTTTCTAGCCGCTTTACAAATGCTAGGAATTTCGGATGCTTAATGTTCGAAAGAATACTGATAGTAGATTCAATGATTTCTATATCTTCTTGATGTTCGTCTTTTTTACCACTGGTATGGACTAACATTGTGAAATTTTCGTAATTTCCAAACTCATGCTGTTCCGCGACACCACATAAAAAATGCATAATAGCATTTTGCAATTCAGTTCTTTCCGAACCTTCATCTGCGTGAAATGTATGCAACCTATAATCAACCTTCCCATTTGCGGGGAAAAAGAACTCTTGGCCGACATACTTAGGATGAGAATCAAAGTCCACCCATAATTCACTCGAATTTTCGAATGTATTGTTGAGGTTGAGCCTTGCAGGGGTCGCTGTAACACCAATATACTGACCATCTTCTCCCAACAATTCACATATCAACTCATTAATTTTTGTTTTTTGATCTTTATTAACTCTCGCGTTTGGAGAGGCATAATCAGCCTCATCATCGATAACCATTACTTCCTTCTGATGCCTCAGCAAAGTAATCAGTTTTTCTAAATCACGCGCATTCTTTTTTGAGAAAATTACCCATTTTTTGCCATTTAAACTTTTAGCGTTGTCCGGCAGTTCCTTAAATTGCTTTGGTGAAGGACTCAAATTTGAAGCTCTAAAACGGGTCAGACTTTGATCCAATAAATCCAAGCTATCAGTCAATAAATTAACAATTATCTTTGTGCCTTCATCTAGCAATTTAGCATTAAGAGCAATCATCATTTCAGTTTTACCACATTGCGGCTCACCAAAAATCACGAATGATCGACCCTCACCAGTCTTAAGATTACTTATAGTTGATTCAACGGTTTTCTCAATTGAGTCGGTATAAAAACCTTTATCTTCTAAATACGCGATTCGGTCATCGTATTGATTTACACCAACATTCCCTACATAGTCTTCCCAGTTCATTTTTATCCCCAAAATTTCGTCTTTCAAATAGCCAATTCTAACACGCTGACTAGAAATTCAATAATTCAACTAATGATAGCATATAGTATGAGCTGTACAATACATTTAACCCAAATAATTTTATTGCTGTATACCCTCAAGCCTCATCCTCCCTCAATCATTTCTAAATACTCATCACTAAAATCGGTTCTGAGTTCGATCCACATGGGCAGGTGGTCGGACATTTTATAGGTACGCCACTGGGGGTATTTGATGCGGCCATCCAATCCATTATCGGCTTTCTCGGCCATATAGGTGGCTTCGTCGACGAGGGTAAAGACATGTTCAAAGAAATCAAACACGTCGGCGGCGAGGATATCCAGTTCGCGGTAGCCGCGCTTTCGTTTTGGCTTCCAGAAGGCGATCTGATCATAGGCCATGTCACGCTTCACGTTGGTGCCGGGGATTTCCTTTAATTTATCGTGGATTTCAAAATCATTATCCTCCAGCGCCTTCATCGTCGGGTGACCCTTGCCGATGATGTTAAAATCGCCGAGCACACCAAGGAAGCTGTCATCACTGGCGCGCAGTTCATCGTCGGCCTTATCGGCCAGCGCCTGCGCGAGGCTTTCAATTTCGCTTCTGCGCTGTTCAAGCTTTTTCGGGTCATGAGCATCGCCATAATAAATATGCACGGTACATAAATTGATGTTAAGCCATCCGGCCTTAAAAGATACCAGATACGGGGTGCGCGCAAATTGACGAAGGCTGTCATCAAATGAATTTTCCGGAAAGCGGATGGCATAGTGATCTTTGGTTAAGCTCCGCGGGATCTGCACCTTGGCGTGGCCGCGCTTGGGGCTTTCCACTTCTGTGCCTTTTTTCACAACCATTTGTGATCCTTCGGGGAGGTTCAGGATACTTCCCAGGGGCAGGTCAATTTCCAGGTCGGCGGCAAGGCGTTTTTTGCCCCCCTTTGTTCCCAGCCGTGCTTTATAGGTGCCGCTAAGGGTCGGCAACGCGTCGGGCATTTTGGCAGTGATGCCGTTTTTCATCACGATGCGTTCACCAAAGGCGGCCTTGATTTTCGCACCTTCTTTTAAGGTAAGCTCCCCCGCGATATT
>JANQJN010000005.1 GCA_028281625.1 Emcibacteraceae bacterium | reverse complement strand
AAAAAATACTTATTCTTCCATGAATACAGACGAAGAATATGACCTTGTGGTCGTGGGCGGTGGCATTAGTGGTCTTGCGGCCGCATGGTTTTACCGCCAGAGCGCCGGGCCAGACAAAAAAATACTCATTCTGGACAACCACGATGATTTTGGGGGGCACGCCAAGCGAAATGAATATAATTTTGAGGGGCGTAATATCATCGTGAACGGGGGAACCCTCAATATCGAGCAGCCGATGAATTATAGTCCGGTCGCTATGGGATACCTTCGTGAAATTGGTATTGATACCGAAGAATATCACGCGAGAACCCAGCCAATGATGCGTCACTACAGCCGTGAATTTGGCCATAGCGGAGCGTTTTACTATGACAGTGAAACTTTCGGTGGAGAAGGGCTCGTAAAAAGGAACCGTCGCGACCGGGGAAACTGGAATGCGTTTTTTGACACAACGCCGCTTCCAGATGATCTAAAGGACGAATTTAAAAAACTCTATAGCGAGGAAATCATCGCTGAAGAATTTGTTGGTCTATCCGACGATGAAAAGAAACAGAAGCTCGCGTCCATTACTTACGCGGAATATGTCACCCATCACTTGGGGATTGATGAGCGGGTGCTACCTTCATTCAGATCCGGGCTACATTTTCGCTTTTATGTCGGGGCGGAACAGGTGCCGGCGCTTTTTTGCTGGGAATTGGGTGGTATGCCGGGTTTTGATCATCTTGAGCTTAAGCCCACTGAAAAAATTGGTCCTATGCATCATATAGCTGGGTCGCAACACGGCCGCGAACATGAATATGATGACGACAGTATCTATTTTCCCGATGGCAATGCCACCATAACCCGGATGACAGTGCGGAAACTTATTCCAGATGCTATCCCAGGTGAAACCTTGGATGATGTTTTTACCGCAAAAGTGGACTATGGAAAACTGGACCTGCCATCCAACTCAACACGTCTTCGCTTGAATGCAACGGTGATCAAAGTCGCTCATAATGGGGACCCGAAAACGGCCAAAGACGTGAACGTGGATTATATGCAGGATGGCAAGGCGCTGACCGTAAAGGCTAAAAATGTGATTTTCGGTTGCTGGCACAATGTTATTCCTTATATCTGCGATGATTTTTCGGATGAGCAAAAGGGTGCCATGCTTTACGGCATCAAGGCGCCGCGGGTCTATACCAATGTGTTGCTTCGGGACGGCAAAGCATGGGAAAACCTTGGAATCAGTTCTATCACATCACCTGGTCTTTATCACACAACCTCCAGCCTTCATTACGCGCTAAATGTAGGGGATTATGTTCCACCACGCAATATGGATGAACCAGTGATTGTTAAAATGCATAGGGCCCCAAATGCACCAGGCGAGCTTCGCCGCGATCAGCTACGCCTTGGTCGTTATGATTTGCTCAATACACCCTTTGAAACGTTTGAACGCAATATTCGTGAACAACTGCAACGCATGCTTGGTGCGGGCGGGTTTGATGCCGCGCGGGATATTGTTGCGATCACGGTAAACCGCTGGCCTCATGGTAATGCGTATGCCTATGATACCATCACAGAACCCTATCACTGGTCCATGTTCCCTACCGATGACCGGCCGTGTGTGGTCGCACGTCAGCAACTCGGTCGGCTTTCGGTGGCCAATAGTGATGCGGATGCAAGCCCGTTTACAGACGCGGCCATTGATCAAGCTCATAGGGCAGTACGGGAAGTACTTGCGGATCAATATCTGATGAACAGTTGATTATCGTCCTTTAGTGTGATTTGATCCTTGTTCAAGGGAAAGGGATCACATGAAGTTTTTTAATACATATTTACTGCCAGGATTTATGTTCCAGTCGGTGGTGATCGGCGGTGGCTATGCCACTGGCCGTGAACTGATCGAATTTTTCTTCGCGTCCGGCCCCATCGGCGGGCTTCTGGGACTATTGGTAGCAGGAGCAGTGTTCGGGCTGGTGTCTGCAGTGGGCTTTGAGTTGGCGCGGCGTTTCAAAGCGTTTGATTATAGACATTTTTGTAAAGTGCTTCTTGGACGCGGATGGGTACTATTCGAATTTTTCTATTTCTTTCAATTGCTTCTGGTGCTTTCGGTTATTGGATCTGCATCAGGTCAAATTGCAGCGCAAAATTTCGGCGTACCTTCGCTTGTTGGGACATTGGCTCTCATGACGCTGATCGGAATTTTGACCTTTAAGGGTACGGAGCTGATCAAAAAAGTGCTCGCTGGCTGGTCGATCCTGCTGTACGGGGTCTATATCCTTCTCTTCATTTTAGCCTTTATGGCTTTTGGCGATGTGATAACGGGGGTTTATGGGAGCGCCGATACCGGTGAACGTTGGGCGTCCCAAGGCGTGCTCTATACCGGTTATAATCTTGCGTCTCTTCCGCTGATCCTATATGCGGTCGCGCGCCATCAGAACCGGCATGAAACCTTAAGTGCTGGATTCATTTGTGGTGCAATAACCGTGATCCCGGCGATGCTCTTTTTCATTGCCATGATGGGGCAGTACCCGCAAATTGGTGATCAGCCTGTACCGGCGACATTCCTTATGTCTGCGCTTGAGATCAGTTGGCTGGAAGTCATTTTTCAAATTGTCGTTTTTGGCACCTTCGTGGAGACCGGATCAGCGATGCTTCATGCTGTTAATGAGAGACTTGAAGGAACCTTTGCGGAGCAAGGTAAGCACCTACCTCAAATAGCCCGGCCGATTATCGCAATTGGGTTTCTGATTGCGGCTGTCTTTGCAGCGGAGCTCATCGGAATTGTTGATTTGATTGCGCAAGGATACGGTTATATCACCATTGCATTTATTGCGGTACT
Source organism: Emcibacteraceae bacterium (assembly GCA_028281625.1). Taxonomy (GTDB): domain Bacteria; phylum Pseudomonadota; class Alphaproteobacteria; order Sphingomonadales; family Emcibacteraceae; genus Pseudemcibacter. Next base: position 51,568 of record JANQJN010000005.1, on the reverse strand, counting down.
TATTGTACCAATGCTCACTATAGGTGTTTGGAAAATAACAAGAAAAGAAACTATTTAAGGATCCACATATGATCACCATCGAAATAAAGCCACCATACTTAATTTTTGTTGCCGATGAAAAAGAACCTACATACGCTAAAACGGCGTCCGGCATTGCCGATTGGCGCAGGGATTTATGCGCGGGGCAATATAGTTTTATCGATGATGGTCTTGATCTGGGTCTGCCTAATATGACAATCGATGAAGCGGCGGCAGCGGGCGTTAAATCCTTTGTAATCGGCACAGCATCCGTTGGTGGCGGTATTCCAGAAGAATGGCTGGATACATTGGAAGAAGCGCTTGAAGCTGGTCTTGATGTGGTTGGGGGCGTTCATAAGAAACTTAATGATATTCCAAGGCTTGTTGCAGTTGCTGAAAGGACCGGGTCGCGCCTTGTGGATGTACGCACACCACCAGCTGATCTCCCGGTGGGAACAGGCAGGAAGCGCAGCGGAAAACGTATTCTGATGATGGGCACGGACTGCGCAGTTGGAAAGAAATACACTGCCCTTGCCATGGAACGGGATATGAAAAAGCGGGGAATGAACGCGGATTTTCGCGCGTCCGGCCAAACTGGCATTATGATCGCCGGGCGCGGTATTCCCATGGATGCGGTGGTGTCTGATTTTCTTTCTGGTGCAGCTGAACTTTTGTCACCGGAAAATGAACCAGACCACTGGGATGTGATTGAAGGGCAGGGAAGCATTTTCCATCCCGGCTATAGTTCGGTTACGTTAGGGCTGCTTATAGGCTCTCAACCCGATGCCTTCGTGGTGTGCCATGAAGCCGGCCGTAAAGTGATCGAAGAATGGGATAACTTCCCGCTTCCTACCATTGAACAGGTAATTGAACGCACGGTTGATCTTGGAAATCAAGTTAATCCGAACATCAGATGCGTAGGCGTAGCCGTTAACACGTCGGCATTAGCGGCAGAAGATCGCGAAGACTATCTTGAAATTTTATCAAAACGTATGGGTCTTCCCTGCGTCGATCCGCTGATTGATGGCACGGATGCAATCATCGATAACCTTAGTTAGCTATTTTTTTCCATCCCAGGAAAAGAAGCAGCTGACCGCGAGTATAAACCAGATTCCCAGAACAGCCCAATATTTTACCGGTTCCTGGTCGCGGTAGATAAAATCGGTCAAAAGCGTATAACCGTGATATAGGTCCCAACCAACCCACGCCAACAATAATATACCTACCATACGCCAGAAAATAGTCATTCTTCCAATTGCTCCTTACCGCATTTGCCTTTAAGGGCTTGGATCGCCTCAGTAAGAAGCTCGCGATTTTCTTTGGCGACTGACTTATATTCTTCATTATCTGCAACCACCATGTCGGGTTCCCAAACGCGCGCGAGATCAAGTAGGTTTTTACGGTCATGCTCCACATAAAGTGATGTAATGCGTCTCGCATTTTCTTCTTCCTCACCAAGCCCCTGTAGCGCGTAGCGGCTCGCGCGAACGGCACTGTCAAAGGTTTCACGGACGATGTCATCCGCTCCGGCTCGGAAAAGTTCATACACATGATGGCGGTCAGTTGCACGGGCGACGATATGAATTTCAGGATGTTCGCGTTTTGCAAATTTGACCATTTCAATCGTACGCTCCGGATCATCAATGGCAATAATCAACATTCTAGCAGAATGAAGGCCGGCCGCGTGAAGCAAATCTGGCCTGGAGGCATCCCCAAAAAAGGTTCGCATGCCGAATTTACGCATGCCTTCCACCAGCGTGCTTTGATGATCCAGCACCACCGTTTTGGTTCCGCTGGCAAGCAGCACACGGTTGATGACCTGTCCAAACCGGCCATGACCAGCGATGATGACGGTTCCCTGATCATCAATTTCATCTGCTTCCTGTTCATCGTCAGCCATCCGGCCTGAGATCACCTTGTCATACAGGATAAACAGAAATGGCGTCAGCAACATGGAAAGAGCAACAACCAGTGAAAGCAGCGAGGCCAGCTCCTGCGGTATCGCGTGATTTTGCAAACTGAAGTTAATCAGCACAAAACCAAATTCACCGACCTGGCAAAGTCCCATGGCCATCAGCCAGCTGGCGGGCTTTGGTAGCCCCATGAAATGCCCTACAAAAAGCAGTACGGAAAATTTAAGCAAGATAGCACCAAGTGTGAGCATAGCAATCAGTGAAAATTGATCTGTCAGCAGATCCAGATTTATGCCTGCGCCTACGGTAATGAAAAAGAGACCGAGCAGTAGTCCTTTAAAGGGCTCTATGTCGCTTTCCAGTTCATGGCGGTATTCACTATTTGCAAGTACCACACCCGCAAGGAATGTACCCAGCGCAGGGGACAAGCCAACAAGTTCCATGAGAAGAGCGATAGCGATTACGAGCATCAGTGCCGAAGCTGTGAATATTTCCCTTAGTTTGGATTGGGCAATAAAACGAAACAGTGGCCGTGACAAATAATGGCCGCCAAACACGACGGCTGCAATTGCGCCAAGTGTTGTCAGGGCCATCGCCCATCCTGGCAGGCCGTCCACCAGACTATGTGAGGATCCATGATCATCTCCCATTGGTGTCATCGCAAATTCAGGGAGTGTGAGCAATGGCACAATAGCGAGCATGGGGATGACGGCAATATCCTGAAACAGGAGTACAGAAAAGCTCGACTGCCCACCTTCCGTTTTCATTAGTCCTTTTTCACCAAGAGTTTGCAGCACAATTGCAGTGGAGGAAAGTGCTCCAATAAATCCGATCGCAATAGACGTTTGCCAGGCAAAACCAAAATTGTAAGCAATAAGGGCTATCAATAATGTTGTGATACCTACTTGAAAACCGCCAAGTCCAATTAGCCTGTTCTTCATTTCCCAGAGAAGGCGCGGTTCGAGCTCAAGCCCCACAAGAAACAGCATCATCACCACACCAAATTCAGCGAAATGCTGAAGATCCTGGGTTTCGGCACCCACTAGACCCAAAAAGGGTCCGATGATTAACCCAGCTATCAGATAGCCAAGGACCGATCCAAGGCCAATCCGCTTGGCTATAGGTACTGCGACTACTGCTGCGATGAGATAGACAAACGCCTGAAACAAAATGCTGCTCATGTTTTTTCTCCACCCTGATTTATTATGCCAGCATATTAAACGATATGCGATTTACTTAAGACGTGCAAGACGTCGATAATTCAAGTATTCTAAGTTTGGGTAGTGAAATGAAGTGGGGTCGCTAAAGTTGAAAAACGTAAAAGCAGATAGTGGAAAGCTGGCGGTTGAATATATCAAATTTACGGGCGTCGGTGCGCTGAGCACGCTTTTTCACTATGCGACCTTGGTGATCCTGGTTGAGCTTGTTTCAGTGATTCCTCTTCATGCTTCAATGATTGGTTACGCAGTTGGTGCCGTTACAAACTACATTTTTAATCTGCGTTATACGTTTAAGTCGGAAGCGACGCACGCCAAGGCAATTCCAAAATTTTTGGTCATGATAGTGATAGGCTTTTTGCTAAATGCTGTGATCATGATGTCACTCAGCAGCATTATCTATATAGCTGCACAGGTAACTGCCACTTTGGTGGTGTTTATACTTAATTTTATTATTTCAAAATACTGGGTTTATTCCAGCCACAAGCATTGAACAATAGGGAAAGGTAAGCCTATGAATGAAAACAGGAAGATTTCAGTTTTAATACCTTGCTTTAATGAGGAAGAAGTAATTGAGGAATGCTATCGGCGTGTAACGACCGTCTTCGCAGATATAAATTACCATTTAGAGCTTGTTTTTATCAATGATGGTAGCAGTGATCGAACCGCAGAGCTAATTGGCGAACTATGTATGCAGGATAAGCGCGTATTGTTTGTTGATCTAAGCCGGAATTTTGGAAAGGAAGCGGCCATGTCAGCGGGTATCGATTTAATGACTGGCGATGCTGCGCTCATTCTGGATGCGGATCTTCAGGATCCGCCGGAATTAATCCCTGAATTTATTAAAATGTTGGAGCAGGGATACGACAATATTTATGGCGTTCGCACAGAAAGGGAAGGTGAATCCTGGATAAAACTAAAAACCGCTGAGATTTTCTATAGTGTGCTAAAGAAAATGAGCTTTGTTGATATTCCTCAGAATGCAGGAGACTTCAGAATGCTCAGCAAACGAACGATTGAAGCCATTAGGAAGTTGCCAGAACGCCAACGCTTTATGAAAGGCTTATTCGCATGGGTCGGCTTTAACACAGTCGCTATCGAATATAAGCGCGATGCGCGCTCTGCTGGTGAAACCAAGTGGAATTATTGGACACTGTGGAATTTTGCGATTGAAGGGATCACTTCCTTTTCAACATTACCATTAAGGCTTGCAAGTTATTTGGGGATTATAATTTCATTTGTATCATTTGTTTACGCACTCATTGTGTTTTCTCAGGCGCTGTTTTTTGGTGTTGATGTTGCGGGTTATCCCTCGCAAATGGTGGTGATGCTATTTTTAGGGGGGCTTCAATTGCTATTTCTGGGCATCATTGGTGAATATCTCGGTCGGGTATTCAATGAAACGAAAGACCGGCCGCTTTATATGACTAAGAAAATCATCAATCAGTCAGATGTAGCGGAGCTTAATTGATGCACTAAATTTCGTGCGGTAACAAATATTAGAATAATCAACATTAAGGTGTAATAGGCGCTTACAAACAAGCGCTCGTCATCTAGGCTTGCATAACCCATGATATTTGCCAGATTTCCTGCGCGGCTCATGAGCAAAAAAATGACAAGCAACGCTGCTTGAACTTTTAGCTCACAAATGGTTGCAAGCATCAAAATCGGAAGAAGGACCAGCATATCATACTCATGGATCGGTGAAAGAAATGCGAGCACACTGAGTGCGAACATCAAATATGAAATCTGGCTTCTAAAGTACATGTCTTCATTAAGCTTAGATGATTTCAGGTTCACAATTGCCCCAATCACCATCAAAATGCCAATAGCGATTAACATATACAACGTGCTGGAAGGTGCTGCCCCAATTGTATGAGCAACAAGGTTTTTTAAACCCGTTGAAAATTCAGCAATGTTTGAAGGGAATGACGAATGTTTGCTAAGTCCGCCAAGAAAAGAGCGCATTGTTTCGATTGGGCCGGTGCTTACAAGCGCAGGCAATGTTAATAGGAACGTGATGCCCCCAGTCCAAAATAGAGTCACATGGTGTCGTTTAAACATAAGTAGCGCAAAACAAAGTGCGACACCTATTTGCGGTTTAAGCAGCAATATCGTCAGCCCCAAAACCATCTGCCAACGGCTTGAGTGCATAAACCCACATACAACAAGCACGACACCAAAATACATCAATACTACTGTTTGGCCTGTGGCTAAGACTACCGCCGTGATTTGCATAAGCGAAACCAGGCCTGTGTAGAAGGCAAGATAGCTGTTTGAAATCGGTATATCCGCTGTTCGAAATGCCCTGTTTAAAAGGAGAGATGATAGCAGGATCAACGTGACATTGAGAAAGCGCCAAATTTCCATTGCGACTTGATATTCGAAAATGGCAAGCAGCTGCGCTGGTCCCCACCAATTGGGAGGATAATAAAAGGGCTGTCCATTAAATGTTTCGAACATATTTGATGCGGTGATAAAGTATTCAGGACCGTAAGGATTAAGTCCTTGTGACCAAATTGATCCTGCGATCCAGATATACCTGAAGGTTAGGTCCGTGCCTTGCAAGCTGATCAGTTTCCATATCAGGTACGTAATCCCAAATAGCCCAATGGTATACGCAAGATAATTTAAGTTACGCGAATGTGCTATTTCTGTGAGTTTTTGGTTTATCAACGCCATTTATTCCCCTTATGGGGTAGTTTTAGCAGAATGGCCGCAAACAAACAATTGCGTCCTTCGTTGTTCGTGCTTTATGTTCGAGTTTATGAAAATCAGTCCTGATCAATCGATTGTCATTTTAACAGGAGCCGGTATTTCTAAAGAATCCGGGCTCTCAACCTTTCGTGGACATGGCGGCTTATGGCAGGGGGTGAGAGTTGAGCAGGTGGCGACGCCAGAGGCATTTGCCGCAAACCCCGAATTGGTTCATGATTTTTACAATGCTCGCAAAAAAGCGCTTTTAGGCACGGAAATAAAACCCAATGATGCGCATGTAGCATTGCAAAAACTGGAGCAGGAATGGCCGGGCGAGTTTACCTTGGTCACTCAGAATGTAGATAATCTTCATGAGGCGGCCGGATCCAAAAAATTAATTCATATGCATGGTGAACTTCTGAAAGGTCGCTGTGTCGTGTGTGGCGAAAGAGCGGTGTGGCACGATGATATGGATTTAACTAGCGAGTGCCCAAACTGTTGTGCGGTCGGTGCAATGCGTGTTGATGTGGTTTGGTTTGGCGAAATGCCAATGCACATGGAAGAAATATACAGAAAACTGAAACGTTGTGATCTATTCATATCCATCGGTACATCAGGAAATGTTTACCCCGCTGCGGGATTTGTTCAGGTGGCGTCAGAAAATGCGCTGACGCAAACAGTTGAGCTTAATCTCGAGCCATCGTTAAACGCTCGTCAGTTTACTACCGGATATTATGGTCCTGCCACACAAGTAGTACCAAAGTTCGTTGAGAAAATATTATCTGGCAAATAAACCCATCTTACAGCACACGTGAGCTCGGTGATCTTAGTCTTGGGCCACTGCAGCAACCAGCGCGCAATAGTGAGTAATTTACTTGGCCGCGCTGCACACTAGTGGCATAAAGAAAATACAATTTTCGATTCCTTTGAGAATTAATCCTCAAAAGACAAACTGATACTGATTTCGCCTGTAAGGAGGGATTACAAATGACCGCAAACAATAAAGAACTATGGGCCCGCCGCGAAGCTGCCATTCCACGTGGAATTGGTACCATGCATCAACGTTTTGCCGCGTCAGCGAAGAATGCTGAAATTATTGATGTTGAAGGTAATCGCTACATCGATTTTGCCACCGGTATTGCAGTGACCAACACCGGTCATAGTGATCCGCGCATCACAGAAGCGGTTAAGGCGCAGATCGATAATTTTTCCCATACGTGTTTTCAGGTAAACCCGTATGAGAGCTATATTGAACTTGCGGAAAAGTTAAATGAAGCCGCACCTGGTGATACACCGAAAAAGTCCATCTTCCTGACCACCGGTGCGGAAGCGGTTGAAAATGCCATTAAGATCGCCCGCGCAGCAACTGGTCGTACCGGCATCATCGCCTTTAAGGGGGCGTTTCATGGCCGCACCATGATGGGGATGGCACTTACCGGTAAAGTCGTGCCCTATAAGGTTGGGTTTGGGCCATTTCCGGGGGATATTTTCCACGCACCGTTTCCGGTGGAATATCACGGTATCAGTGAAGAAGATTCATTGAATGCGTTGGATGCGCTATTTAAATCAGATATTGAGGCATCCCGCGTAGCGGCGATCATTATTGAGCCGGTCCAGGGTGAAGGCGGCTTCTATCAGGCGTCGCCAAGTTTTATGCAAGCCTTGCGCAAGGTATGTGACGAGCATGGTATATTGCTGATTTGTGATGAAATCCAAACGGGCTTTGCCAGAACTGGTAAAATGTTTGCGACAGAGCATACCGGTATTGAGCCAGATATCATGACAGCGGCAAAAGCCATGGCTGGCGGTTTCCCTATTTCTGCTGTTGTTGGTAAAGCGAATATTATGGACGCAGCGGCGCCTGGTGGGCTTGGCGGTACCTATGGCGGCTCACCTCTAGGATGTGTTGCTGGTCTTAAGGTCATGGAAATAATTGAAAGCGATAACTTGATTGAGCGTGCAAATGAAATTGGTGATTTGTTCACCAAGCGTCTCACTCAAATGCGCTCAAACCAAATCACATGCCTGGGCGATATAAGAAATGTTGGTGCCATGATTGCGGTTGAGCTGGTCAAGGACGGTGACGCCGATAAACCGGATGCTGAGTTTACCGGTCGAGTGGTTCAGGAAGCTGCCAAGAAAGGACTGGTTCTGCTGTCCTGTGGTGTGCGTGGAAACGTGATCCGCTTTCTGCCTGCGCTTACAGCTTCGGATGAAATCCTTAATGAAGGTCTTGATATACTTGAAGATGTTCTTGGCGAACTTGCTGGTAATTAAGGTTTTAACGGCCCAAATTACTAAGAACTAAAGCTACCTACGATGACAAGGCTTAGCGTAACTGGCACAAAATATCTCACGATCATATGCCAGATACGAGCGATCCTTTCTGACTTAAATCCTAAATAGGATTTGGCGGTTTGATACTTTAATACCCATCCGCAGAAGATAGCGATCAATAGTCCATTAACCGGAAGCACAATATTTCCCAGGAAATAATCAAAGCTCTGGAAAATATTACGTCCTTCAAAAAGTGGTATCCAATGCAATGGCTCAACATGTTCAAGAATGTTAAATGAAAATACTGATAAAAGCCCAATAAGCCAGCAGCCAATACCAAAATAGACGGCCAGTTTAAGGGTTTTGCCGGGCCAAATTTCTTTAAATCGTGAAATGGAAACTTCAAGCATTCCCAGTGAACTTGAGAGTGCTGAGAAAAAGACAAGGGTAAAAAACAGGAAGCTTACAAGAGATCCAAGCGGCATCGCGCCAAAGGCAAGCGGTAATGTCAGAAAGAACAGCCCTGGACCTTGCGCGGTGGGCAGGTCATATGCAAAGACAAACGGGAATATGGCAAGACCCGCAATTAAAGACACGAATGTATCAGCGACACCGGTAATAAGCATGGTCTTAGGAACCGAAGTTCCTTTTGGGACATAGCTTCCATATGCCATAAAGATGCCTGCACCGACGCCCAATGAAAAGAATGCCTGACCAACGGCCGCAAGCACCATAGCCCAGGACAGTTTTGAAATATCAAAATGAAATAAAAACTGCACAGCCGCGCTGAAGTCAGCGGCGATCGCAGCCCAGATAACAAGGGCGATTAAAATGATGAGCAAACTAGGAACCAGTTTTTTAAAAGCCTGTTCCAGTCCGCCTTTGATGCCCCTCGAAACGATGAGGGTTGTTAAAAATAAAAAGATGAAATGCCAAGTGCCGAGAGTAAACGGGTCGTCGTTTATTGAGTTAAAGACCCGCTCAACTCCTTCGGTGTCGATGGCGTTAAGCGCCCCTTGCAAGCTTAGTATAGCGTATTTGAGGCTCCATCCGCCAATCACTGCATAAAAACTGAGAATAAGTAGTTGAGACTGGCTCATTGACCAACCAACCCAACTCCATAAACTGGATCGTCCTTCTTGTTTGGCGATGTTTCTAAAACTGGTAACCGGACTCGCGCGACCGGCTTTTCCCAACGCTACTTCCGACATTTTTAGGGGAATGCTCAGAACAATAACGGAAATGATATAAATACAGATGAATGTACCGCCGCCATTTTCGCCGGCAAGATATGGAAAACGCCATAAGTTTCCGACGCCGACCGCACCACCGATTACCGCAAAAAGAAACACCCGTTCTGACGACCAGGTGGCGCGGGGTGTTGTGGTTGTTTGCGGACTATCGGACATATTAACTTCCTTTTCTTAAGTCACTTAGCATGATGCTCGGTGTTACAACATTTGGATCGGTAATAATCTCGATAAGGCAATTGCCCTTGGGTTTGCCTATTTCCTGATAGGCTTTAACAAATTCTTCCCTGGTAAACACCTGGCGCGCTTTTAAGCCATAGGACTCTGCCAGTTTTGCGAAATCAGGATTGGTAAGGCTACAAGCAATTGAACGATTGGGAAAGCGTTTTTCCTGATGCATTTGAATGGAACCATATAGTGAGTTATTGATCACAATAAATTTTACATTTGTGTCGTAACGCGCTGCTGTTGCCAGTTCCTGTCCGTTCATTAAAAAGCAGCCATCGCCAGCAAAGGACAATATTGTTCGATCCGGATATTGGAGGCTGGCCGAAATCGCGGCAGGAACAGAATATCCCATGACAGCAGACTGGGTGGCCATTTGAGTGCCAAATTGATGGTGAGTAAAGTAGCGCTGAACCCACTGTGTATAATTCCCAGCACCGAACGACACGATTGTGTCATCGGCTGTTTCTTCACGAAGGTATTTAATTACACCTGAAAGGTCGGCTTTTTGCTGATTACCGGGATCAGCTGTGAATACCTCATAATTGTTTCGGCACTGTGTCACCCAGCTTTTCCACGGTGCATCATGTTTTGTCACTAAACTGGCAAGCGCCTCAGTCATATTCTTGTAATCGCTTTGAATTGCAATATCAGGTTGGAAAACCCGGCCAATGTCTTCAGAATTATCGCATAAGTGAATAAGTTTTTTGCTGGGATGCGGGATTTCATATTTGGTATAGCCATTGCTTTCAATGTCGGTGATTTCAGCGCCGATGACAATCAATGTGTCAGCCTCATCAACCATTTGCTCCAGCTTTGGATCATTTCCGACGCCTTTGACACCGACATAATTGGGATGACTATTGTTGAACTGGTCCTGACGGCGAAAAACGGTAACAACTGGCAGGGAATGATTTTCAGAAAATTTTTGAAGGTTATCTGAATCCAGCTGTGACCAATTGGCGGGTTTGGCGCCCAATAGGATCAATGGTTTCCTGGCGTTGGCAATACTAAGTCCTAAACGTATCAAGTTTTCACTATCCACGCCTGATGTTGTCCGTGTGGTCCGATCACATGGGCTTGCCTCAACCGATTCCAGCTGCATATCATCCGGAAGGCCGATTACAACGGGGCCTGGGCGCCCGGAACAGGCGGTTCGATAGGCGCGGGCGATAATTTCGGGGATACGGGCCGGGTCATCAATGTCCATAACCAGCTTGGCGGTCGATCCGAATAAGCCCTTAAGATCCAGCTCCTGAAAGGCACCCCGCTCGCGGTTTTTACGGGGGACCTGGCCGACAAAAAGGATCATTGGTGTGCCGTCCAGGTACGCTGTTTGAACACCAATTACCGCGTTTGCGGCACCGGGACCTCTGGTCACGAACCCAAGTCCTGGTCGACCTGTCATGCGGCCATATGCTTCCGCCATAAAGGCAACCGAGCCTTCCTGGCGGCAAATGATCAAATCAAACTCATCTTCAGCTTCGTAAAGTGCATCCAGCACACCCAGATAGCTTTCCCCAGGCACGGAATAGCCGATATTTGCCCCTTGATTTTGCAGACATTTGACGAGCAGCCGACCGCCTGTTAATTCTAATTTTTCCATACTGATTTCTTCCAATTACTCACGCTCTACCTGTTGGTAGTGGTGCCCAATCTTGCATTTCGCTCATTAGCTTTAAGAAGCGCTCCGTTTCCTGGATGCGCGCATTTTCATAGTCGGGGTGATCCCAAATATTATTTATTTCAAGCGGGTCACTCTTTAGATCATAAAGTTCAAATATATTTGCGGGTAATGTCATGCTCATGCGATAGTTATTAGTGACCATTGTCCTTACTCTTTGCGGCTCTTCAAAACCCAGATAGATAACTTCACGGTCATCCTCTATAAGAACGCTGTCTCTATGACTGCTTTTTTCGCCATTGATAAGGTTAGCCAAACTTATTCCCTGAATACCGTAATAAGCGGGTGCTTTGCTTGCTTCGACTACGGTTGGCGCGATGTCAATTGCTGAGCACAACGCATTGATACGGCTAGGGTTTTTATCTTTAGGGTCACACCAGATAAATGGAATTCTCACCAGACCCTGATAGTGAAGCGGACCTTTCAGCATAATACCATGATTGGCCATATATTCCCCGTGATCAGACGAGAATATAATCACTGTGTTGTCAGCAAGGCCAAGCTCATCCAGTGAAGACATGATATTTCCTACCCAATCATCGATCATTGTGACCATACCGTAAGTTAAGGCAATCGCTTCTCTGGCTTCCTTTTCACTGACCGCATATGGCAAAGTGCTCTCACGCCCAGCCGTGCCATCTTCAAGCTCACTTCGCATGTGATTGAGGACAGCTCCGGAACCTTTGCCAAAATTTTCGGGTAGTTTCATCTCTGCCGGATCATACATATCCCAGTATTTTCCTGGTGGTGCGAACGGGTGGTGTGGATCAGGGAATGAACAATGAAGAAAGAAAGGCTTCTCTGTGTCATTTCTAGAATGATCTTTTAGCCAGTTTATCGTTTGTTCACCAATATAAGATGTTGAATAATGTTCTTCCTTGATGGCGGTTCGCCATGCCTGGGGAGCAGAATAATCACCTTTATCCAGACCGTTCTTCGCACCTTTTATTTTATCCGGATCACCGATCCTGCTTTCCAGCCAACGCCTGTATTCGCCGCCAACGTTATCACTGTGAAGGGTGCATAAATTCACCTGCGAAAAACCATAATAGGGTGTTTTTACGGTGTGATTGCCATCTTGGTGCCAAAGTCTGGAGTTTTCACTTTCATAATCCGGCCCCATAAGCCGGGACTTTGTCGGCTGGTTTGGATAACCATTTGCATCCAATTTGAAACGCTCAATGTCATCGGGCGTGTGTGCACGCGGCAAGCCGGTCATATTTTGAAGGTGGCATTTCCCAATCAGTGCTGTTTCATAACCATCCTCTAAAAGCGAGCCAACAAAAGTACGGGCATCAAGGCTAAGTGGGGTGCCGTTTGTTCTGGCACCATTTGCGGATGGCATCCTGCCAGTCATTATGGCAGAACGCGATGGCATACAAAAAGGATTTGCCACATACATCTGATCAAATACTGCGCCCCGAGCAGCCAACGCATCAATATTGGGAGTTTTAATAATTTTATTACCGTAACAGCCAAAGAAATCATTTCTTGCCTGATCAACCATAATGTAAATGAAATTGGTTCTGTCTCCCATCGCTCAGGCCTCGTGAACAAGTTTTAAGTTCATAAAGGAAAGCAGTCCTTCTCTGCCACCTTCGTAACCATAGCCGCTTTCTTTAACACCACCAAACGGAACATTTTCGAGGATAGGGGTCACTATATTGATGCTAACCAATCCCGCTTCCAGGCGCCTTCTAACATACTCTATTTTTGTTTGATCTTCGCAAAACAGGTAGGAAGCCAGGCCATAATCTGTACCGTTTGCCTGGCTGATCACGTTGTCAATATCTGAAAATGTTGAAATAACAGCAACCGGGCCAAAAATTTCAGTTTTCAAAATCGATGCATCTTCGGGTACTTCGGTCAGGATAGTCGGTGTATAAAAGTATCCATCACCTTCAACGGCACTACCACCAAGCAAAAGTGTCGCTCCCTTGTTAACTGCATCCTTAACAAGCGCATCAACCGCTGCCAGTCTTCGTTCGTGGGCGAGGGGTCCCATATCTGTATCAATATCAAGCCCGTTACCAACCACTATGTTTGAAGCGTATTCTTTGAAAACCCTTAGGAAATCGTCAGCAATATTTTCATGAATAAAAAATCTGGTAGGTGACACGCAAACCTGACCGGCATTTCTATATTTAAATGCCGCCAGCGCTTTGGCCGTTTTTTCAACATCTATATCATCAAATACCAGTACGGGTGCATGGCCGCCCAATTCAAGTACGCAAGGGGTTAGGTTTTCAGCAGCCATTCCTGCCAGTAATTTACCAACCGCCGTAGATCCGGTCAGACTTACTTTACGAACGATTTTGGATGTTATCAGTTTTGTTGAGATCATTGCAGGATCGCCAAACACTATGTTCAGAACTCCAGCAGGTAGGTCCGCTTCGTCGATTGCTTTTGCGATTTCAAGGGTAACCCCTGGTGCTTCCTCTGCGGGCTTGATGATCATGGTGCAACCTGCGGCAAGTGCAAATGCAATTTTACGAGCGGGCAGCATAGCCGGAAAATTCCAAGGCGCGAATGCAGCAACAACGCCAACTGGTTCATACTCGGTTTTTTGAGTGTAGCCTGGTGGCCCATCCCCATATGATTTAGATTGAATTTTCTCAATTTCACCGGCAGCCCACTCGAATGCACGAATTGCTGTTGCGACTTCACCTGTGGCTTCTGCGATAGGTTTTCCTTGTTCTATGGTCAAAATGCGCGCCATTTTTTCGGCGCGTCCCTGCATAATATTGGCGACCTTCTTAAGGAAATTTGATCTTTGCTCCGCTGTGGTTTTTGACCATTTTTCAAAGGCTGATTGTGCTGCGCTTAGTGCTGCTTCAATATCTTCCTCTGAAGCGGCACATAAATTTGATACCACCTCTTTGTTGCAAGGATTAATAATTGAGATTAAATCATTCTGGTCGCTTCCAACCCATTTTCCGCCAATATAAAGCTTATGATGATTGTTCATGATTTTCTGTTATAATGTATATGTTAAACATAAAGTAAATACGAACATGATGGTCAAAATCAAGAAAAAAGTGTATAAATTAGCTGAATATATAGATGTTATGCGTGAATTTTGTAGATAATGATTTAGCTTTAATTATTTATTGAATAAATAATTTACTTATAATAAAATTTAATTCTGCAGCTATTAAACAAGAGAAAACATGACATTCGTTCAGCCAAAAAAATCGATTTATAACATGTCTGGTTATACGCCAGGTGCCATGAAGTTTAAGAATGTCGATAAAATTCACAGGCTTTCCTTTAACGAATCTGCGCTTGGTCCCAGTCCAAAAGCGATCGCGGCGGCACAAAGTGCTTTAAACGGTTGTGATCGTTATCCGCCTCCGGGGAACCCTGAAATAAGGAGGGCAATTGCTGACCGATATAATCGGGATATTGAGAAGATATTCTGCGGTTCAGGTTCAGAAGATATATTGCGGCTTATCGCTTGTGGTTACGCCGATGCTGGTGATGATGTCCTTTATACGGAACATGGCATGGTGATATATCCCATTGCCGCCAGCTGCGTTGGCGCAAATACGGTGGTTGCACGTGAAAGTAATCTGTTTGTTGATGTGGATCAGATTCTATCATCGGTCACGAGCAACACCAAAGTTGTTTATGTCGCAAATCCAGGAAATCCAACCGGAACATATATCCCAAACAGTGAAATGGCACGGTTAAGGGATGAACTGGCCGAAGATATTCTTCTGGTCATCGATTCAGCATATGCGGAATTTGTTCACGCTGATGATTACTGTCCGGGGTGGACGCTGTGTGATAATGGAAAAGATAACGTCATAATGACAAGGACAATGTCCAAAATGTATGGACTTGCAGGATTGCGCCTGGGTTGGGCATATGCCTCAATTTCGATCATAGAAGTCCTCAATAAGGTACGTGCAGGCTTTAACATTAACGTTGCGGCGATCGCAGCTGGTATTGAAGCCATCCAGGATATTGAACATGAAGAAAAGGTGCAGCACTATAACGCCTCCATGAGAAAATGGCTGGAAACGGAACTAAATTCACTTGGGTTGGAAACGGCGCCCAGCGTGTGCAACTTTTCATTGGTGCGCTTCTCAGGTGGAGCTGAGCAATGTAATGTGGTAAATGCGCGGCTCGTTGAACATGGAATATCTGTAAAGCCCTGTGGTGGGGCGGGATTGCCAGACTGTATGCGGATCACAATCGGGCCGGAGGAATCGTTAAGATTGCTGGTTGATGTGATGAAATCACTTAAGATGCAAGGAGTAATTTGAACATGATTATAAAGAGATTACATCATGCGGCCTTCAGGTGCCGTGATGCGAAGGAAACAGTTCATTTTTATGCAGATATTCTTGGCCTAAAGTTTGCTCATGCTATGGGTGAAGATCATGTCCCTTCCACCGGCGAATATAGCCCACATGTACATATATTTTTACAAATGGAAGATGGCTCATCGATCGCATTTTTTGAACTTCCAAATGATCCGGGGAATGTGAAGGACCAAGTCACGCCTGACTGGGTACAGCATTTTGCATTTAAAGTGGAAAGTGTGGATGTTTTGCTTTCTGAAAAAGAAAGGCTTGAAAGCTTGGGGATTGACGTGCTCGGTCCTGTAAATCATGACGACTTTATAATGTCTATTTATTTTCATGATCCAAATGGGCACCGCCTTGAAATGACAGCAGATACATCCGACAACATGCGCGATGAAGTATTTGAAAATGAAGCTTACGAAGTACTGGAACTTTGGGATCAAACACACGACTGGTCGCAAAGAGAAAAGGTATTTGGCGGCAAAACTGGCTACAAACGGGATTAATAAATGAAGTTGGCGTCGTTAAAAGGAGGACGTGACGGTCGGTTGATCGTTGTAAGTCAAGATATGAAGCGGGGTTGTCATGCAGATAATATCGCACCCACACTGCAAGCCGCACTTGATGATTGGGATCAAGTGGC
This sequence comes from Emcibacteraceae bacterium, assembly GCA_028281625.1. GTDB lineage: Bacteria > Pseudomonadota > Alphaproteobacteria > Sphingomonadales > Emcibacteraceae > Pseudemcibacter. Next base: position 35,331 of record JANQJN010000005.1, on the reverse strand, counting down.
GCCAAAACTGCAATCGCTTTATGAAAATCTGAATTGCAATGAAGTATCTGATGTGTTTGACCTTGATTTTAATGACCTTGGCGCGCCGCTGCCTCGGGCCTATCAATATCTGGATGGTGCCTGTTACATAAGCCATATCAGCCGTAATCGCGCTGCAAGAGGCGATAGTCTTCCGGACGACATATTGGATGCACCGCTCATTTATCAGGGCATTTCTCATGGTTATATGGCGTGGAATGATCCTATTAGATTGCCATGCGAAAAGCACGGCATTGATTTTGAAGCAGAAATCGCGGCGATTACGGACGAGGTGCCCGTAGGCGTATCGTCCGAAATAGCAGCAGAACACATTAAGCTTTTTGGTCTGCTTAATGATATTTCATTACGCGCGTTGATTCCGCCTGAATTAAAACGATCTTTCGGGTTTCTAACGGGAAAACCATCATCATCGCTGGGACCCATTGTGGTTACACCTGATGAGTTGGGCGATCTTTGGGATAGTCGCTTCGTTTCTGGAGAGATGCATTGTTGGGTGAGGGGCGAAAAGGTTGGTAAACTGGAAGCAGGTATTGGTTCGCCTTTTAGTTATGGTGATATGATCGCGCATGTGGCAAAAACCAGAACGTTTGAACCTGGGACCATTATTGCCATGGGGACTGTGTCAAACGAAGACGAAAGCGTTGGGTGTGGCTGTATTGGTGAAATTCGAGCCCTTGAAATCATAAATGAAGGTGCGGCCAAAACTGCCCTTCTTCAATTTGATGATCGTGTAAAAATCGATCTTACCGATTATGAAGGAAACTCCATATTCGGTGCCATTGATCAAGTGGTCAAACCATTAGAGGAATGAATGTCTGAACCAAGGAAAATACAGCAAGGTATCAATTCTGTCGTTATTGGCATGACGGTTCTGGATGCTATCGTTGATGCGGGTGGGCCAATATCACTAAATGCCCTTTCACAGCAAATTGATATGTCCCCAGCGAAAGTTCATCGTTATCTGGTAAGTCTAATTGAAACGGGCTTGGTTACGCGTTTAAAGGAGCCGGGTTTATATGATTTAGGGCCAAAGGCCCTTGATATTGGCTTTAAGGCTATTAAGCGTATTGATAGAGTGAGCCTTGCCAATGAAGAACTGGATATTCTAAATGCGAAAGTTGACGAGACAGTGTTTTTGTCGATCTGGAATGATGACGCCGCACTTGTGGTTGGTCGAAAAGCCTCTTCACGACCAATCACACTGATGGTTAGAATAGGTGAAGTGCTCTCCCCAATATATAGTGCAACCGGCAGGATGTTCGCAGCATTGATTGACGATGCAAAGAAAGACGCGTTGCTTTCATCTTATGGTGCATTGCCCGTAAAGCCAAAAATAGGTGGCCTCGAACTTGACAAAGCCGAATTTAAGGATGAGCTGGCAGAGATAAAACGAACTGGCCTTTCAATCGGAATGGGTGATTTTCAGCCAAATGTCATTTCCCTTTCCGTTCCTGTGGTGGGAGTTCGCGGAGAGGCAGAATTCGTCTTAACTGTCATTGGTTATGAACATGATATAGGGGAAGAGGACAGCAGGGCGGCGCAGAAAATAAAGCAAGCCTTATTAGAATCGCAGCAACGCTTGAACGAAAAATTGGGTTCTTGGGACGCTATATGAGTAATCAAGATCATCAAAAGCTAACACCAACCGGATGTCCCATTTCCCATGGTGCACGAAAATTTGATGCGTTCGAAGGCGACTATCATGTCAACCCCGCAGAGGCGCTGAAATGGGCCAGGGAACAGGAGCCAGTATTTTATAGTCCTCGTTTAGGATATTGGATTGTCAGCAGATACGATGACGTAAAAGCAATTTTTCGTGACAATATCTTATTTTCTCCCTGCATTGCGCTCGAAAAAATAACACCGGCACCACCCGAAGCGATGGAGGTCCTCAAAAGTTATGGTTACGCGATGAACCGCACATTGGTAAATGAGGATGAACCAGCCCATATGGAGCGGCGCCGCGTTTTAATGGACAGCTTTGATCCTGAAGAACTTGAAAAACATCAGCCTGCCGTGCGTGCTCTTACCCGTGAATATATGGACCGCTTCATTGAAAAGGGCGAAGCGGATCTCGTCGCTGAAATGTTTAAGGAAATACCCTTAATGGTGGCGCTTCATTTTTTAGGTGTACCCGATGAGGATAGTGAGAAAATCAGAAGTTTTTCGGTTGCGCACACGGTAAATACCTGGGGAAGGCCAACACCGGAAGAACAAATTGATGTTGCTCATTCGGTGGGCAAGTTTTGGACGGTTGCTGTCGATATCATAAAGAAGATGAAAGAAAATCCTGAGGGTGAAGGGTGGATGTATCTTACGGTACGCCAGCACCTAAAGTATCCGGAGATCGTGACAGAGTCTTACTTGAACTCAATGATGATGGCGATCCTCGCTGCGGCTCATGAAACCACTTCCAACGCAACCAGTAATATGTTTCGTGTTCTTCTCGGTAATAAGGAGAAATGGAAGGAAATATGTGAAAACCCGAAGCTCATACCCAATGCTGTTGAAGAATGTTTGCGCTTTGAAGGATCAGTTGTTGCCTGGAGGCGGCAGGCAACACGTGACACACAGATTGGTGATGTAAAAGTCCCCAAGGATGCTCGGCTTCTGATGGTAACGGCATCGGCCAATCATGACGAACGGCATTTTGAAAACCCTGATGAAATTGATCTTTACCGCGACAATACAACGGATCATCTTACCTTTGGTTACGGCAGTCACCAATGTATGGGCAAGAACATAGGTCGTATGGAAATGAGGATCTTCCTCGAAGAGTTTGTAAAGAGACTCCCTCATATGGAACTTAAAACTGATCAAAAGTTTGAGTTCTTGCCCAATACATCCTTTCGCGGAGCTTCAGAGCTTTGGGTCACTTGGGATCCAGACAAAAACCCTGAAAAGGCCGACCCTGAAATTCTTACTGAGCACACACATTTTAAAATTGGGCCACCGTCCAAAGACGAGCTTTATCGAACGGTACGGGTTGAGGAGATCTCATCAAAAACAAAAGATGTGATTGAAATTACAATTGCCAGTTTAAATGGTAAAAGCCTTCCTAATTGGACGGCGGGCGCTCATATCGATTTCATTCACGGGGAGTTTAGCCGCAAATATTCGCTTTGTGGGTCTTCAGAAGCCGGCGACCAATACAAAATTGCGGTTTTAAAAGAAACGGAAGGTCGTGGCGGTTCGCTTCATTTTCATGAAAAACTTGCTGTCGGTGACAAAGTTCAGATCGTTGGGCCAAAAAATCATTTTAAGCTAGATGAAACCGCTGAAAAATACATGCTAATTGCGGGTGGTATTGGCATCACACCAATCATTGCCATGGCTGATAGATTGAGGGAGCTTGGCAAGGATTACACTGTTCATTATGCAGGGCGGTCCCTTAGTTCCATGACGTTTGCAAAACGACTAAAAGAACAGCATGGTGATTGCCTTTCTTTTTATTCAGGCGAAGACGGCATGAGAATGCAACTTTCGGAACTAACCGCTGATTTGGTCCAAGGCCAGCAGGTTTATGCTTGTGGTCCAGAGCGGTTGCTCCATGAACTCAAGTTCTTAGCTGAAAATTGGCCAGAGGGAGCTCTTCATTACGAGTATTTCAATTCCAACGTTGCAACGCTTAATGCTGAAGAGGAACATAGCTTTGATGCTTATTTGCAGGATTCTGAACTGACAATCAAAGTCGGTGCGAATCAGACGGTCCTAGAGGCGTTACTTGCAAAAGGAATGGATGTACCCAATGATTGCAAGGAAGGTATTTGCGGGACTTGCGAAATCGAAGTGATTGAGGGGGATATAGATCACAGGGATCAGGTTCTTACCAGTAAGGAAAGAAAGCAGGGCGATAGAATGATGACCTGTTGTTCGCGCGTCAAGGGACAAAAAATAACATTGGCGCTGTGAGTTTCCGGGACATTTTTTAAACTGATTGCAAGTTTATTTGCGTCAGCGATGCTCCATCGGTCCCTGTTGAAAACGAGACAGCCACCACTTGCGCTAATAAATTGACAAAAATGTAAGGCGTTATAATATATCAATGAAGAAATTAATCGTTGCAATTCAGGCACAAAAATTTCGAGAAACGATTGGTAAGCAGGATTAAGCAAAATATTATGTCATAAAGACTTTATTGTTTAGAAATAACTGTTTATTATCCCACTTTCCGAGATTTATTTGTTTTGGGGGAGTGGATGGCTGTATTGCCACGCGCTTACTTTAATAGCGCTTAGTTTAGAGGGAGAACCATGGAGTTTTTATTAGCCTTATATGATATTGCTGTCAGCATTGTTACTGAGACAGTAGGAATATTTTATCAAAGCTCAATATTCATTCTATTTGGTCTGTTTTTTGCGGGCGTTTTGCATGAATTTATTCCCATGAAACTGATCACCAAGAATCTTGGCCAAAAGGGAATTAAGGGAATTTTCTGGGCCACAATTCTGGGTGCCCCCTTACCATTATGTTCTTGCAGCGTGCTTCCAGCAGCAGCAACACTGCGCAAAAAAGGTGCTTCAAAACCAGCTACAGCTTCCTTCATTGTATCCGTGCCGGAAACAGGTGTGGATTCGGTAATTGTCTCTTACGGACTACTTGGACCTTTCATGGCCATCTATAGACCGTTTGCGGCCCTGGTAAGTGCAATTGCAGCTGGCCTTTCCTGTGCTTTTCTGACACGTGATGAGAAGGATGATGACGAGCTTTCAGAAGAAGACCAAAAAGAACTGGAAGAGCTAACCCACCACCATCATCATCACGATCACGATCACGACCATGAGCACCATCACCATCATCACGATGAAGGAGAACTGGCGGCCTCCAAAAACGTAGGCTGGAAGCAAAAGGCAAAAGGCGTTTTCAATTATGGTTTTGGCCCAATGATTGATGACATTGCTTTCTGGATTGTGGCAGGGCTGGTGATTACGGGGATAATGCTTGCTCTTGTACCCGATAACTTTTTTAATTTTGGAGATGGGCTGCTCGCCAGCATTCTTTCCATGCTTCTGATGGTTTTGATTAGTGTGCCGCTATACACTTGTGCCAGCATGTCTACACCTGTCGCAGCTGGTTTGATTATCAGCGGATTGTCGCCAGGGGCTGCGCTTGTTTATCTTCTAACAGGTCCGGCGACCAGTATCGCGACTATAAATATTGTTGGCAAGATGCTTGGTTACAGAGTGATGTGGGCTTATCTATCATCAATTATTGTAGTTGCTATTAGTGCCGGTCTTTTGCTTGATTATTTTGCTGCAGATATTGTCAGAGCCGACACGATCGTTGCTTTGAATAGCCCCGATAGCACATTTTGGATGGTCGCGAAATGGGCAGCTACCGTTATCTTTGTAGGATTGGTTATCGTCAGTTTTGGACGTAAAAGTTATATTGATCCGGTTAACGACTTAAAAATGCAAGCTTCTCTTGCTGGTGGTTTTTTAAAATCGCATCAAAAGAATTTGATGCGCGCGACGGCCGCGATCGTAATTATTGCGCTTTACCCCTATTATACTGTGCAGGTCCCACCTGGAAGTCAGGGCATGATTCTCAGGTTCGGTGAAGTGGTGGACAGTGAATTATCACCTGGCCTGTATTTTAGACTGCCATCCCCCATTACTGAAGCGGTGGTTATTGACACCGGCAATGTTCGGCAAATTTCAATCGATGAAAGCCTCGGTAATTTCACAGTGAGCGGGGAAAGAGTAAATTCATACGAAAATTCAAACACGTATCTAACAGCAGATGAAAATGTTCTACTTATAAAATCGGTAATAACATATGAAATTGACGATATTTATAATTACCATTTTTACAGCGAAAAAAATGACAACCTGTTGATGGATCTAGCGCGGCAGGTTCTTGTGTCTGAAGCCGTGCAGCTTCCTATTGATTCAGTATTTACCACGGAGCGTGGCGGACTTGAGCAACGGTTTCGGGATCAATTAAAAAATAAAGTAAATGCGCTTGATCAGGGTTTTAATGTTCTTGATGCCAGACTCGTATATGTCCACGCCCCGAACCGTGTGCATGACGCATTTCGTGACGTAGCTAGCTCGCTCGAGGATATGCAAAGATCACTGTTTTTGGCTGATGGTGACGCTATTTCCATGCTTAATGAAGCCCGAGGTAATTCTGAAACCGTTAAAGCAAACGCCAGCGTAAGCGCCGCACGAGAATTAGCATTTGCAAGAGGGCAGGCAGCAGCCTTTAAACCACTTGCAGACGTGCATCAAAGCTATCCATATCTGACAGAAAAAAGACTGCAGTTAGAGGCTCAGGAAAGATGGCTCATCCTGCCAACACTTTATCTTAATGGACTACAGAATTCGGACGGAGTTGATTTATGGCTCGACCCGAATGCAGAAGATGTCGTCAGGTTCAAATTTAAGGATTAAAGGGAAGAGATTTAAAATGATGAAGAAAAAAGCCCCAATTGTCGTAATTTCAATATTAATAGTCTCTTACTTGATGACGTCCTTTTTCGTGGTCAATGAAGCGGAATTTAGTATTGTGACACGTTTCGGTCGTACGGTTGCAGTGCATGATGAGCCCGGTCTCAGAATGAAGCTTCCTATGCCCTTTGAAAGGGTTGTCCGTTTCGATAAACGCAATATGTATCAGATTATACCAGAAGAAGAATTTTTAACGTCAGACAAAAAGAATATCATTGTTTCTTCCTTCCTGACATGGCGGATTGTGGATCCGGAAAAGTTCCTGACGGCACTTAGAACCAGAGATGCAGCGGAAGCTCGTATAGAAAATCTGGTGAAGTCCCTTTTTGGTGCAGCGCTAGGGCAAAAACCATTCACGGATTATATCCCTGCCGACATTAGTCAGCTCAGTGACATGATGGCAGCTGAAAATATTTCCGCAATGGAACAATCGATCTTTAATGAGGCCTCCACGCTGGCCAGTCGCGATTATGGTATTGAATTTACCAACATTGGAGTTTCAAAATTCAATTTCCCTGCACAGAACTTGATCAGTGTGTATGCCCGTATGCGTGCGGAGCGTGAGCGTATTGCGAAATCTTACCGCTCAGAAGGGGATGCAGAAGCTAGAAAAATCCTTGCGGACGCAAGCAGACAAAGCGCTGAGATAATTGCTTCAGCCGAAGCTGAAGCGGAGATCGCACGTGGTGAAGCAGAAGCAGAAGCAGCACGCATTTACGCGGAAGCCTATAAAGATAAAGAAGATTTTTACGAATTTTTGCGAACTTTGGAAGTGTATGGAAGCATCATTGATCTTGATACAACATTGATACTGCCGGAAGATTCCCCACTGCTTGATCTTCTAACAAATCCACCTCTTGAAAACAGATCGGCGGATAGATAATGATTAAGAAACTTCTATATGGCTTAGGATTATTGCTGCTACCGCTCTATGCCGTCTCCGGCTTTTATGCGGTGGAACCAGAAGAAACCGCTGTCACCTACATATTCGGTAAAATGATTGACCGTAATGTCGAAGCAGGTATTCATTGGAATGCGCCGTATCCATTTGGCAGTCAAACAGTAAGAACAACCAAAGCAAACCTGATTCTTTCGGTGGGAGATACCGCTCCCACACTTGAGAGCTTCACGTTTGGTGCGAGAAACTTATGGATGACGGGCGGTGCCAGTCTGGTGGAAATCCAGGTTGATATTCAATATACGATAACGCAGCTGGATCTCTATGAAACGTCTCATGATAATCCGGAAGTATTCCTTGATTACGTGGCACAAAAGATGTTGACAAGATCTTTGGTGGAACAAAGTGTTGACGATATTCTGACAACAGGGCGCCAGCTGCTTGGAAGCCGCATCCGGCAGGCCATGCAAGATGAACTGGATGGTGCCAATACCGGAATTCAAGTTCAGGATGTTATTGTTAAGTCTCTTTCGCCGCCAAATAATGATGGTGTTGCGGACGCGTTCCAGTTGGTTCAAAATGCCAACTCCGATCGCTACAGAAGAATAGAACAGGCAGAAACCCAGAAAAACCAAATGTTGTTTGACGCAGAAGCTGAAGCCACCCGGATTAGAAATGAGGGACTGGCAGATCAGTTTAGCCGGCTTGAAACAGCAAGGGGCGAGGTGGTTCGTTTTACCAGCCTTGCGGAAGAATGGCAGAAGTCGCCTGAAACGATGGAGCGACGCATATATCTCGAAGAAATGTCAGAAATTTTAAATGGGGTTAAGGTTTACGTCGTACCGGACAAGAGTGCACAAAGCGATTCCGTACAGATATTGGGTAATCGGTAAGTTTAGTTGGCGACTTTTATACTTAATGGATTATGGCGTAACAGAACGTTAATGCAGCCCGCAAGTATTGGACTCAAGGGGCTCAATTTTCGATGGGAAGAAGTTAGCTATCGAAATTTATTCTAAGAGAATTAATAAGTTCTTTGTGAGCTTTTTTGAAAACATCACTTGTAGCCAGCTGCTCACTGGTATTCATTTGCTTTTGCCGGGCAATAAAGTCAGCAAAATAAGGTGACTTCTCACCCTTTTTAACAATTGACATCAAAATGTGCGCGTCAAACTGACTGCTATAGATTGTGGCAAGTAAGTCATTCCATTGATCACGATAGTCTGTGGTGGTGTGTTTGATGTTGTCGACTACAATGTTTTTTACGTTCTCAAATCCATATTTTAAAATCGCGGCTTCCACCACTTCATCGGTTTTTACTGAATCAAGCAGCAATAGAGAAAGACTTTTGTGTAGACCAGTCGATCTTACAAAGGTAACTGCAACTGAATAAGAAGGATCGCGTGTTTCTGCAGTAGGAGCTGGCACAGCATAAGCATATCGGGTTAACTCAGACGGAATATTAATTTCGCCTACCACACCGCTGCCAGCATATGACGTACTGGTCGCTGCCATATAGAAGTGTATAACAATTGAAATTGCTGCGAGAAATTTGCCCATTTGAATATTATGCCTAAATAAAAAATTAATAAATTTTACAATTTAGACATAAAAGCAGCAGAAAATGACAAGGACATTAAGTCGAAATGACCATTAAGTTAAAGTTTTGTTACAGTTTTGTTAAACATGAAGGAGGTTCAGCGTAAGCCGTTGACTTCCCGCCGATTCGAGGTCAATTTATCATTAATCGATATTATCATATCACTCGAATATTACAGTTATGTGACAGTATTAAAAAAAATTACGTTAAATAATGCAAAGGAGTACAATATGAAGAAATTGGCGATAGGAATAGCACTCACCCTTGGACTGGGAATAAGTGCGGCAAATGCAGAAGATCTTTCTTCATCACTTATTCTTTTACAAGAAAGTAGCATTGCGGCTGATAAAATCGCTAACCGCGACTGGTCATCAGCCGAAGCCGAATTAATTTCAACCGACTTTGGTCCTGAAGATCAAATTTTTGCGAAAGTGAATCTTGCTTTTATATATAGCGCAACAGGTCGTATTGAGCAGGCGCACGCACTTTATCAGGAAATTTTGGACGGGCATGATAATAGTTTTGCCATGACTTTGTCAGGTATGCCCCGAAAAGTAAAATATATTGCAAAAGACGGTATTGAGCGTCTTGGGAACTTGTAAAAATATATAATTTCCTCCACTATGCTCGAACATTAGCAATCTATATGCGGGTTCGATAAGTGGCAAAAAAGATTTCAGTGGCCTTTCTGATTTTGGCATCTCTTACTATGATGTTTTTTTCAGAAAGGCCATTTTATTTTGCGTTGCCACTTTGGGGACTGTTTGTGGCGCTTTGTTACTTCGATTTTAAAACGCTGAAGTTGCCGAATATATTAACTGGCGCTGTTTTGGTATGGGGGATTGCCTATACCACAATTTCGGGGATTGGCGTTATAAGTCCCTTAATTTCATTTTCAATTGCATTGACGGCGTTTCTTCTGATTTCGATTTTCTACAAAATGATAAGGGGGAAGCAGGGACTTGGTATGGGCGATGTTAAACTTTTTGCTGCCGGGGCCGTGTGGCTTAATCCGATTGTTCTGCCGATCATGATGTTGATCTCTTCGATAGGGGCTATTTTGTATGCTACGCCCAAACTGATGACTAAAAAATCAGGCCTGAGCGAGTTCAAAATACCCTTTGGTCCATTCATTGCTATCGCCATCTGGATTTGTTGGTTGTTTGAAGACGAAATACTTCTGCTGCTTTCCTAGGATCGGCCTCCGAGTCTCATCTGGACTCTATGAATTTTCAGTATGTAAACTTGTAATCTTTTCCGAAAATTGATCAACAAAACTGTAATGATCGTTAATTATGATTTTTTGGTTTATTGAAAATTTTCGAATAAGCTACTGTTATTTAAGCGTTTTAATCAATTTCTAATTCGTTAATTTCTATTTCATAATTTTATCACACCACTGAAACAAAAACATCACATACCCCCCCTATGTAGGAACAGCTTAAAGGACTCGGGTGAGTCCAAACCAAACATAAGGCTGAACAAAAGTGTTCAATTTATTAATTAAAATGGGGTCGAAATGACAAATCTCAATAATGTTAAAAGACTGCTTCTGATTATTTTCGCAGCAGTTTCTCTTTCAGCTTTTACAAGTTGTGCAGACAAAAATACCGAGCTTGCCTCGAAAGGTGAAACCGGTGATAATCCTGGCACCGGCAGCGGCGGTGGCAGCGGCGGTGGTGGTGGCGGTGGCGTCGTTGTTGACTGTCCTGCTGGAACCACGGAAGTGGCGCTGGGAACAGGTAGTGCTTGCCAAATTTCAGGTACAGTTACACAAAATCTTACGCTAACAGCCGGAAACACTTACCTATTGAATGGTAAAGTGACAATTGGTCAGGAAACACTTTCTGACGGTACTGGCGGTACACGTGTAAATCTTGAAATTCAGCCTGGCACAACAATTGCCGGTCTTGATGAAAATTCATTCCTTGTAATTGCACGTGGTTCAACAATTGATGCTGACGGCAATGTTGGTCAGCCGATTATCTTTACCTCTGCTGCAGACATTGAGCGCGGTTTTAATGCCAATGCCAACGCTCTTTCAGAAGCATTTACATCCGAATGGGGCGGTATCGTTGTAAACGGTCTAGCAACCATTAACGGTTGTGACGCAGGTATTTGTGAAGCTGCTGGTGAAGGTGATAGCGGAATGTACGGCGGTATAGATGATAATGATAGCTCAGGTACAATGCGTTACATTCAGGTTCGCTACGCTGGTAACCCAATCACAGATGATGACGAGCTTAATGGTATCGCCTTTGAAGGTGTTGGTCGCGGCACAACGCTAGACTTCATTCACGTTCATAACGGTGCGGACGATGGTGTTGAGTTCTTCGGTGGTACAGCTGACATCAAACATTTGATCATTACTGGTGCTGACGATGACAGTCTTGACTGGACAAAAGGCTGGCGCGGTCGTGCCCAGCACGTTCTTATCATGCAAAATGACAACCAATCAGCTTCCGACCAAGGTATTGAAGCCGATAACAATGGCAGTGACAACGATGCTACACCATTTGCACAGCCAACTTTGTCAAATGTAACAATCATTGGCGGCGAAACACGCGGTGACATTGGTATGCTTCTTCGTGAAGGTACAGGTGCCAATATTTACAATACGGTTGTAACAGATTTCTTGGATTTCTGTCTCGACCTCGATCAGACAGCAACATACACACGTCGTGACGGTGCAGATGGTATCACAATCCAATCAACATTACTGGGCTGTGATGTTCCATTTGCTTCTGACGCGGAAGATGGCGACCTTGAGGCCTGGTTCCTTGGACAAGCCAATAACTCGGCTCAGCCTTCAACGCTTTCTGGTTTTATCAACGGTGTTACTGAAAATGGTGTAACAGCAACTGACGTAAACGCAATTGACCCTTGGTTTGACGCAACAACATATATTGGTGCTGTAGAGTCAGATGACGCTGCGGATAACTGGACACTCGGATGGTCATATGCCATTAACCCGAACCCAGTTTGCCCAGTAGGCTCAACATCAAACGGTGCCGGTGGCTGTATCCTTCAAGGTGAATATACTGGTAACATCCGCCTGGCGGCAGGCCTTGACTACTTCCTTCGCGGAAAAGTGGTTATCGGTGAAGACCTTGGCGGTGATGTGAATAACCCAATTGCTGACGCCGAAGCAGGTAACCTGTTTATTGACGCAGGTGTAACCATTGCAGGTGAAGATCCACTTTCCTTCCTCGTGATCTCACGCGGTTCGAAAATCTTTGCTAACGGTACGGCAGATGCGCCAATCACAATGACAGCAACCAACGATGCGACACGTAACCTTGATACAGATACATCTCTATGGGGCGGTCTGGTGATCAATGGTCGCGCAACCATCAACGGCTGTGGCGTTGGCATCTGTGAAGCAGCAGGTGAAGGCGATAGCGGCCTTTACGGCGGTAACGACGATGACGACGACAGTGGTCAAATGTACTATGTCGTTGTGAAATATGCAGGTAACCCAATCACGGATGATGATGAACTTAACGGCATCGCCTTTGAAGGTGTTGGCCGCGGTACAGAAGTTGATTATCTGCAGGTTCATAACGGAGCTGACGACGGCGTTGAATTCTTCGGCGGTACAGTTCGCGTAAAGCATTTGGTTGTTACAGGTGCGGACGATGACAGTATCGACTGGACCAAAGGATGGCGCGGTGCAATTCAACATGCCGTCGTTGTTCAAAACGATAACCAGGCTGCTACTGACCAGGGTATCGAAGCGGATAACAACGGAAGCGACAACGATGCAACACCATATGCGCAACCCCTGCTATCGAATATTACGCTGGTAGGTGGTGATACGCGCGGCGACATCGGTATGCTCCTTCGTGAAGGTACCGGTGCCAAAATCACCAACACAGTTGTTGCAAACTTCCTTGATCAATGTCTGGACCTTGACCAGGCCGCGACATACGCAAGACGTGACGGTGCCGATGGTATCACCATCACCTCAACCTACATGTCCTGTACAACAAGCTTTGCTTCAGACGCTGAAGATGGCGACCTGGCGGCATGGTTTAACGGTCAAGCCAATAATGGAACTGGTGCAAGCACACTGGTTGCGCCAACCGGTGGTTCGCACGCCTTCATTAACGGTGCAACCGAAAATGGTGTGACCGTAACAGATCCAACAACACTGGATGCCTGGTTCGATGCAACCACACACATTGGTGCGGTTCCGAATGAAGCTGGCAACTGGCTCAACGGTTGGACAGTTTGGGTCAACGACTAAGGAAACGATAACGAAAGCTGTGGCGATACACTGTTACCGCCACAGCATTTTGTAATTTTATTTATAAAATGGTGACAAATATGAAAATGTTCCAAAATACATTAAAATGCGCGTTACTCGCTTCCTGTGCACTTACAGCACCGCAACTTGTTTCAGCACAAGAGGCGCAGCAAGCAGATCAAAGTAATGTGGATACTATCGTTACAATAGGGCGATATATTCCAAACGAAAAAAGGGCGACATCTGAAATTTCGAACGTTGTCGGCTCTGACGATTTTAGTCTGGCGGGGGATAGTGACATCGCGGTTGCGCTTACTCGACTGCCTGGTATTTCACCGGACGTAACCGGCAAATATGTTGTAATTCGAGGTCTTAACGAGCGTTATACATCTACACTGCTTAACGCAATTGAGCTTCCTTCACCGGATCCGCTCAAAAGAGCGGTGCCACTGGATATCTTCCCGACTTCACTTGTGGGCAGTGTGTTAATTCAAAAAACATACTCTGCTGAATTTCCGGGGGCCTTTGGTGGCGGTGTCATTGATATCCGCACAAAAGTAGTTCCAGACGAGCCATTTTTTGAAATTGGCTTGGGTACGGGGTTCAATACCGCTTCTACATTCAAAGATGGCCTGACTTATTATGGTAGTGACACCGATTTATTTGGCTTTGATGATGGTACACGTGAAATTCCATCAATCATTGCGGCAAATCCAACATTGGAAGGTATGAGCCCGGCCACGCTTGAGCAGGCAGGTGAAGCCATTCCATATGTTTGGTCGATTGACTTTCAGAATAACGCACCTGACTTTGACTTTAACACTGCCGGTGGTACCAGTATGGCTGCTGGTGACGAAGGAGAGTTTGGTGTGATTTTTGCGGTCGATTATGGCAGCAAATTCAGAAATAAATTTGGCCAGCGAAGCTCCTATAAGGCATCAAGTGCAACTGCATCGGGCCTTGAAGCAGACCGTGATTTTAGCCCACGGGCTTGTGAAGCCGTTGGTGTTGCGGGATCCGAATGTGGTTACGATGTGACCACATGGGATATTGATCTCAATGCATTTACGTCACTTGGTTGGCAGATCAATGTGGATCACGCGATCAAATATACATCGTTGCTTCTACGATCAAGCCAGAAAACAGTTGAAATTCAACAAGGTCGTACCAACTCTGAAGATCTTGCGAACTTCACCCGCCTCGACTGGGTGGAGCGACAAGTATGGTCACACACACTTGATGGTGAACATATCTTCGACTTTTTCGATGCTTCTGAAACGGAGCTTTACTGGCATGCCAATACAACCAAAGCAAAGCGTGATGTGCCGATGCGCAAGCGTTATACTTATGTGTATGACAACAATTCGGACGCTTTCGAAATGCTTCGTCGTAACGATAGTAACCGGATTGAGTATGGTGACCTGGACGATACCTCCAATGACATCGGTTTCAATGTTAAACAACCATTTTACATTGAAAGCGTTGCACTCGATTTCAAATTTGGTGCGAGCTACAACGAGAAAAGCCGTGATTCTGATTATAAGAAATATGGCTTTAACCTCTCGCAAGTCTCCAATGACGAGCTAAGAACTTTCGTTCCAGAAGTAATTTTCGGGTCAGTCAATATTGATCCAAATGGCATCTATCTGGACGAATTCTTTGACGCTTCAAGTGCCTTTACGGCTGAGTTCGAAAATACTCAACTGTTTGCGCAAATCGATGCGCAGGTGACAGACACAGTTCGTGTTTCTGCGGGTGTACGCTACGAAGACAGTGTCCAGTCCGTTAACTCAACAGACCGTACAACCTTTGAAGACATCACCATCAATCAGGAACTCACCAAGTGGCTTCCTTCTGCAACAGTGACGTGGGAATTTGTTGAAAATATGCAAATTCGTCTTGCCTTCTCTGAAACGATCAACAGACCTGACAGCCGCGAGCTGGCACCTGTGTTCTTCGTTCGTGAAGATGGCCGTACAGAAAGAGGTAATCCTGATCTGACGCCAGCAACAATTCGCAGTTATGACGCACGGTTTGAATGGTACTTTGCGGCTGGTGAAAGTTTGACGCTGGGTGCCTTCTATAAGGAAATTGATAACCCGATCGAGCAATCAATCTTCGCGCGTGGGGACGGTGAAGCCGATACAATTGCCAATGCGGAAAATGCAACACTAAAAGGTTTTGAAGCGGAAATTGAAAAAGTTCTTACCACAGTTGGTGACCGGGAATTCTTTGTAAAGGCTAACGCGTCATACATCGACTCCGAAGTGACCAGAAGCGCTGATAACTTTGACCGCATTACCAATCTGGTTGGAAGATTGCAAGGTCAGTCTGACTATCTGGCGAACCTCCAGGTTGGTTTCGAAAACCTCGATATCGGTGAAAAGTTCAATATCATCGTCAATTATCAGGGAGATCGGATTTACCGTCTTGGTTCTTCAAACAGACCTGATTTGATTGAAGATATTCCGCTTCAGTTGAACCTTCTTTACAGTCGCGATGTCAACCTTTGGGGTGAGAATCCGGTAACTGTAACATTTAAGGCACAAAACCTTCTTAATGAGAAGGCGCTGAGGATGCAAGGTACGGAAATTGCTGAATCTTTTGAGATTGGTAGAACATTCCAGCTAGGGTTTAATTACGAATTCTAAATAAAATATCTAATATTTTCAAACTATTAAGCCCGGCTAACCACCGGGCTTTTTCTTTTTGGAAAGTGAAATATTTTTGTAGCATTTGTGAAACATAACCATAACAGAAGTTTGCTAAAAATTTACGAGAAATAAAAGAATCACCTAATCAATCACGAGCTGGGACCATTGTTGTGACCGCTGAAGTAAAGCAAAATTCACGAAATATAATGCAAGCAGAATTGCCTGTTCCATTTCGCTTGTCCGTAGCAGGACTGGAATTAATTGCTGTGGTTACTCTTGCGTTCTTCAGTGCAAATTTAGTTTTGTTTTTTATTGAAAAAAATACTGCTGCTGAAATTCCTACGACGGTTCAGGCATCCAGCGCGACGTCGGATAATATGGGTGATGCAAGTAAAATCACATACCTAAAAACAGTTGATGCTTTTTATCCGAATAATCAAATTATTGACCAACAACCAACTGCTGCGCTTCCTGAAAGTACGTTGGATGTGAAGATTTTTGGAATTCGTGCGAACGGCGGCGGCGATGGAACTGTTATTTTGACGTCGCAGGGATCGGTCCAGCAGCTCGCTCAGGTGGGAAGCGAAATTGCACCAAATACGGTTTTGACCGCGATTTATCAAGACCGAATTGAATTTAGGCGTAGTGGAAGGATGGAGACAATTTATCTGGACGAAGATCGCATGGCTTCACCACTGTCAAATAGCACAACGTCCCATGCACCGGAGACCTCAGCGGTACCAGAGGACGTAATCTCAGGTTTCATTAATGCTTTGGCCCTTAGTCCCTATCGCAACGGTCGCAGTATCGCTGGTTTTGTTATCGGACCTGATTCAGATAGAGCGCTTCTGATCTTGGCGGGTCTTGAGGTAGGGGACATCATCAGTGTCGTTAATGGCAATGAGCTGCACTCGTGGGAGCGTGTAAGTGAAATTCCTGAAGAAGCGCAGTCAGGGACACTCGAACTAAAGCTGGAACGGCGAGGCGAGCCTTTAAGTCTATCCATTTCCACCTCTATATTGGGACAGTAACTTTGAGATATTTATTCGCAATATATCTGTGTTTATTTTCTTTTGCTTCATTCGCGCAGCAAAATGGCACAACACTGAACTACCGGGATGCTGACTTGCGTACCTTCATTGAGGATGTAGCACTTGAGACGCGCCGGACTTTCATTATCGATCCCCAGGTAAACGGGCAGGTAAACCTTATTTCTTCCGAGCCAATATCCGGAGAGCTCCTGTTTGAAACGCTGCTGTCGGTACTTAAAGTCAATGGCATGGCAGCGGTTCCGACATCAAGTGGCGCCTTTAAAATTACAAGAAGTGAAATAGCCCTTGGTGACGCCGGCCCAGTAGGTGAAAATATCAGTGGTGATATGCTGATTACGCGTGTATTTACGATCAAGCACACCGATCCTGTAACTGTTGCGACAGCGCTTAAGCCTTATATTTCACGTGGCGGCAGCAGTTTTTCGCGTGCTGGCCTTCCGATGGTAATTGTTACAGATCACGCGGATAATCTGATTAGACTTTCGAAAATTGTGACATCAATCGACGTCGATCAAACAGTAATTCGAACCCTAAATCTTACTCATACATCACCAACTGAAATGGCCGAAGTGGCAACTCAACTTACAGCACAATCAGGCTTTGATGGCGCTGCCGGTCAACTTATCCAAACAATCCCGGTTAAAGGCAGCAATTCATTGATCCTAAAAGGGATGCCGGAAGTGCTGGATCAATATATGCCAGTGCTTGCTGATATTGATGCCAATAACGCCAGCCGTGGCGATATGCGCATGATCAGGTTAAAATATGCCACCACAGATAAAATGCTTCCGGTGCTGCAACAGCTTGTGGACGCGATCACTATGGAAAATGGGGGTGCAGCGGTTGGTGCGGACGGTGAAGACGTAACGATCGCAGAATTCCAGGGTACCAATTCGCTGGTGATTAATGCTGGCCCGGAAATGCAGCAAAGGCTGGCGGATGTGATCTCTGAACTTGATGTGCCACAGGATCAGGTGCTGGTGGAAGCAATCGTTGTTGAGGTTTCTGAAAATGCCTCTAAAGAGTTGGGGCTTCAGTATATTCTTGCTGGTGGTGACAGCAGCAATATTCCCTTTACGGTGGCCAACTATTCCAATGCTGCGCCTAACATTTTGGCGGCAACTGGCGCCATTGTTGTTAATGATGGCAATGATAACTCAAGCAACAGTGCATCAAATATTCTCAAGGCGGCAGCAGTTGATAGTTTTCTCGGTCTTGATGGTTTTGCTGTCGGTGCAGCGGGGCGCACATCTGATAATGGTGTCTTCGGGGTTATTTTAAACGCACTGGCCAGTGATACTGACAGCAATATTTTGTCCACCCCGTCCGTAATGGCACTTGATAATGAATCGGCGACCTTTATGGCTGGCCAGGAAATTCCCATCACAACCGGCGAAGCACTCGGAAGTGCAAACAGCAATCCTTTCAGAACCATCGAGCGCAAAAATGTTGGTATCCAGCTTGATATCAAACCGCAAATTAACGATAACAGCGAAATCAGACTTGATATTCGCCAGGAAGTATCAACCATTTCTGGACCCGTTAGCGCCATATCAACGGAACTTGTCACCAACAAGAGAGAGATACAAACGACGGTCAGAGTTAGCGACGGCGAGATTATCGTCCTCGGTGGCCTTATCCAGCAAAACGAGCGCATAAGCGTGGATAAAGTGCCAGTGCTTGGTGACATTCCGCTTTTAGGGCGTGCGTTCAGAAGTGAAGGCAAAACACGCGAAAATACAAATCTCATGATTTTTCTGCGTCCAACGATCGTACGCGATCAGGAAGACCTGGAGCGTGTAACCAATAAAAAATTCGACTATATGCGACAGCGTCAAACCCTATCCGGTTCGGGCCTCTCAGTAGATGAAATGCTGCAAAACGTCATTGAAACAACGCGAAATTCAAGTGAGTGACGAAATGGGAAAACAAGAAAAAAATCAAAAGAAAACATTCCGTGATCCGCATTTGCTGCCTTATAGCTTTGCAAAGGCAAATGGTATTTTAATTGGGGAAGATGATAACGGTTATACGTTATGTATGAGCGATGCCGCAAATAATGAAATGCTCCCAGAAGTACTCAGGGTTTTTGGGTCAATTGATGAAGTTAAGCGTTTTTCAGAACAAGAATATAATGAAATTTTATCCACAGTTTACTCTACGCGGAGTCTGCAGGACGACATTGATACGTCACTTCAAGATAAGACGGATGAAGACCTTGATGCAATTCTTGAAGGAGTTGAACGATCAGCAGATTTGCTTGGTGGTGAAGACGATGCACCGGTCATCAGATTGCTCAACTCGCTTTTGAGTGAGTCCGTTAAATCCGGCGCGTCAGATATTCATTTGGAACCTTTTGAAGGGTGTATGAAGGCGAGGCTCAGGATTGATGGAGTACTTACCGAGCTCGCAGAACTTTCGCCAAAACTGGCACCATACCTCGTATCGCGCATTAAAGTGATGGCAAGGCTCGATATCGCGGAAAAAAGATTGCCGCAAGATGGACGTCTTTCCCTTACATTAGGTGGTAAAGCCTATGACGTGCGCGTATCAACGCTGCCAATTAGATACGGCGAACGTGTTGTTATGAGGCTGTTGGATACAGACAGTGCAAAAATTAAATTGGCTGAACTCGGAATGGATAAAAAGACGCTTAAGCGTCTTGAAAACTCTCTCGCGGAGCCAAACGGCATCATACTGGTAACGGGTCCAACGGGCTCTGGTAAAACAACCACGCTTTATGCGGCGCTGACGCACCTGAATGATCAAACCAGAAATATTATGACGGTTGAAGACCCGGTTGAATATGCCCTTCCTGGCATTAGCCAAACACAGGTGAACTCTAAAGTAGGGATGACCTTTGCCAGTGGACTGCGTTCTATACTGCGACAAGATCCCGACGTTGTAATGGTCGGTGAAATTCGAGATATGGAAACAGCAGAAATGGCCGTGCAAGCAAGCCTTACTGGTCATTTAGTGCTATCGACAGTCCATACCAACAGCGCAGTTTCGGCCATAACACGCTTGGTTGATATGGGCGTGGAACGATATCTTCTATCGTCATCGGTCAATGCCATATTGGCACAGCGTTTGGTGCGCAGACTGTGTAACAATTGTAAAACGGAAATTGATCCGACACCTGCCTTTCTCAATCAAATGAATGTTGATGAGGAAAATGCCAAAATGGCCTGTCGCCCTGTGGGCTGTGTTGACTGCAAAAACACAGGCTATCGTGGGCGAACAGCACTTTATGAACTCGTCACAGTCACAGATGAACTTCGGACAATGATCCAGGAAGGTGCAAGTGAGCAGGCAATGAGCGAATATGCGTTTAAAAATCAATCAACTTTGGCTGATAACGGGCGTGAACTTATTCTAAGTGGTGTTACGACAATCGAAGAAGTGATGCGCGTTTCAAAATTCGGGAATCAGGATCATGCCGGCATATAGCTATGAAGCCATGGATGCAGCGGGTCAGACCAAGAAGGGTGTCATTGCGGCTGACAGCTTGCGTGATGCGCGGCAAAAATTAAATGCCGCGTCGCTTTTTCCTATTGAGCTCAAACAGGGCAAGAATAAAAAGCAATTTAAAGTTGGTACCCTCTCTTTTAGCCACACCAAAGCGATAAATTCACGTGATTTGACCTTGCTTACGCGCCAGATGGCGACAATGTTCAGTGCGGGTACGCCAGTTGAGGAATCCCTTGTTGCGCTTGCATCACAAAGCGAAAAACCAACCATTAAAAATATACTGACAAACGTGCGTGTACAGGTGTCAGAGGGCAAGACGCTTTCAGAAGCGATGAAGGCGGAAGAAGCGAGCTTTCCAAACCTTTATCGGGCGATGATTGCTGCTGGTGAAGCGTCAGGTGAGCTCGGTCCGATTATGGAACGGATTGCTGACTATTATGAAAAAAGCGAAGACATAAAAAGAAAAATTAGCACCGCAATGATTTACCCGGCAGTTCTCAGTGTCGTGGCATTTACGGTGATTGTCATTCTAATGACCGCGGTTGTACCAAAAGTCGTGTCACAGTTTGATCGGATGGACGCTGAGTTGCCATTTCTTACACGCGCAGTCATGGGTCTGTCTGATTTTTTTATAAGCTATGGTCTTTTCTTGCTTGTGTTGTTTGTTGGGGCAATAGCAATGTTTATCGGCCTTAACAGACGCCGATCATTTCGACTTAAGGTACATAGGTTACTTTTAAAAACACCGTTTATTGGGCGCCTTACTAAATCGGTTTCAAGTGCCAGGTTTGCAAGAACGTTGGCAACGCTTATCGACGGCGGAAGCCCGGTCTTGCAAGCGATAAAGGCAGCGAAAGAAACAGTATCCAATGAAGTTATTCGCGATGCGATTGACGATGTCTATCTTCAGGTTCGTGAGGGGCACAACCTATCAGTTGCGATGAAGCGTACCGGTATATTTTCATCGCTGTTGGTCTATATGAGTTCAATGGGCGAAAAGAGCGGCAGACTTTCTTACTTGCTGCTCAAAATATCGGATTATCTGGAAAATGAATTTGATGGCATTAGCCAAAAAGCGCTGAGCTTGCTAGAGCCAATGATCGTTATTGTAATGGGGGTCGCCGTCGGACTTATTGTGATGTCGATCATGTTGCCAATTATGCAACTTAACAGTCTGGTATTAGGATAATGGATTGGAAATATTATGATTAACGTATTGAAATATATCAATAAAAGCGAAGATGCCATAAATACAGCAAAAGCAGAAGATGGCTTTTCACTGATTGAATTGATGGTGGTTGTGGTGATTATGGGGCTGTTGACAACTGTGGTTGTCATGAACGTATTGCCCAATCAGGACCGAGCGATGGTCGAAAAAGCCAAGGCTGACATTCGCACCATTGCACAAGCTGTGGAAATGTACCGGATGGATCAAATGAAATACCCGACAATGGAAGAAGGGATTGAGATTCTAACCGCCGCACCGCAGGGGAGTAGCATCCGTAGTGAAGGTTACATCAAATCACTACCCACCGATCCATGGGGCATGGAATATCAGTACTTGATTCCCGGTGAGCATGGTGTGTTTGATATTTTTTCACTTGGTGCTGATGGCCGCCTTGGCGGTGAAGGACTGAATCTTGATATCGGAAATTGGGAGGAAGGCTAAAATTGCGTTATCAAACCTCGACAGAAGACGGTTTTTCGCTGCTGGAACTGCTTGTAGCGATCGCTATTTTGTCGATGGCGGTCATTCCAATGATTTCCACGCAAACCGGTGCATTAAAGAGTACAAGCGATCTAAATGAAAGATTGCTTGCGCGGATTGTCGCGGAGAACGCGCTCACTGAACTACGTCTTTCAGAAATTCCGCCGGCGCCGGGATCGATAAATGGAACCGAATATCAAGCTGGAATGGAGTTTATCTGGCAAGCCGAGGTAAGAAATATACCCCAGCAGCCACTGATGGCGATTTCGCTAAGCGTAATGAAAATGGATGGTAGGGCGCCACTGTTTGAAATTAACGGATTTAGAAAAAACCGATGAATAAAAATGCGATCAATATTCAAGCAGACGACGGTTTCACCCTGGTGGAAACCCTGGTTGGTGTGTTTATTCTTTCGGTGGTCTCAATTATGTCGCTAGCCATCATGAGCAGCTTCGCAGATTCAAATCAGATGATGACTGATAAAACGGCTCATTTACAGGATATTGAAAAGGCACGATCTTTTTTACGAGAAGATCTGCTAAATGTTCATGAGCATAAAATTGCTTTTAATGGTCGTAATCAAATGACAGGCAATACGGTTATCGAGCTAACACGTGGCAATGGTGAATTTTCAAAAATCGATGTTAATCTTTCGCCCGCCGAAAGCATTGAATATTTGATCGAAGATACGAAACTGATCAGACGTTCCTACGAGCGGCCTAATATTACGCCCGATACGCCTTACAGAGATTATATACTACTTGATAATGTTCAAGAGATCGCGCTTCGGTATTATGACGGAACTCTTTGGCAAAATCAGTGGTTAGGATATTCCGATGTAGCGAACCGCTCGTACCCACGAGCAATTGAGATTACCTGGTCACTTAAAGAAGCAGAAAATCTTCAGCCATTTTCATATGTGAACCGTTTTCAACTTGGAGCGGGCCAATGAATTTTCGGAAAAATGAAGATGGTGCTGCTCTTTTATCTGTACTATTGCTGGTATCTGTGATGAGCGCCGCTATGGTTGCAACTTTTGAAGTGCTGAGCCATTTTACGTATATCAGTGGGACACAATCTCAGTCATACCAAGCGCGTGAATACGCACTGGCAGCAGAAATTGTTGGTGGTGAGCAGGCCCTAAAGCTCTCTCAGAACCAAGAGCTTGCAGCTTTTTTGAATATGACACACCCAGATCAAAAGGTCAGTTTTCAAATCGAAGGTGGTGAAGTTACGGGTGAGCTTATTGAAACCTCAAATTGCTTTAATCTATCTTCATTGGTGCAGGTGAACAATGGCGCCAGTTATGAGGTCAACACCAACAGTTACGAACAATATATTCGTTTATTAAATAATTTAGGAATTGGGGCGCGTCTGGCAACTTCTCTTGCGGCGGCACTTGTAGACTGGCAGGATTCTGATGAAAGACCAATGTCAATGGGAGCTGAGAGCTTCAGTTACACACAATTGGATACTCCGTACCGTGCATCCAATCAGCCGATCAAGGAAATAGAAGAGCTAAGGCTTGTCCAGGGATACTCTGAAGACCTTATCGAAGCCTTAAAACCATTTGCTTGTATCGACGTGGGAACCATGGAAACCGTCGTTAACGTCAACTCAACGACCATTTCCCATGCACCACTTTTGCATGCACTCTTGGGGCCATCGGTGTCGCAACAGAATATAGTAAGCGTTATCGAAGGGCGGCCAGCGAATGGCTTCGATAATATTGCGCGATTTTGGAATAATAACCTTTTGGCAAATTTAGAAATTGGAAGTGATATCCGAAGGCAATTTTCAATTAAACCACAAAGATACAAACTGGTTGTGGATGTTAGATATGGAGATAGCCGAGTTCATCAGGAAAGTCTTATTGGGGTAAGCCGCGACGCTACCTACACCATTATCAGCCGTAAGATCGGGATATGATCTATGAGTGAGCCGATAAAAATAATCCCGAACAAAGTGCAAACCGGAGCGATCGCGATATTGCCCGGTGAATATGTCAGTTTTTTCAGTGTCAAATTGCCTGAAATCCCACCATCCAAGCTTGAAAAAATTCTGCCTGGCGTCATGGCAGACTATGTGGCAGGTGACGTAAATGAAATGCACTTGTCACTTATCGAAAAGAAAAGCGACGGCGAGCACCTTGTTGCTGTATGTGATCATACGTGGCTTGAAATGGCAAAAACTGCTGCGCTTAAGGAAAATAAGATTCTAAAAGCGATTTGGCCGGACTATGCGTTGCTTGAAGTTCCGGATCAAGATGTCGCAATTATGCAGCTCTCTGGCCGGGTTTTGGCAAGGCGGGCAAATGGCACCGGATTTAATGTTAAGCAGGAATATTTGACGCATGTAATTGGTGATCAACCATACTCGGAAGTTTATGAAAGCAGGATTGTTCCGAATGGCGTCGGACTGGCCAGCGGCAAATATAGCGCAAGACCACCAGTTCTGCGTTACCTTCAAGCGCTAAAAAGAGTAGGAGTGCTCGCGGCGATTGGGTTTCTGACTTGGGTATTGGTAAGTTTGCTTACCATTAATCACTATGAACAAGAACGTGATCGTTATCAAAATGCCTCAGTTGATGTATTTAAGCAAACTTATCCAAATGTAACGCGTATTGTGAATCCGGAAGCCCAAATGAGAGCGCTGTTATCGCAGGGAGGTGGCGAAGGTGGTACTGCCTATATTCCTATCGCTGAACGAGTCTTTAAAGTCGTTGGTGAATCAGCTGGTGTAAGGCTAGAAAGCCTTAGTTTTGATACATCATCGATAGCTGGTCCGAGGGTAGATATTACGATTTCTTCTCCCAGTTACGCGCAAGCAAACCTTTTTGAAAGCAAGCTTTTGGAAAGTGGTTTTATGGTTAGCCAAGGGGAAAGTACGCAATCAGAAGATAATATTCTCAGCAGTTATGCGCTACAGGAGAATAAAAATGAATAAATTCTGGCTTGGCCTTACGCAACGAGAACAAATATTGATAGTCGCCTGCGGCGTAACGGTCCTATGTTTTCTTTTATATGTACTGGTTATAAACCCAATTTTAAGCAATAAACAGTCCGCATACGCAGCCCTTGAGGCGCAAAAACAATCTTATTCAAAGATATTGTCACTTGCGGTACAGGCAGAGCGTGTGGATAGGCACAACGCCAATAGCATATCCAGACAACTGCCAATCAGGGAGGCAGCAACTGAAGCGTCGCGCACTGTTGGTGTAGCGATATCGCGCATTCAACCAGGTAGTGATGACAAAGTTACATTCTGGATCGATAACGCAAATACCCAGGAGATGAATAGTTGGCTTTTACTTTTAAAAGATCAATATGGCTGGCAGGTCTCAAAGGTTTCATTGAATAAAAATTCGGATGGCGAAACACTACGCGGTCAGTTTGAGTTTGGGGGTTCTGCACTATGATTTTGACATTGAATGATGTGCATAATGGCTTTTCTATAAAATGGTTGATCGGCATTTTTGTGTTGTGCTGCATATTGTTCAGCGTTGCCCGGATTCCCGCGTCCATCGTGGGAAGTTCATTTAATGCTGCCGGGGTAAAGTATCATAATATTTCAGGCACTATTTGGAATGGATCATTGAATTCATTGACCATTGCCGGCGAAAGTTGGCGGGAGCTAGAATTTTCCATGATTAAATTAGCACTCCTTACAGGAAGAGGGAAGATTAAGTTCTTTGCGAAAGACATTGATAAGCAATTCGCTGGGCAATTGGAGATGAGGCAAAACAGTCAGCTTGTGCTTCATGATTTATCTGGCTCAACGGCCATACGTATTATCCATAATGGTGTGCCCTATAATGCTACGCTCACCATGAATTCAGATCATTTAGAGACAAATAGTAAAGGAGAGTGTGTTGCTGGGCAATTTGACTTTCGTTCAGAATTCCTTGTAAGTCTTCTAGCTGGTTTCTCATTGGATATGCCACCACTTGCAGGGAAGGGTGAATGCCGTGAAGGAACAGTATCACTTTTTGCCACATCTGAAAAAAATGGCATCACTATTTCGGTTGTTGGTGAAATATCCCAGCAAGCTCCTGATTTAGTTGTTGATGTTACACTCCCGGAAAGTCTTGAAAATAATCCGCACCTTTTAAATGAGCTAACTGCTGCTGGCTTTAACAGAAGTGGCCCAGGTTGGCAGTCACGAATGGAGATTTCATAATGTTAAGTAAAACTATTTTTTGTAAAATTGAGTTGATTGTGCCTGTTGTGATATTGCTTAGCGCTTGTGGTGTCGATGTGGGAGTGGGGCCGCATCCTTCGCTTCGCCAGCCTGCTTCTATTCAGCCAAATGGCACAGGTGCTGTCCTAACGACATTGCCACCGCGCGAAATGGAGAAAGGGGAGTGTGCTGTATTTCTATGGTCTGAGGAAAGTTCGCGGCCACTTGTATATGTTCAGAATATTGCTTCTGAACAGTCGACAATGCTGATCAACCAGAAATCAGTAGACCTTGCCCGCGATGGCGCAAGTGACATGATTATTCCGGGGTTTTATGCGCAGCAAAGCTTTAAATCGGACACAACCGAACTCATAGTCCGTCTAAAACCGGAAGTTGGTCGAAATCTATATGAAGGCATCAAAATCCCCTCGGGCGTTCTTACTGTTAAAAACCAGGATCAAAGTCAGAATATTTTAGCTGTTTCTGGGCTTCTCGGCTGTAATTTGAGTTAAGGAGCCTTACACATAAGAAGGTAAGCCGTTAATCTCTCATATTATAGACGTCAAATGCAAACGAGATTTGTTATTCAGCAGTTTACTGGCGCACCCGGCGAGATTCGAACTCACGGCCTCTGCCTTCGGAGGCAGGTCTATTGTTTTTTCTGTAAAATTTGAGTGTCCGCTAACGACCTAAACCGGACATTCAAAAACAATCAAACTAATTGGCGTTTTAGAACATCAATATCATTAGTCTCAGCAGACACATCTAAAGATTTTCCGCTCGAAAAATGTTTGCACTGAACGAACAAAAACACTTTAATGTTATACTATAACGTTTTATAGTTCCTCAAAATTATAAATGGATTCTCTGGGGGGTTTGGTGCTCAGAAACAAAAGTATAATAAAGAGACTATTACTTCTCGCATTTTCTGCATGTGTTTGCATGCAGATTGCGACTTTTCACCATGCAACAATTCATTATGAAGATGGTCACCATCACCACCACCATCATCACGACCATGATCACGGTCATGACCATCAGGATGAGCATCAAACTGAATATAGTTGTGAGCTGTTCCATGCATATGAAAAATCTATCTATGGTTTCTGTGACCTATATTTTTCTTTGGTTGCTAGCGACCATTTACTCACCACTAAGTTGCCATTTACCAATTTCTCTCTGGGAAGTTTTAGTGGTAGTATTTCGCAAAAACGCGCTCCTCCGTCCCTGCTTTTATAGTGGGGAGATTATCAGTTTTCCAAAATACAATCTATGCAATTAGGTGCCGAGCAATTTCGAATTGCTGGCATGCTTGGTTAATTGTTTATTGGATAAATTGTTCCTCACACTCGAACTTTATTTTCTAACAGGTCTCTCTCTGAGATAGACACAAAATTTTATACGACTAAAGAGTTTATTATGTGTGAAAAAACAAACACTTATGCCCATAATGGCATTTCAAAAAAGGGATTGATAAGGTTTAGTTTGAAAACTGCCCTTCTAACGGGATCGATCATTACATCTTCAGCAGCGTTTGCCCAGGATGATACAACTGATGTTATTCAGGTGACCGCGCCAAGAATGGTACTCGAACTAAACCAGGTACCCGCCAGTATCGCGGTATTGGATAAGCAGGAAATTGAACAACTGGCTCCGAATAAATTAAGCGATTTACTGCGTTACGAGCCAGGTATAACAGTTGACAGAACCGGGGATCGTCACGGTGATGCCAATATCATTATTCGCGGCATCGGTGGTAACCGGGTATTGATGGTCAAAGATGGCGTCCTTATGCCGGAAGGTTTTGGTTCAGCCGGTGCGTCACAGGGACGGGGAAACTTCGATCCATTTCAATTGCAACAAATCGAAGTTTTAAAAGGACCCGCTTCAGCGCTTTACGGAAGTAACGCTCTTGGCGGCGTTGTGCTTATCAAGTCAGCTGAACCTGAGACACTTGTGAATTCAAATGGGGGCGCACCCTATTTGTCAGCCAACGCAGGTTATTTTGGTGAAGACAACCGCTACAGGATTGGCGGCACAGTCGCTGGTGAAATTGGCAGCAGCCATGCCATGATCCAAGTACAGCACCAACAATTCGAAGAAACGGACATCAACAGCGATTTTGCCCCTAATCCAAAGGACGGCAACGCCAATAACGTGTTATTTAAATGGCAAGTAAAGAGTGGGGATAATCAAACCTTTAACATCCTGGCTGACTATTTCCGCCAGGATTCAGATATTCAGTTAAACACAAATATTGGACCAATCGCCGGGCCACCTGGTACCTCTATCACCAGTTCAGAAGCTGAGGACAAATCGGAAAATATGCGATTTGCCCTCACCCATGAAATAGCAGACTTGTCATTTGCCGATAAGCTGCAGTGGCAGGTAAGCTACCAATATTCCAATTACAAACAATATGAACTTGAAACCACTGAAAATCCTGGGTCGGTCTTTCCTCCAATCCCAGCGTCAGAAATGCTTGATGAAGAGCGGGAAGAATTTGAGCAAAAGCAATTTGGCGCCAGTTTTACCCTGCAGAAAAAGTTCGGTGATCATAACTTCCTTATTGGTTCCGATTTCACGCATCGCTCTGTTACAAGGCCGGTTGATCGACTTCAAACAGATGTGATCGCTGGAACCAGCACTGATGTGATCAATGGCTTTCAGTATCCAGGAAAGACTTTCCCGGATGCAAAGGTGACACAAGTGGGTATTTTCCTGCAGGATTATTATGATCTGCTTGATAATTTGCATATCACAGCGGGTATTCGTTATGACTACTTTAAGAACAAACCTGAGGTAGACCAACAATATCAAAACTTCAATATCGCCAATGCTGTACCAGCGACATACTCCGATGAAGCGTTTTCACCGCATATCGGAATGGTTTTTGACGCGACAGATAGTCTTTCTCTGTTTGCCAACTACGCTACTGGATTCAGATCACCACCAGTGGCCGAGCAATATATCAGCCGCTCTATTCTGATACCGGTACCTGGTGTTCCTCATGAAGTCATTCCAAATAATGATCTGTCCGCGGAAACCAGTGACGGTTTTGAAGTAGGGCTGAGACTTCGCAATGATGTCATAAGTGCAGAAATTGCGGCGTACCACAATAATTATGACAATTTCATCGACAGCCAAACCATAGGCTTTAGGAATCAACCACCAATCTTTGTCGGTCCGACGGCCATTCGCCAAATTCAATATCAAAATATCGAAGAAGTCCGGATTAAAGGTATTGAATTCAGCAGTAAGATCTTCATTGACAGCGTACTTCCTGATGGGTGGAGCGGTAGCCTGAATATGGCAGCCAGTTTCATTGATGGTAAGAACAAAATTACAGATACCGGCCTAAACAGCGTACCACCGCATAGTTACGTTTTGGGCATCAGCCTAAGCCCCGCTGAAGAATGGCAATTTCATTGGCATTTGAGAGGTGCTGGTACAGCCGATGACGCGGAGCCACTCACTCAACAAGGTCAACCCTTACCGGCGTTTGAACCCCCTGCATATAGTGTCCAGGACGTTTCCATCCGCTGGGCGCTCAATGAAAATCTTAATGTGATGGCGTCTGTTTATAACCTCACCAACAAGAAATATTGGGGCGCTCATTCAAAAGGCAGCAACGCAGCCGGCAACCTTGATGCATCGGCAGCACCTGGCAGAAGCTTTGCCGCTTCCGTAGGTGTGCGTTTTTAGAGGTAACTGAAATCAAAGCGGAGCGGGTTTATTCGCTCCGCCATTACAAATAAGGGAGAGGCATAAGATGCTGAGGTCCATATTTAACAAGAAGTTTTTAACCTGGTTTCTATCCATAGCATTGGTATCAACTGCAGTTTGGAGCTATTTCAACTGGATTTCCACCACAAAAGTCGCACTGGTGAACTATGCAGGGTTTCAAGCTGCCCGCATTATCGGGTCACTTGATAGCGACTGGATCACTATTGATCAGCTGGACAAAAACGCTACAGATTCTTATGGGGATTATGATGTTATCTATATTTTTGGTAGAGGGTTATCCCTTACTCCCGAACAAGTAGCCGCCTTCAATGAAGCAGGCGAAAACGGCACAAGAATTCTTGTTGAAGCTTCTACAAATCCACAAATCGATGTGACAAATCTATACGCGTCGGAACGTACGCGTGTTCAGGACTATTTCCGCTATGGCGGCGAATTTAATTACACACAGCTAATCCGCTATAGCCGTGTTAAACTGGACGAAAAAACATTTGGTGTTGAAGCGGCGCAAGAACCTCAAGAAATCGATATGGACGTGCTCTTCCATTTCGACGAGAGTAAAATGTTCAGCACAGTGGCGAACTATCTGGAATATTATAAAACGCTGCCGCAATTTAGCCCTGAAGGCAAAAAAATCGCCTTAATGACCAGTGTTCCCGGCCCATTTAATGCCAACCGGGATCATTTGGATAGCCTTATAAATGAACTTGAAGGTCGGGGAATGCAGGTTTATCCAATCGCCAGCTTTGATCGCAGGCTTGAACTCATTCAGGAAGTGGACCCGGATGCTGTTCTGATGATGCCACATGGCCGTTTGCAGCTGGGAAGTGGCAGCAGCACCATTCAGTGGTTAAAACAGCAGAATATTCCACTCCTTGCACCGGTATCCGTTTTTCAAAATTATGAAAAATGGCTCGACGACCCACAAGGGTACACGTCAAATCTTCTCACAATGAATATTGTCATGCCGGAGATTGACGGTGCAACCCTCCCATATGCGATCAATGCCCAATTTAGCGATGATAATCAACTTGAAATTTTTAAGGCGATCCCGGACCGTCTGAACACATTTACCGATGTGCTGGAACGCTGGTTCGCTCTGAAAGATCAGGACAACCTGAGCAAAAAACTTGCAATCGTTTATTTCCGCGGGCCGGGAAAAAATAGTCTTGTTGCGGGGAATATGGAAGTTATACCAAGCCTCTTTAACACGCTTCATGCGCTAAAAAAAGATGGATATTTTCTTGGTGAGCTACCAGATGATATTGAAGAGTTCAAGGCCGATATAAACCTTCAGGGAACCGTTATGGCCCCTTATGCTGAAGGACTATTGGAGCAGTTTTATAATGAAGGAAATCCCGCCCTTATTCCGGCCGCGCAATATGCAGAGTGGTGCGAGAACAGCCTCGCCGCCGGGGTGTGTGAACGTGTAAACAATACGTACGGCCCCGCACCAGGAAACTTTATGGTAACTGAAAAGGACGGAGAAACATATCTCGCTGTAGCACGTCTTCAGTATGGTAATGTTGCGCTCCTTCCTCAGCCTTTGCCTGGTATTGGTGAGGATACCTTTAAACTTGTGCATGGCACTGAAAAAGCGCCACCCCACAGTTACATGGCCCCTTACATGTGGCTTAAGGAAGTTTTTGAAGCCGACGCCATTATGCATTACGGCACCCATGGCAGCCTTGAATTCACACAAGGAAAACAAGTCGCACTTTCTTCATACGATTGGGCAGATGTTCTGATCGGTGATCTGCCACATTTCTACGTTTACACCATGAGTAATGTGGGAGAGGCGATCATTGCAAAACGCCGTAGCTACGCGACGATTTTGTCGCACCTGACACCGCCCTTCCTTGAAAGCGGCCTTTACAGTGAACTTAGGGTTCTTTCTGATCGCATAGCAGAATTTGCGATTACGGAGGGGACTGTTCAGCTCGAACTTAAGGATCAAATTAACGAACTGATCGTGTCACTGGAACTTGCGCAGGATCTGGAGCTTTCCGAAAGTCAGTTACAAGCAGAACTTGAGAATTGGCGGGAAGAAGTGCTTTCGCCTGTATCCGAGTGGCTGGAAACCCTTGCCCAAAGTAAGATTACCAAAGGCCTCTATACACTTGGAAACCGCTATTCGGAGGATGAAACCGACCAGACAGCGCTTCTGATGACTTTGGATGCAATGTTTCAAAGTTATCAGGTCATTTCGGAGGAACAGTCGGAAAGTGCACTTGTTGATCAACAACTACGCGAACAGGTGCAAAACTGGATCAATCAGCGACTTACCGGAACAGAAAGCGATGCCTTAATGGCTGAACTGGTTGATCCATCGCTCCTCGAGCGTACAGAAGTTTGGATCGCGGAAAACCAGGGAATCGATCAAGGCGAAATGATCAGAGGTTTCATTGCGATGTCGTCCGACGGAAGCGGTGAAATAGTGGGTCGGGATCTATCTGAAGAAGAATTGATGGACCTAACCGCCAAGGCCATGAGCGACGGGGAAACCCAGGAATTTCTGCTTGGATTGGAAAATGATCAAACCTTTACGGATGTATCACGTGCGCTGGATCCCGAAGTCGCCGAAAAAGCGAAGCTTCTGGCAAAAGTCATTCCGCCCATTGGAAAAGCACTCGCGCAACTTGAAAAGGATGACGTGCGACAAGTTGTGATTGCCATGCAGACACCCGAAACCAAAGAAAAAGTTCTGGGCTGGGTGAAAAGTGATGATCTGGCCGTCCGGGTTGCCGCGCAAAAAGAAGCGCGACTAGAGGCGGAGTATCAACAAGCGTTGACGGCGCTGCCACAGGTGATCCTCAGAAACGAGGAGGTTGAAACAGACTGGCAGCACCTTACGCATCGACTGAACTTTCTGGAAAGTTATAAAAAGACACTTATTGATCAGCCAGAACTAGAAACAAAACTATCCGGAGATATCGCTGCGCAATATCAAATGTCACCGATTGAGTTTCACGTTGCTCTAAGCAATACGATTGAAGAAACTGGTGAAGAGCTAAATAACAGTCGCATTCATGAAGCGAAAATTGCGCAAAATGTTCAGCTCTTCAAACAGGCGATGGAAAATGTGACGGATTATCAGAGTTATCTGATAAACGGGGCCGATTATGAGTTTAATGCCATCTTAAATGCACTTGGTGGTGGTTATACAGAGCCAAGCACAGGAGGTGATCCCGTGCGTAACCCATCCGCACTTCCCACAGGCCGAAATATGTATTCCATTGACGCTGAAACAACCCCGAGCGTCGCAGCATGGGATGTTGGCAAAAGACTGGCTGATACATTACTTGAGCAGCATTATCAGGAACAGGGTGAATATCCTGAAAAAATCAGCTTCACCCTTTGGCCCAGTGAGTTTATTCATACACAGGGGGCGACGATCGCAGAAATTTTATACCTTCTCGGTGTTGAACCGGTCCGTGATCCGTTTGGACGGGTGGGGGGCATTCGCTTGATCCCGCTTGAGCAACTTGGAAGACCCCGCATTGATGTAGTCTTGCAATCGGCCGGACAACTTCGGGATCTTGCAGCGTCGCGCCTCGCGTTAATCGAAGAAGCAGTGGTGATGGCCGCAGAAGCGGAAGACAACTACGAACAGAACTTTGTTGCCAAAGGCGTTAGAGACGCTGAAGTTTACCTGTTGGAAAAAGGCGTTGCGCCACAAAAGGCAAGAGAAGATTCTTACCGTCGCAGTTTTGGTGGAATAAATGGTGCGTACGGCACAGCGATCATGGAAAATGTAGAGCAAGGTGATAGCTGGCAAACGGATCAGGAAATTGCCCGGCAATATCTTGAAAATATGGGCGCGGTATATGGAGACAGCGGAAGTTGGGGTGATTATCAACCACACCTGTTCGCTGCGGCGCTGCAAAACACGGAAGTGGTCATTCAGCCACGAAGCAGCAACACCTGGGGCGCTTTGAGTCTTGATCATGTTTATGAATTTATGGGCGGTCTTAACCTCGCGGTGCGGGAAGTGACAGGAAGTGATCCCAAAGCGTATTTCAATGATTTTAGAAACGCAAATCAGGCGAAACTACAAACCCTAAACGAAGCCGTATGGACAGAGATGCGCACAACGCTTCTAAACCCAACTTATATTTCTGAACTCAGCAGTGGTGGTGCCAGCAGCGCCGAAACATTTGCTGAGACTTTCCGAAATACGTACGGCTGGAATGTTATGAAGCCAGATGCCATTGATGATAGTGTTTGGAACAGGCTTCACGACGTTTATATTCGCGACAGCGAGAATCTGGATCTCCAATCGTTTTTTGAACGTGAAAATCCATATGCACTTCAGGAAATGTCTGGTGTCATGCTTGAGACTGCCCGCAAGGGATTATGGCAGGCTTCCGAAGAACAACTCGTGGAGTTGGCCACAATTCATGCGGAAATGGTTGCAGAGTATGAAGCAGGTTGTGGAAACTTCACTTGTGGTAACGAAGCACTTCAGAGTTTCATTGTTGATCAGCTTGCACAAAATCAGAGCTTGCTTACAGAATACCAGACCCAGATGACAGCGGCACTGTCGGACTCCAATCAGGGGCAAGGCGTGGTGCTGAAAAGACAGGAAGTGCAGCCGAGCGCTCAAACCGAAACCCCTCAAAATACGGAGCAAGTTGAACAAACCGCACCACAAAGTGCGGAGGCAACGTCAGGTTCTTCCTTTAATCCGCTTTGGCTTTTTCTCATTCTGATCCCTATATCATTTATGGTTATGAGAAGAAGAAATGCTTAATCACGAAGCTTGGTTGATATCAGCGGCAATAGCTATTTTACTGATGATGGGTGGGCAACTTTCCCAGCATAAGCAAAAATACGCCTTACCGGTAATTGTTTTATTGCCGATATTTTTGGCAGCTATTGCCGCTGATTATTTTTCCACCCTAAGTCTTTTGGATGTGCATGAGCAATTGGCTCAGTATGGCGAGATTGTCGCAATAATTGGCCTAACCGAATGTATGCTGAGCTTGTTCTATCTCAGGCGATATTCAGTACCGTTCTTAAGCGGTATCTGCGCCTTTTACTACGGCCTGATGCAGTTTTACCAAACAGGTTGGTTTGACTTGTCCTTTACTGAGCAGGCTCTTTTGTATGGCCTATCGGTGGGTATTCTGCTTGGGTTATTGCGCTATATTTCGATCTGGCTAACTGAACTCGTAGTGATTTCATTTGGCCTGTTGTTGATTGTCACCATTGTCCAATTCTCCAATTTACCCATATCGACCAGCCACATGGAAATGGTTGATTACAAAGCGATGTTCATCGCA
>JANQJN010000204.1 GCA_028281625.1 Emcibacteraceae bacterium | reverse complement strand
GTCCAGAAAGCCCTTATGGGTGATACCATAAATGATAGTCGGATCGGATTGAAGGCGCATACCGCGGCGCAGGCGGTTGACAAAAACGCCAGCCACATGGGGGCGTTCTTCGGCGAGGCCCGTTTCCTTTTCAACGATTGACGCGAGGACCACCGCTTCTTCTGCTGAATGGATGGGAAGATCTTCTTGACGATTTTCCCAAAGCTCAGCAAGCACAGCATCCTGGTCCCGCTGCATGCGGGCGATGAGCTCTGCACGGCTGGTCCCTAACGTATAGTTATAGGTTTCCGGAAGCAGACTGCCTTCCGGTGGCAGGGTTTCAATATCCCCGCTGAGCCTAAAAAGCTCACCAAGATATTCGACGATCTGATAACTGGTCCAACCTTCAGGGATGGTAAGACTATGCTGGATAACCTCTCCACGCACCAGTATCTCCATAATATCATTCATGGACTGGTTTGCCGGGATCAGCATTTCACCAGCTTTTAGGTTCCGTTCCTCGCCCTTTAGCATCACGCCGACTTTAAAAATTTCCCGGTCAGTGATTAGGCCACCTTCTTCAAGCAGCCGCGCTGTGCGGATCAGACCCTGCCCGGCTGGAACATTAAAAACGGTTTCTTCCCCAACTTCATTGGGCGCGTGGAAGGCGCGATAGCCCAGAAATGCAAACAGCGTCATAAAGATGACGCTGCCCGCAAGTAACAAAATAATGTATTTTTTAATGCCGCCCATCACACCCGCTTGATGATGATGGAGGCGTTTGTCCCGCCAAAACCAAAGCTATTTGAAAGAACGGCGTTAATACCCGACTTCTGCTGTGATTCATGAGGCACCAGATTGATCCCCTCCACCCCCTCAGACGGATTGTCGAGGTTAAGTGTCGGAGGCACAACGCCCTCATTCATCGCAAGGACACTAAAGATCGCCTCAACCGCACCAGCAGCCCCGAGCAAATGGCCGATAGCCGATTTGGTGGACGACATGGCGAGATTATCAGCAGCATCACCAAACATGCGTTTAACCGCATTAAATTCAATCTCATCACCAAGCGGTGTTGAGGTGCCATGCGCATTGACATAACCAATATCACCAGGAGTGAGGCCGGAACGCTTCAGCGCTGCTTCCATTGCCCGATATCCACCGCTGCCATCCGGGGACGGTGCAGTTACATGGAACGCATCACCGCTAAGGCCGTAGCCAACCACTTCGCCGTAAATTTTGGCACCACGTTTTTTGGCATGTTCATATTCTTCAAGGATCACCATACCCGCACCCTCACCGATCACGAAACCATCGCGGTCACGATCATAAGGGCGTGATGCACGCTCAGGTGTATCATTAAAATGAGTACTCAGCGCTTTTGCCTGGTTAAAGCCAGCCACACCCACACGGCAAATGGCCGCTTCAGCACCACCGGCCACCATCACATCTGCATCATCAAGTGCGATCAGACGTGCTGCATCACCAATGGCGTGGGTGCCTGTAGCACAGGCGGTCACAACAGAATGGTTCGGCCCTTTAAGGCCATGTTTAATAGAAACGTTACCGGACACCAGGTTGATCAGGCAGCGCGGAATAAAGTGCGGGCTTACACGGCGGACACCGCGTTCATTCATATTGATGCTTTCGTCCTGAATACCAGGAAGGCCACCTATTCCGGCACCAATAAGCGCACCGGCGCGCCACTGCTGCTCTTCGGTTTCCGCTTTATAGCCACTATCGGCAAGCGCCATTTCGGACGCTGCAATTCCATATAAAATAAAATCGTCAACACGCTTTCTTTCTTTCGGTGTCATCCAGTCATCGGCACAAAATGTGCCATCTGATCCGTCGCCAAGAGGCACTTCACATGCAACCTGTGCACTAAGCCCTTCAGAATCGAATCTGGTGATCGGGCCAGCGCCACTTTCACCTGCGATTAGGCGTTTCCATGATTCTTCAACCCCAGAAGCTAGCGGTGTTACAAGTCCAAGTCCGGTTATTACAACTCGTCTCATTCTTTAAACCTTTTTTTGTTTTTATGGAAATCGATGCTACCCAATATTGGCAGACATAACAAGACCGCGAACATCATTTTATCTAAATATCATAGATAAGCTGATTCGCGGTCTTAAAACTTTCAGAGCGATGCTCTGTAATTAGCCATTAGCTTCGATGAATGCGATAGCGTCTTGAACTGTAAGAATTTTTTCAGCTGCATCATCAGGAATTTCACAACCGAACTCTTCTTCAAATGCCATTACCAGCTCAACAGTATCAAGGCTATCCGCGCCAAGATCGTCGATAAAGCTTGCACCTTCGGTGACTTTATCTTCTTCAACACCAAGGTGTTCTACAACGATATTTTTTACGCGCTCAGCTACATTGCTCATTTCTTATTCCTTAAATTAAGGGCTTCCATCAAAGCCTATGTTAAACATTCCTATTTACTCTACGAAGCGAGTTTGGGGCTTCCTAACACAATTAATTGCAAAATGCAAAGCCCTAAATCATCGCCATGCCACCATTTATGTGTAAAGTCTGTCCGGTGACATATTCTGCTTCATCACTGGCAAGGTATAAAACTCCTGCTGCGATCTCATCCCCCTTACCCAATCTACCTGCTGGAACATTTTGGAGCAGCGAAGATTTTTGATCTTCACTAAGTTCATCTGTCATCGGGCTTTCGATAAACCCTGGGGCGACACAATTTACAGTGATATTACGCGACGCGAGCTCATGTGCAAAGCTTTTTGACATACCGATCATGCCGGCTTTCGACGCCGCATAATTAACCTGACCGGGGTTACCAGTAATGCCAACGATCGACGTAATATTAATAATTCGTCCGCTGCGGCTTTTCATCATACCGCGCATCACGCCTTGGGTAAGATTAAAGGCGGCTTTCAAATTTACCTGCATCACATCGTCCCAGTCCGCGTCTTTTAAGCGCATGGAAATATTGTCACGGGTGATCCCGGCGTTGTTTACCAGAATATCGATGCCGCCCATGGCTTCTGTCGCTGCTTTTGGAAGTGCGGCTACACTTTCAGGGTCCGACAGGTTTGCCGGTGTTACAAAAGCCCCTTCGCCCAGTTCCGCAGCCAATTTTTGCAGCGGTTCTTCGCGTGTACCCGATAGCGCCACTTTGGCACCTGCACCGTGAAGCGCACGTGCAATAGAACTCCCAAGTCCGCCAGAGGCGCCAGTTACCAGCGCACATTTTCCTGTTAAATCAAACATCATAAATCCTTATTTAAGTTCTTCTGCCAAAGTTTCAATATCGGCCATGGTTTGAACTGATTTTCCTGTGATTTCGCGATTAATGCGCCGCACCAGACCACCAAGCACCTTGCCTGTTCCTAGCTCCACCAGGTCCGTGACACCAAGCTCACCCATTTTAAGAACGCTCTCCCGCCATCGCACACGACCTGTGATCTGCTCAACGAGTAAATTACGCAATGTATCCGGGTCACTTTCCGGTGCCGCACTAACGTTTGTTATGACTGGCACACTTGGTGCATTAAATGTAGCGCCAGCCAATGCCTCGGCCATTTCATCGGCAGCTGGCTGCATTAAGGGGCAATGGAAAGGCGCGCTTACCGGAAGTGGAATAGCCCGTTTGATGCCGCGTTCTTTGGCAATTTCCATGGCGCGTTCAACGGCACTTTTATGGCCGCTTATTACCACCTGACCATCTGCATTATCATTGGCGGCGGTGCATACCTCGCCTTGACCCGCTTCCTCAGCAATTTCTTCAATCACACTAAACTCTGCGCCCATGATCGCCGCCATGGCACCAACCCCAACCGGGACTGCGCGCTGCATGGCTTCACCACGCAATTTAAGAAGCTTTGCGGTATCCGAAAGGCTCAGTGTGCCCGCGGCAGCAAGGGCCGAATATTCACCCAATGAATGCCCGGCGACATAAGAGCAAGACTCAGCTAAAGATACGCCAAAATCAGCTTCCAAGATCCGCACCACCGCTATACTGGACGCCATAAGCGCGGGCTGCGCGTTAAAAGTCAGTGTCAGATCCTCTATCGGGCCTTCAAACATCAGTGCGGAAAGATCCTGACTTAGCGCGTCATTCACTTCTTCAAAAACGGCGCGGGCCGTGGCAGACGCATCCGCTAATTCCTTACCCATTCCAACGGCTTGGCTACCCTGGCCGGGAAATACAAAGGCTCTTGTCATGTAAAAATTTTCCTCGAAATCTGAAAAGTATTTTTGTGCTTAATACCAACTCATAGCAAATGCGCATGCGCTGTCAAGAAAAGTTAGATTTTAAATTCCATGAAAATCACCAAAAATAATCCATAAACCCCTTGCGTTCTGCCACTCTTCCTGTATATTGCGCGCTTCTCGGTAAAATCGGGAAGTGTTCGGTTAATTTTGTAATGTGGCTATTTGATATTCGTTGCCACCCCGACGTAAAAAATACAAGGAATTGCTAAATGTCTTTATATGAATACACATATATCGCTAGGCAGGATATCCAACCTCAACAGGTTGATGCGATAACAGACCAATTCGCCAAGATCATTGCTGATAATGGCGGAAAAGTTGCCAAGACTGAGTCTTGGGGTCTTCGTACTCTTGCTTACCGAATTAAAAAATACAAAAAAGGTCACTATGTTCATTTGAACATTGATGCCCCTCACGCTGCTATTGCGGAGCTGGAGCGTAATGCACGCCTTCATGAAGATGTGATCCGTTACATGACAATCCGTGTTGACGAATTTGAAGAAGGCGACAGTGTTGTTCTTCGTTCAAAAGACCGTGACAACCGCAACCGCGAAGACCGCGCACCACGCGCTGAAGCACCAGCAGAAGGAGCCGCATAATGAGCACAGATCGTCCTGCACAAGGTGGCGGCGCACGCCGTCCATTTTTCCGTCGCCGTAAAACATGTCCGTTCAGCGGTACGCACGCGCAAAAAATCGATTACAAAGATGTGCGTATGCTTTCCCGTTATGTGTCCGAGCGCGGTAAAATAGTCCCTAGCCGTATCACAGCCGTATCAGCCAAGAAACAGCGCGAGCTTGCAAAAGCCATCAAACGCGCCCGTAATCTTGCCCTGATCGCCTATGTAAACCAATAGGAGACCGATCATGGAAATTATCCTACTAGAACGCGTTGCAAAACTTGGTCAGATCGGTGATGTGGTAAATGTGAAGAACGGCTATGCCCGTAACTTCCTGCTTCCACAAAAGAAAGCCCTTCGCGCGACCAAAGCGAACATGGCCGTGTTTGAAGCACAGCGCAAGGAAATCGAAGCAAATAACCTTAAGGCAAAAACCGAAGCAGAAGCCGTCGCCGCAAAAATGGAAGGAACATCTGTTGTTCTTATTCGTCAGGCTGGTGAAAGCGGTCAGCTTTTCGGTTCTGTATCTGCACGTGATATTGCCGCTGCACTCGAAGAAGCAGGCTTTAAAACAGACAAGAACCAGGTTGTTCTTGACCGTGCGATTAAAATTCTTGGTCTTAATGATATTGCGGTCCGCCTTCACGCGGAAGTCGATGTCGTTGTTACTGTTAACGTTGCCCGCTCTGCTGAAGAAGCGGAAATCCAAGCAGCTGGCGGTGATGTTGATGCATCGGCTGAAGAGGAAGAATTTGCAGTAGAAGATTACTTCGAAAAAGAAGAAGACGCTGAAGCAGCAGCCGCTGCCGGTGACGAAGAGGTTGCTGAAGAGGAAGTTGAAACTGCTGCTGACGACGCAGAAGAAGCCGCTGAGGAAGAAGAATCTTCCGAAGATGCTCCTGCTGAAGAAGAAGCAGAAGAAGAAAAAGCGTAAATCTAGCTTCCTTGAATTGGTTCCGGTATGCTTCGCAT
>JANQJN010000158.1 GCA_028281625.1 Emcibacteraceae bacterium | reverse complement strand
TTTTAAGTTGCCCGCGTAATTCGATGAATTTCGATTCCCACCGCTCGCGTGGCTGATCGGTCATTCTTTCCAGTCGATTCTTCACATCCTCAACAATCCGCGCTGCGCGTTCGATTTCATTCGGTGTTGGTTCCGGCTGTTCAGTGATTGACTCATCTTGTGCCGTCACTGCGGCGACCATGAATAGCATCACCAGCATAATGGCGATGGAGGACCAGTTCATGAATGTTGCTTCACCGATCATATGGGGCATCGTAACGCGCGCGGCCGGTTCGGTCATCGGCATTGCTGGCGGTGAGGACAAATGCGCCTTTGTTAAGTCACTCGGTGCTGATTATGTGATCGACTATAAAAATAATGATGTGGCAGCAAAAATCAAAGAACTCGCGCCATGTGGCCTTGATATCTACTTTGACAATGTGGGCGGTGACATTCTCGGCGCCGCCCTCGATAATCTGGCCATGAACAGTCGGGTCGTGCTGTGTGGATCCATTTCAGAATATATGCGTGATAAGCCGTTTGGACCGACGAACTACACCAATCTACGCGCAACCAATTCAAGTATGAACGGTTTTTTTGTCTATAACCATGCTGAAGACTTCGCTGATGCTGAAGCCGAACTTGCCAACTGGATTTCGCAAGGTAAACTGAAGATACGCGAAGACATCACCGAAGGGTTCGAGAACATGCCCAAGGGGCTTGCCAAACTTTACGCTGGCGCAAATAAAGGCGTCGCGCTATGCCGCGTACGCGAAGACAGCCAAATGATCAATAGGGATAACTGATATGCCACAACCAGACCATATAATGAAACTGAGCATTCCGGAATTCGACAGCCTGGATGATGATGTGAAAAAATATCTGAATATCTGCGAAGAAAAACTGGGTATCAAACCTAATGTATTGCTCGCTTATACCTTTAATCAGAATAAGTTTCGTACCTTCAGTCGCATGTATAATGAAATTGTCCTTGGTGAAAGCGGACTTTCCGTGCTGGAACGTGAAATGATCGCGGTCACCGTTTCATCCATCAATAAATGCTACTATTGCCTTGTGGCTCATGGACAGGCAGTTCGTGAACTTTCTGATGACCCGGAACTCGGTGAACTGATGGTTATGAACTGGCGGGCGGCGGGGCTCACCGGGAGGCACTACGCCATGCTCGAATATGCCGACAAGCTCACACGTACACCATCGGAAATGACAGATGCCGACAGGCAAAAACTCTATGATGCTGGTTTTTCGGAAGCGGATATGTTCGATATTGCCGACGTGACGGCCTTTTTTAACTATACAAACCGCATGGCGCTAAGCGTTGATATGATGCCGAACAAGGAATATCACGCCATGAACCGTTGAAGGTTCAATTGAGCAGCGCATACGCCTTATATTCAACTTTCTGCCCTGTTTCCCGTCCCTCTGCAACAGCGAGTGTGCGATTGAGCCAAGCATAACGCTCATCCCCGGTTTCAAACTGCAGCTGCGCCTGGAAAAGCGTATCGCCAAACTCATAGCCCTCGCCGACCTTCACTTTTTCCATGATCGCATCATCCATCTCATACAGGCCCTGGTATGTTACATAAATTAATGCACCATCATCAGTCTCAAAAGTCTTTCGCACGTCCAGTGTGCATAACCCATCCTCATGAATGGTCATCCAGTCCACAGCACTGCCATCCAATATACGGCCTTTGAGGCGCGGCCCTTCAAAGGTACCACCAGTGACCACATAGATGTATTTTTCACCCTTTGGGCTTTTACCAATTTTCTGGATTTCCTTCACATGGCTATCAAAGGACAAAAGGAATTCAAGCTTCATCGTGATCTTCCTTAAGCCAGCGCACTAGCGTACGCATCATAAAGAAAAAGGTAAGCGCGATAGGAAGTCCGGAGAGAAGTACCGCTGACTGCACCACCTTAAGCCCGCCGATAAACATCAGTCCTACAGGAAGAATACCGAGCACGAATGCCCAGAAAAGACGGTGCCAGCGGGAAGGATTTTCACCTGCGTGAAGTTCCTTTGTCGCCGCAGATGCCAGAGCATAACTGGCTGAATCGTAGGTGGTCGCCACGTAAATGATTACGACTGTCGTAAATATAAAGAGCGCGACACTTCCCAGCGGCAGACTATTTACCAACGTTGCAATAGCGCCCGGGCCATCGGCATTCATCATATCTGCCATGGGAAGAACACCCGTAAGTTCCAGGCTAAGCGCATAATTACCAAGCACGATATAAAAGGCCCAAGCACCAAGACTG
The DNA here is from genome assembly GCA_028281625.1 of Emcibacteraceae bacterium. Taxonomy (GTDB): domain Bacteria; phylum Pseudomonadota; class Alphaproteobacteria; order Sphingomonadales; family Emcibacteraceae; genus Pseudemcibacter. Next base: position 24,968 of record JANQJN010000158.1, on the reverse strand, counting down.
CCGAAGGCGCACATGGAAAGGATAATCTGTTTAAAAGTTCTTCCTTTTGAAATACGCGTCACAAATATCCCCACAAATGGTGCAAAGGCAATCCACCACGCCCAATAAAAAATGGTCCAACTTTGCACAAAACCGCTATTTTCAACCGGGTCGGTCCAGGTGATCATGGTGAAGACGTTGTTCACCACCGTACCGATACTTTCTGTACCCATCATCAGGATAAAGCCGGTAGGACCCACGATCAGCACGAAGATCAGAAACACAATCGACATATAAAGATTGGCATCTGCAAGTTTCTTGATTCCCTTTTCAAGGCCCAGATAAACCGAAAGTCCAAAAATCGAAACGCATATTACAATAACAAGTACATCTAAAATTGTACCTCTTTCAGCGCCCGTTAACTCCGAAATTCCCGCTGTAACCACGGGAGTGGAAAGCGCCAGCGACGTACCCGCACCACCAATTAGCCCGATCATAAACGCCAGATCAATGGGCTTGGCCCAGATAGATGTTTCGGATTTTCGGCCAAGCACCGCTGCGCTGAGGCGAAGATAAGGTATTTTCTTCACATAAAAAGCATACCCCATCACCACCGTTGGCACTGCATAAATCCCCCATGCGGTAAATCCCCAGTGAAACAAGCCATAACTGGTGGCCCATTTAATGGCTTCCGTTGATCTGGCCTCAACCCCAAAGGGAGGGGCCACATAATAGAGCGCCCATTCAAGGCTCGCCCAATAGAGAAGCGCACCGCCAACACCTGCTGAAAACAGCATGGCAATCCAGCTTAACGTTGAAAATTCTGGCTCGTCTTCAGGTCCGCCAAACTTCACACTTCCGTATTTTCCAAAAGCAAGCCAGGACAAGAATATGATCGAGCCAATCGCTGCCCAGATGAATATCATACCAAGGTTAAAAGCCACCCAATCATAAAGCTCAATGATGAGTGGTCCGACAGTTTCATTCAAAAAGATCATCGGAATGGCCACAATGAGAACGGTAATTACCGCGATGATGAAGGTTGGCTTGTCGATGGGTTTATTCTGTTCTTCCATTCCTCTAATCCTTTAACAATGCGCAAAATGCGTCAAGCCCACGATCACTCTGCGCGGTGCGGTCCCCTAGTTCCTGAATATATGGTTTTTCATTGGTATATTTTTCCCATACTTGGCGACCGGGACCATTGGGATTTCCAGTTCTCGCGAAATTCACCCAGTAATCCATCATAGCATCTGTAAGTAAAATATCCATTTCGTCTGACTGCAACCAATCGTCATGTGTATTGAATATGTAAGGTATCTCTGCACCATGATAGGCACCGATTTTCTTTGCGCCCGGTCTCACGCGTGTAAAATTATAAATATAGCTGTCTGATTCCAAACTCTCAGCAATATCAAGCGCCGGACAAAAATATCCGGACATACTGCCCAGAAAATCAAGCTGCAGGTTTAGATCGCCTGATAAATTCTTCAGCGCGGCACGTATTTCCTCTGCGTTCGTTTTGTCAGCTAGCGAACGTTCAATACCCTGCACGGGATCACCAAAAAGATACATCAGATCTTCATTTTTATTGGCTCCTATTAGCATAGGAACATCGGAAATCCAGTTTGGCTGCGCATTTGTATAGTCTGCATCGGACACTGGATAATGATAGTAAGAATAGGTGCTTTCCGCCGGTAGTTCCAGCAAAGTGCTCCAATCAGCATCCCTAGCGCGCTCAAGCGATTTTATGCCTGCATCTGCGTAAGATTTAGAAGCGACATCCATGGCAATATCAATGTCAATGGTAGCTTTTGGCCCGATCGCCCCACTTTGAATGATGGCTTTGTGAAATAACCCTTTTGCTGTAGGTGTAAGCATAAGCGTAGCGATGTTACCCCCGCCAGCAGATTCACCAAAAAGCGTTATACTATCCGGATCGCCACCAAAAGCACTTATATGTTTTTGAATCCATTTTAGGGACGCCACCAAATCAGAAATTCCCCAATTTACGGATGAATGGTCAAACGGAACAGGCAGAAACCCTAAATTTCCAAGGCGGTATTGCACAGAAACCACAACCACATCCTTCGTTGCGAGATTATGACCACGGTAATTAGGTTCATGGGAATAGCCATTAACATTGCCACCACCGTATATCCAGACCATTACCGGTAACTTTTCGTCAACCTGCGCCGGTTTCCAGATATTCAGATACAGGCAATCTTCAGAAACATTTTCAATTGGTGGAATTTTATCTGGGTTTGCGCCAACGGCCCTTGCTACCATTCGGTACCAATTGACATTACCCTGATCCTGAGGACACACTGCTGGAAATTTGGTTGCATCTATGTCATGCGCAAGTGTAAGCGTTTCTCGCGCGTGTTCAAATCGAAGATCCCCTATTGGCGCTTTAGCAAAAGGAATTCCGCGGTAGGAAAGTACACCATTTTGTTCAATTAATCCTGTGATCGAAACATCACCAACTTTGATCACAGGTTTTGCAATTGAAAGCTGCAACGAAGATGCGATCAAAATCAGCATATTTAGCTTAACAATTCTACTCAAATGAAGCATCAGTGAACTTATAAACCTTGTTTTAAATGGTTAGTAGCCTTCACCTTAATGATCGTGCGAAGCCTCTGTCAAGGAGACGTGAATTTCTCAATTGGAGGTGAATTAACCTCATGCTCAAGTCGCAATGGGCTTGACCCTTGAATGATATTAGGCAATGATTTTGCCCGATCATTTACGACTTAAGTAATTAAAAAATTGGGAGACATTATGCGTAAATCACTTCTGACTTTAAAAACTATTGCCATAAGCATGGTGCTATCAGTAACAGCCGGCGCCCAAACAGTAATTTTATTTTCGGATCAGGCACCGACAAATGGTGCGCTTGTGCTTGGTGTTTTTGAAGGTGGTAATCTGGGAAGTTTTGGCACTGCTATTGATGAAGCAAGCAATGGCGGTCTTAAACATGCCATTGCATCCTCTGGTTTTATGGGTAGGACCATGAATACAAAAGTAATTCCTGCCCCGATGGGATCAACATATAGCCAAATCATGTTGGTGGGCCTTGGCGAGCAAGGCGCTGAAATGGAACCCCTTAAATGGCAACATATAGGTGGTAATGCAGCACAAAAAGCCGTTATCGCTTTTGATAATCCTCCCGCTATGGTTTTTGATGTTAATGCGCAAGGAGTAGCTAATATCGCGTATGGAGCCAAGCTGGGAAACTATTACTTCGATAAATATTATACCAAAACTGGTCGCTTCAGCAGTCAGGAATCACTGACCATCGTCAGCAACAATGGTGATGACGCACGCGAAATTTTCAAAGCAGAACTTGACCCCGTTGCTGATGCCATGTGGTATACACGTGATATTTCAAATGAACCTGCAAACATTGTTTACCCAGAAGTTTTCGTGGAACGATGGACCGAACATTTTGCCGGCATGGAAAATGTAACCATTAAAGTTTTCGATGAGAACGACCTGATAGAAATGAACATGGGAGCATTTTACGGTGTTGGTCAAGGGAGTGAACGCCCGCCTCGAATGATGATCGTTGAATATATGGGCGGCGACGCAGGAGATAATCCTGTTCTTGTTGTCGGCAAGGGGATCACCTTTGATACCGGAGGTATCAGCCTTAAAAACCCGACAAACATGTGGAATATGAAATTTGATATGTCCGGTGCCGCCAGCGCCATGGGCGCGCTCTATGCCATTGCCGGTCGCGGCGCCAAGGTAAATGTGGTAGGCATTGCAGCCCTTGCTGAAAATATGCCCAGCGCCAATGCCCAGCGCCCCGGTGACGTGGTGACGTCAATGTCAGGAAAAACCATTCAGATCCGCTCAACGGACGCAGAAGGCCGTTTGGTCCTTGCGGATGCTATGTATTATGCGGACACAGTTTATAACCCGCCATTCCTGATTAATATGGCGACTCTAACCGGCTCTGCCCGGGCAGCATTGGGGTCCGATTATTCGGCACTTTTTACCCGTCATGAAAAACTCGTGCCAGGACTGATTGAAATGGGCAAGAAGACCGGCGACGAAGTCTGGCATATGCCACTGAATGACAATCACTTTAGAGCCATTGAAAATAATGTGGCCGACGTGATGAACTCAGGTCCAAGCGCCCCAGGCGCTAGTGCTGGAGCGGCCTTTATTGGTGAATTTGTCCGTGAAGATACCAATTGGGTGCATTTGGATATTGCCGGTATTGCTTATTCCGACAGTCCGTCCCCGACAAAGGCATCACCGGGTTCACGGGCTTACGGTGTTCGCCTGATTAACGGCTATATCAAGGAGCATTACGAGAGGAACTGAACCCCTTATACTTCATTACAAAAAGTAATATGTTTGCCCCTGTACTACGCTTTACATGGGCAGGCATAACCAGTATTAATTGTACGCACATAAAATAAGTAATTCGGGACAGTTATTATGACAATTAAAACCATCTGGTTACGCAGTGAATCGCGCCCAACAGAGCGTCGCACACCACTTCTTGCAAATGGTGCCAAGGAACTTATGGAAGCGGGCTACCGCGTTGTGGTGGAACGTTCAGACAACCGCATCATCGATAATGGCGAATTTGAAGCGGCTGGCTGTGAAATGGTTGATGCTGGTGGCTGGGTCAACAATATGGAAGACACTCTGATCCTGGGCCTTAAAGAACTTCCGGACGAGCCGGCGGTCATTGGAAATCCTCATATTCTGTTTGCTCATGCCTATAAGGAGCAGGCGGGCTGGAAGGAAACACTTACTCGCTTCGTAAAAGGTAACGCTGACCTGCTTGATATTGAATATATGACCCGTGAAAATGGTGTGCGTTATGTGGCATTTGGATACCGCGCCGGATATATGGGCGCAGCCCTGTCACTGCTCCACTGGTTCAGTAAACAAAAAGACGCCAGTTACCTGGATAACACACTTCAACCTTTCGATGACGCAGATATTTTAGACGCTACCATTGCTAAAATCGGTGAAGGTGTGAGCAAGCCAAAAGTACTGATCATCGGTGCACTTGGTCGTTGCGGAACAGGTGCTGCAGACATATATGAGCGCCACGGTGCAGAAGTCACCAAATGGGACTATGAGGAAACCCAAAATATAGACCGCGAAGCCGTGAATGATCACGACATTCTGATCAATTGCGCCTTCATAAAAAGCAAGGTTGATCCCTTCATTCGCTTGGAAGACCTTAAGGAAGGCACACGCCTTTCCATTGTGACCGACGTGGGCTGCGATCCATTCAGTGATTTTAATCCGGTTCCAATTTACAAAGCCCCCACAAGCTGGGATAAGGCTTACGATGTGATCCAGGGCGAAGGCAGAAAAACAGTTGATTTGATCGCCATTGATAATCTTCCATCACTACTACCCCGTGAAAGCAGCGAAGAATTCGCAGATCTGATGTTACCGCATCTCAAGGTACTCAATAATCGCGAAAATGAGCAGCCATGGACATCAGCCAAAGCCGCCTTTGATGACGCCGTCGATCGTATGAACCAAAGTTAGAAAAGAGAAATTATATGTCAGCAGTTAAACCAGCCATTCACTGGATCGGCGCAGGACTAGCATCCGGACCGGGCCTAGTATCGCTTGCCAACAAATGGGGTGAGGCCACCGTCTGGGATATGACCCTCGACCGCGCCAACTTCCTGGCCGAACAGACAGACCACGGCGCGACACTCCATGTACAGGAACTTAACATCCGTGATGACGCATCACTTCAAAACTTCCGCGACACACTGAATGCAGGCGACATTGTCATTTCAATGCTGCCAGCAGCATTCCATGTGGAAGTGGCCAATGTGGCACTTTCTGAGGATTGCCACCTGGTGACATCAAGTTACCTCAGTGATGAAATGATCGCTCTGAATGACACGGCTGTGGATAAAGGCGTTACGCTCATCAACGAGAGCGGCCTTGATCCGGGCATTGACCATTTGCTCACCCATATTTTGGTGGATGAAGCGGAAAAGGCGGGTGTACTCGGGCAAGGAAATGAAGTGGAATTTGTCTCCTACTGTGGCGGCTTTCCGGCGGAACCAACACCCTTTACCTATAAATTCAGCTGGACACCACTTGGTGTGTTGACCGCACTGGCAAACCCGGCGCAGCTGATCAAGGACGGGGCGGAGACCACAGTAAACAAAGCCTGGGAAAATGTATCGGATATAGCCATTCACGGCGAGACCTTCGAAGCCTATGCCAACCGTAACAGCCTTCCTTATGTGGAGGAATATGGCCTTGGCGGAGAAACCAACATCAAAACTTTTGTCCGTGGTACGCTTCGCATGGCCGGATGGAAAACGGCGTGGAATGATATTTTTGATATCGTTGATAACGCGAGTATGGATGATCTCAGGGAACTCTCCACAAGACTTTGGGAAGACCACCAATATGGTGAAGATGAAGAAGATCGCGTGCTTCTTTATGTGGCACTTACTTGCGGAGAATGGTCGGCGTCCCTTACTGTCGATTCCACGGGAAGTGGATGGCGTTCCGCCATGGCAGATACAGTTTCTTACACGGTCGCCGAAGCGGTTAATGCATTGATGGAAGATCGGCTTGAGCCCGGTGTTCAAGCAGCACCCCATGATATAGCCGAAGCCAAACGCTGGCTTGATGGCCTGGCAGGCAATGGTATTGCGGTCAAAGCTGTTGGAATTGAACTTTAAGACATATACAAGTTCAGCATTATCCAATGACCGCTTTTAGTCAGAAGCGGTCACTCTATCAGCGAAGCGGTTTTTTTTCGGTTCGTTAGCCGTTTTGATCTCTGCTCTGGTGTCAGAAATTAGCCAGATATTCATCTTATTCTAATCATCACTTTCATTATTGTGACGAATATTTGTAAAACCGCGATCAGGACAAAACGTGTAATTATTATCTGTATTTCTTTCCTTACCGTCTCCGATTACCCAACGAAAAGTCAGACAATGATCGGGGCCATCTAATTCTATAATTTCGATTGTTGTTGGTCTGCGTGTCGCATAAGTGCGCACTTCACCTTGTTTCCAGTATCCAAGCGGAAATTTATTCCCTAACCCACTATAAGTTCTAGTACCCCACTGTTTTCGCTTGTCATATATTCTCACCAGTCCATCTTTTGAATTATTAATTGTAAAAAAAGATTCAACCTCCCCCATTCGTCTTGTGCTAAACGTTCTTCGGTAGTAGGAAATTTCGTTGCCGGCCCATTCAATTTGAGTGTCATTTGTTTCTGTTTTGAAAGGGCCTGTAATATAATAATTGTCGCATGGTCTATCTAATCCGCTGACAGTGGCACAGGCGGAAGTAGAAACTTCTTTTAGTATTAACTCATGTTTCCCATCCCATTCGCCACCCGTAAAAAGCTCAACAGGAATGAACCTCTCTTTTGTTGTGCTATTATAAGCGTTATCCCAAGCATCATTTTCTTCCGCGATCGATCCGACATAACCCAAAACGGCTACACATAAAAAAGTTACAAAAAATATAGATAAATGCTGTTTCAAGATCTTTGTTCCCTGAGCTTAGAAAATCTTTCTTATGACTTTACCACCGGATTGCTTTTTCTGTAGTACGGTTTTTTGCACACAAGTGGCAAGTAGAAACGTTGATAAAAAACAATGACTATATCTTTGAACTTGATTAGCCCCTTAGTTGAAATCAAACTTTCTCAATTTGAAAACGGGGCCAATACCTAAACTCCGGCATTCTGCTTTTGGTCGCTAGCGGTCGCAGGTTTTAATAGCTTGAATCCTTTCAGCAATTAACGTTACATTTAGGCTCAAAATTTAATCAAATGGGATTCACTATGATTTTCAGCCGTATTTTATTGTTGCTCTTGTGCTTCGTATCCTTGGGCTTAATGTACCTTGGGCTTACACAGACAACTGATTATCTGATCCCTTTGATATTAACTCTGCCTCTTTTGTTACTCGGTCTTTATGACCTGCTACAAAAGAAACATGCGCTGTGGCGAAACTATCCGATCATCTCCCACCTGCGTTGGCTGATGGAGGATTTAAGACCGTATCTCCGTCAGTATATAGTGGAGGGTGATTTAGCCGGAAAGCCCTTTAACCGCGATCAACGCTCACTTATTTACGCACGGGCCAAAGGCGAAAAGGAAGTCCACCCCTTCGGTACCGAACTAGACGTCTACGCTGGCGATTATGAATGGCTAACGCAGTCCATAAAGCCTACTAAGCATATAGAAGGGGACATGCGGATCACCATCGGCGGACCACAGTGCACCAAACCATATTCCGCTTCCATTTTGAATATTTCCGCCATGAGTTTTGGATCCCTGGGCGCAAACGCGACCGAAGCACTGAACCTGGGCGCCAAACAGGGCAATTTCTATCATGACACTGGCGAGGGTGCCATTAGTCCCTACCATGAAAAACATGGCGGTGATCTGGTTTGGGAATTGGGAAGCGGATATTTTGGCTGCCGCGCTGAAGACGGCGGGTTTGACGCGCAAAAATTCAAGGAAAAAGCGACCTCAGATCAGGTTAAAATGATAGAGATCAAGCTATCCCAAGGCGCGAAACCTGGCAAAGGCGGCGTGCTGCCCGGTGCAAAAGTAACAGAGGAAATCGCAAGAACCCGTGGTGTCGAGGTTGGAAAAACAGTTTACTCGCCTTCTAGTCACTCCACCTTCTCAACACCCATAGAAATGCTTCAGTGGGCTAGAACCCTTCGTGAACTATCGGGCGGTAAACCTGTCGGTATAAAGCTTTGTGTGGGAAAACCCCACGAAATATTTGCCATAGTGAAGGCTATGCAGGAAACATATATTCTGCTTGATTTCATTGTCGTTGATGGCGCCGAAGGCGGCACGGGCGCCGCACCGCAGGCCTTTACCGATCACGTGGGCATGCCCCTTCGCGAAGGTCTTATCATTGTGCGCAATGCGTTGGTAGGAAGTGGACTTAAGAAGCATATCAAACTTGGTGCCAGCGGTAAGGTGGACGGTGCTTTTGCCATCGCAGCCAATTGTGCCATTGGGGCAGACTGGTGTAACGCGGCCCGCGCCTTTATGTTCACCGTGGGATGCGTACAATCCATGAAATGTCACACAGGTGGATGCCCAACGGGCGTTGCGACCCACGATAAAGCACGTCAGCGTGGTCTTGTTGTCCCGGATAAAGCAAATCGGACACAAACCTTTCACAATAAAACTGTCGAAGCGGTAAAAGATCTCGTTGCCGCCACGGGGCTCAATCATACGGATGACTTAAAGCCCGAACATCTTTACCGCCGGAAAAATGCAACGGAAATTCATACAATTGATCAGGTTCACCCGTTCCTTAAAACGGATGAACTCAATCATGGGACAGAACACGCCCTCTATAAAAAATGGTGGGATAAGGCAGACCCCAATCGCTTTTAGGAATATTACCTAACGATTACGAGGATCCAATATATACTCCCAGGATTTTAATTCATTTGGATTGATATAACGACCAAGTCTTGGTGGGTTTCGATTAAAATACTCAATTACATTCACAGGCTCTCTGTTTTCTGACTGATTATCCAGATAATCGATTGATTCAATTACCTGACTTGCTCGCAAGTTATCAGACCTCGCGTACCCGGAATAACTCTTCCACTTTGTGTTTGTAAGGTTGAAATTTTCCTCAATATAATCCCAGAGGATGCCGCCCGTCCAGCCACCGACTCCACTGTTTTTGACATATAAAAACGGGTTCTGAACCTGCGGCTCCAAGAATTCGAAATCTTCGTACTTGTTAAATTCAGAAATGCAATTTGCAAGCATTGTACCTCTTACTATCTCAGAGTAAAGAATCGCTAAATCAGCTGCCGCCTGACACCCAAGCTTTGTTCCTGTCACATAAAAACGTTGCGATGTCACTTTATAGTGTTTTTGGACCAAAGCATACCCCAGTGCATGGCCAACAGTATGAGATTTATTACTATAAATATCATCGACGGATCTTACGACAATGAGATTTTTTTCATCGAATGACCGTGCCCATCCGACTGGCAATCTGTCTCGATCCCTAAAGTTAAAAAAATACACCACCCCGGCAGGGTTTTCCGGATTATAATTCGAAGGTACTACCAATTTCCATTTTATGGGTTCGTTAATATCAACGATGGCAGACAAATCACTGGCAGCTTCTGCCCCAAGGATACTTGCTACCGATTCACGAATAAATACTGTGCCCGTTTTGTGCGGCTCCTGCCCGTAAACAACCGAGCTCGCCAAAAACAACCACAGAACCGATAAGAAGGTCAGTATACGCCATTTCGAATTATCTTTTAGTCTCATTATTTCCCCCGAATTTCGACCAGGCTTATCACTCCACCACAGTCAGTACATCGCGGGTAAAGGCCACGACATCGAAACTGGCTTCTGAATCGTGACCGCGCCTGATGATCACGATATCCCTGTCAGGTATGATCATGATGCGCTGACCGCGGTTACCGTTGGCCATATACATGTCCGCTGGCAGTTCCGGGTATTTGGATGTGGGATAGAGCCACCACTGAGCGCCATATCCAGCGCCTCTCGCGGGTTCTGTTGTAGCTGGTGTTGAAACATAATCGTCCCAATCAGCAGCAAAAATTCGTTCATCTTCCCAAACACCATCATTGAGGTAAAGAATACCCAGACGGCCAATATCCCGCGCTGTGGTCCAGACCTGCGACGACATGATGAAATTGCCGTCCCAGTCGGTTTCCAGTTTGGTATCGAGCATTCCGATTTTATAAAGCACTGATTTGAAAGGATATTCCAGATAATCCTGACGGTCCCCGATAGATCCACGCAGGGACCGAATGGCGAGCATGGTGTCATTATTTGCATATTTCCAGCGCTTGCCAGGCTCCGCTTCGACTGAAAGTCCAACCGACATATCGCTCATCAGCGCACCACCAAAATAAACGTCATCAGTGCGGTTACCAGCCCGGTTATGATGAAGACCACTGTTCATATGCAGAAGGTTTTCAAGCGTAATGCGCCCGCGTGGATCGCCCGGGCGCTTCCATTCTTCAATTTCCGCAGGGGCCTTTACATCAACAATGCCATCATGGGCCGCTGCACCAATCACTGTCGCTGCAATGGATTTTGCCACCGACCAGGTGCGGTGCGCTGTGCGCATGTTAAAGCCGTCTCGATATTCCTCACCGAGCATTTTGGTCGGTGTGGTGACCAATACCGCTGTTGTGTACGTGCCTTCGCCGTATGTTTTGCTATCGAAGGCATTGTGAATGATTTCGTTCAGGGCGTCGTTATCATAGCTGCCGACTTTATTCCCTAGCGGCCAGGCTGCATCCTTTTCGGCCGGCTTATCAATATCAATTGTCGGCATATGGACCCGGTCTTCGAGGCTCGATCCAATGGGAAGCTGCACGCAGCCAAGATGATCACGCCACACAACGTAGCGTGGTGGCATAGTATCGCTATATTTAACAGATACATATTTTTCATCACGGTCAACAACAGCATCTGGAAGTGCTGCCATGGGCTCGCGATATGTGCGGTAAATACCGGTAAGTTCTTCACGGCCGATCTGTTCGACCGACTTTCCACCGTTAAAGACGCCGGAACAGGTAAAGGCCGCCTTATAACCCGCTACTTGCGCGTTTAAGTGATTTTCCGTAAGTGGATTTTGTGCAAAAGCTGGCGTCGATAACAGTGCGCCAGCGATAATCATCTTGTTTAGTTTCGAAATCATACATTGTCCCCTTATTTGATAAGGGGATTTTATACGATTCTTGGCCCGCGCAAAGGATTATTTAGCTATGAAGACCACCCATCAAGCAGTATTTAATCTCAATATAGTCATCAATACCATATTTTGACCCTTCACGACCAACACCCGATTCCTTGACGCCACCAAACGGAGCAACTTCCGTGGATATAATCCCTTCATTAACACCGACGATGCCATAATCAAGTCCTTCAGCCACACGCCATACGCGACCAAGATCGCGGGCATAAAAATAGCACGCAAGACCAAATGGAGTATCATTGGCCATTTGGATTACTTCTTCTTCATCGCGAAATTTGATGATCGAGGATACCGGGCCAAATATTTCTGAATTGGCGATTTCCATATCCATACTGACACCGGTCATCAAGGTTGGCGTATAAAAATTATCACCAGCATCATGCTTAGTTCCGCCGAGCACAACATTCGCGCCCGAAGCTTTTGAACTTTCCACCAGTGCTTCTACTTTGTCGACCGCAGCAGCATTAATCAGTGGGCCAATTTCCGTGCCATCTGCAGCGCCATTTCCAACTGTAAGCTCGCTGATTTTTGCACCAAATTTTGCAACAAATTCATCATGAACATCTTCATGGATGAAGAAACGGTTTGCACACACGCAGGTTTGACCGGCGTTCCTGTATTTGGAAACCATCGCCCCAGCAACGGCAGCATCAATATCTGCGTCATCAAACACGATGAATGGCGCATTACCTCCCAGTTCCATACTGACTTTCTTCACAGTTCCTGCCGATTGCTTCATAAGGAGCTTTCCAACCGGTGTTGAGCCCGTAAAGGTAATCTTCTTGATGGTTGGGTTGCTGGTAAATACTTCTCCCACTTCTGCGGGGTCTATGGTCGTCACTGTTTTTAGGACACCTTCCGGAACGCCAGCCTCATATGCAAGCTTTTCCATGGCAAGTGCCGAAAGTGGTGTTGATTCCGCTGGTTTCACCAAAGCTGTACAACCTGCCGCAAGCGCAGGACCCACCTTACGCGTAATCATTGCAAGCGGGAAATTCCAAGGGGTGATCGCCGCTATAACACCAATAGGCTGCTTAAGCGCCAAAATACGTTTATCAGACATATGCGTCGGGATCACATCACCATAAATGCGTTTTCCTTCTTCGGCGAACCATTCAATGAATGATGCCGCATAGGCCACTTCCCCGCGCGCTTCAAAAAGCGGCTTACCACATTCCGCCGTCGCAATCTGCGCCAGGTCTTCCGCGTTAGCGAGGATCAGCTCATACCATTTTCGAAGAATGCCAGCGCGTTCCTTGGCTGTACGCGCTGCCCAAGGCTTTAATGCCTTCTCTGCCGCATCAACCGCCGCGTTTACTTCATCCTTTGAATAGTTTTTAACGGTGGCAATTTTACTGCCATCAGCTGGGTTGGTGACCACCAGGCCATCATCACAATCCAAATAGTCCGCAACAAGTTTCATGGCGTCGAGCATTTGTCTTCTCCCTCAAATAAAAAGCCACTAAGCCGAAGCGAAGACCCCGGCTTAGTGGCGATGAGATTATCTTAGCTTTTTATCAATTCCAAGCGAAGAATTTAAAAATCTTCGGGCGGTGTTAGCGTCTTTCGTGGCGGGTTCCACGCCGGCTCACCCATCACTTCACATTTGGCCCACACGCGGTTCCATTTAAGCTCTTTCTGATAATAAATTTCCGCCCAAACGGTATCACCAACTTCGCCGTGGGGCATGTCCACAAAACCAAGAGCGATATTCTTTTTGGCGGTTGGAGCCCATGCGGCACTGCTGACATATCCAATTGTCTTTCCATTTTCACGATCAAACAGATACGCATTTTCAGCGGGCTTGTTGCCTTCAACATCCAGCTTCACGAACCGGTAGCGGGAGCCATTTTCCTTTTCCTTGATCAGCGCACGGCGACCATTAAAAGCCACACCCTTGTCCAGCTTAACCAGCCAGCCAAGACCCAGCTCATATGGTGACTTGGCATGACCGGGACGAACGGTTTCATTAGCCGGTGAAAAATCAACCTTTGCGGCGATCAGACCCGCTTCAATACGAGCTATCTCGAGTGCATCGCCACCGATTGGACGCAAGGCATAATCTTTGCCGGCTTCATAAAGCGCGTCCCACAGCGGTTCCGCCTGATCATTCTTAACCCAGATTTCGTAGCCAAGATCACCGGTATAACCCGTCCGGGAAACCATAATTTCACCACCCGGGAAATCAAAGAAACGAAGATCAAACATTTTCATGGTCTCCACCTCCTGAAGACCCATATTTTTCAGGATCTTACAGGTGCAGGGCCCTTGGAAGGAAATTGCGGCGATTTCATCGGTGACCTCAGAATACTCAATGTCAAAACCAATAGCATTACGACGCAGGATTTCCATCTGACGCTCTTGTGCACAGAGAAGATACTCGTCTTCCGCAACGCGGAACACAGTTCCATCATCCAGCACCATGCCTTCGTCATCGCACCAGGCTGTGTAAGCCACGCGACCAACACGAATTTTGGTCATATCACGCGGTAGCAAACGGTTCATGAAATGAAGGGCATCAGGGCCTTTAATCCGGTATTTCGACATTGGCGTAATATCAAAAATACTTGCTGAATTGCGGATCGCGAAATATTCAATCGTTGGGTCTTCAAGCATGTCCGGCGTGGTATATTCCGCCCAGCGATGCCACATGTTCACATAGTCATGCTGCTTGATCTTATTATAGAAGGGAGAATATTTTACCGCACTTTTCCAGTGCATTGTATCATGTTCAGAGCGGTTTTCATCTGTTGCTTTAAACATTATTGATCTCCTTTCAAAATTGCGTTTGCGGCGTTTCGACCTGCGGCACCCATGACACCGCCACCCGGATGAGCACCCGCCCCACAAATATACATTCCATCAAGCGGCAGCGCGTAACGGGATGCTTCCGGAACCGGACGCAGCATAAGCATCTGATCAAGGGTAAGCTCCCCGTGATGCCAGTTACCTCCCACAAGGCCAAACTCATCTTCCATATCCTTCGGTGTGATCAGTTCCGCATGTTCGATCAGTGCGCGGATGTTTGGTGCAAACTGACCTAAGCGATCAATACAAGTTTCAAGGAAGGCTGCCTTTGCTTGATCGGTCCATCCGCCTTTAAGATTATAGGGGGCATACTGAACGGTCGCGCTGAGCACATGACCATTTTCTGCAAGGCTCGCGTCCACAAGCGATGGAATGGAAATTTCCATCATCGGCTCAGTTGAAACTTCACCGTATTTAATGTGATTAAAAGCACGTTCAAGTTCCTGCTGGCCTGGTGAAATTACCAAACGGTTCTTAAGATCGTCTTTTGAAAGTCCGTTAAATTCAGGCACATCTTTAAGCGCAATATGCATTTTCGCTGCCGCACCGCGTGTTCGAATATCAGTGGCTCGCTTGACAAAATCCGCTTCAAAGTGACGCGCACCCACCATATCCAGAACCGTGGTTTGCAGATGAGCGTTTGACACAACAATTGGCGCGATCAACACTTCGCCGCTTTCCAGGGTCACACCGGTCACTGCGCAGTTATCGACATCAATTGACTTTACTCGCGCATTGGTTCTTATTTCGGTGCCATTTGCGATAGCCGCCGCAGCCATGGCACTGCTCACTGCGCCCATGCCCCCTTCCGGAATATCCACGGAGCCATTGTTCCCGCCAGCAAGTCGGTATAGGAAAGTAAGGAAGTTGCCTGCAGAATAAGGCCCGGTATGGGTTCCGAGAACCGCATCAAATGCAAGTGCTCCTTTAAGGAGTTCATTGTCAAATTCATCATCCAGTACGTCACGGATATTCATTCCGATCATGCGCAGAAGCTCGGACATTTTTTCAGCGCCAAGACCAAAACGCAGCTTCCAGCCAAGTTTCAGTGCCGCTTTCTTATCGTCCCAGTCCATGTTGAAGACATCCATCGGCGGAATATCAAGCAGGAAACCCAGTGTCCCGGCATAGTCATGCATCAATGCCATAAACTGCTTGTAGTTTGTTGCATCTTCTTCGCTTATGCCGCCACCTGTTGCGCTGTCTTTTGTCAGGTGCAAATGGTTGCCATCGGCACTGAGCGCAATGGTCGCCAGCTTGCTTGCCGAAAGCTTAAGGCCATGCTTGGAAAGATTTAAATCCTTGGATACTTTCTGATTAAGCTGGTTTAAGAAATGCGCACAGTGAGATACTTTTTTACCATAAGAAAGCTCAGCCGTCGTGGCTGCGCCACCTACTTGCTTTTCAGCTTCCAGTACAACAACATTTTTGCCCGCCTTGGCAAGATAACCCGCACAAACCAGTCCGTTGTGACCGCCACCTACGATGATGACGTCATATGTTTTATTTTGCTCTTTAGTCATCGCCTTCGTCCTCCGGTACGGTGGTACTTATATTCATATCCATCAGAATTTCACGGGCCGAGTTCGCACCCGGCGCCCCCATCACGCCGCCACCCGGGTGGGTGGTTGAACCGCTCATATAAAGACCGTTAACCGGCCCTCGGTACTGCGCGCATCCATGGAATGGTCTGTTGAACATGAGCTGGTTCAGCGACAGCTCACCTTGGAAGATGTTTCCTTCCGTCAGACCGATTTCATTATCGATTACCTGCCCGGATCTGATCTCCACATGTTCTACCAAGTCTTTGAAGTTAGGCGCGTATTTGGCAATCGTATTGATCACGTTATCACCAAATTGTTTAAGTAGTTCCGGTGTCCAGTCTTTACCTTCTACGCGGGCCGGGCAATACTGCACAAAACAGGTCATATAATGCTTGCCCGGAGGCGCCATTGTCGGATCAGTAAGCGTCGGGATCAAAAGATCAAGATATGGATGCGATGACCACTTCCCTTCTTTCCATTCATCGTAACCGCGCTCGTATGCTTCCATATTATCCACCACATGGAAGTCACCCTTGATAAGTTCGCTTCCTTTCGGAAGGGCAGTAAATTCAGGAACGCCGTTAAGCGCGAAATTAAGCTTACCAGACGATCCGCGGCTTTTGTATCGCTTTGCCGCTTTTACAACCTTTTCGCCTGCATCCTTGGGATCAAGTAGCCCAAGGAAGGTTTTCTTGGCATCCAGGTTGGATACCACACGGTCAGCTTTAATTTCCTCACCACTTTCAAGGATAACACCCGTCACCTTACCGTTTTTCACGGAGATTTTATCAACACCCGCACTGGTTCTGATCTCACCACCGTGCTCTCGAACCGCACCGGCAAGTGCACCGGACATGGCACCCATACCACCACGTGGGAAACCCCAGGCCCCAACAGCACCGTCCACATCTCCCATATAATGGTGAAGCAGCACGTAAGCGGTCCCCGGTGACATGGCACCAAGGTTGGTACCTACAACCGCGGAACCGGCCTTATGCGCTTTGATCAAATCACTTTCAAAAAACTCATCAAGAAATTCACCAACACTCACAGTGAAAAATTTCATAAAGTCATAAAGATCCCTCTGACCAAGTTCAAAGAACTTTTTACCAAGGAAACGAAGCTCATCCAGATCACGGAATTTAAAACTCGTGGGATCCGGCGGCGTACGAAGCAGCAGAGGGCGAATGAAGCGGCACCATTTCGCCATTTGGTGATAGTAACGGTCATAGGCATCCACATCCACTGGACTATGGCGACGGATCTCACGGCGCATCACTTCATGGTCACTGTAGCTACCAAGATAATCGCCGCAGTCTGTCACGGTAAAACCACCATTATAAGTGACAACCTGAAGGCCATGCTTCGCCAAATTCAAATGCCTGTATATTTCCGGACGAAAGAGACTCGCCAGATAAGAACAATTCGAATATTTCCAATCTTCATGAAGATTGCGGCTGACGGTCGCACCGCCGATATAATCATTTTTTTCAAGCACCAGAACATCAAGCCCGGCCTTTCCCAAAAATGCTGCGTTGGTTAGGCCGTTGTGCCCCGAACCAACAACAATAACATCATATTTTTTCATCGTTTTCGTTTCCCTAAAAAGGCGTGATTTACAAGAATCATACCTATTTGATCGCGCGACTATGCCAATTTGAACTTATTTTGTAAAGCAAAAAATGAATGAATGAACATTCAGTAACTATACTTAAGTAATTATATTGACTTATTATTTAACTTTCATTATATCTGCATTAATTCGAAAATTAGAGGATTTATGACCAAGCCCGTAAAATCACAGACAACTAGACGCGCCGCAAAGGCCGTCCGTCGCCGCCAACTGATTGAAGCGGCCATTGATTCCATTGCTAAACGCGGCCTTGGGGATACGACACTCGCTCATGTATCACAAGCAGCGGGTCTTAGTCAGGGTATTGTTAATCTTCACTTTGAAAATAAGGAAAACCTGCTTAATGAGGCACTCAAGCACCTTCGGCTTGAATATGAAGAAAACTGGCGTACGGCACTGGCAAAAGCACCTGATGAGCCAGCAGCGCAGGTTGCTGCTCTTCTGAGATCCGATTATCAGGCGAAAGTGGCAGACGTTAAGAAGATCGCTGTCTGGTTTGCCTTTTGGGGTGAAGCGAAATCAAGACCGGCGTATAAAAAGATCAGCCAGGAACGTGTCGCAGGATATAATGAAATCCTTGAAGAAATCCTCCAACGCCTGATCAAGGAAGGCGGTTATCCGGATATGGATGTAGCCTTCCTCACCCAGGGTATTACGTCCATGGCCGATGGGCTTTGGCTTAATCTACTGATCTCATCCCGTGATTTTAAGCGCGGCGATGCCGAAAACATCATGATGCAATATATGCGTCAACTGTTTCCCAAACATGCAGACGCTTTCTAGGCGCTATTCATTCAAGCGGTTATGATCCCTCATCACCTGACGCAGTTCGTCATGGTCGATGGCTTTTACGGTCCGCCCCCTATGACCGGTCATGTCTTTTGCGGCCACCAGTGCATTGATGATCGCTTCCTCGGTTGCCTGAATGGTTCCAAGAAAGATCGGGCCCATTTCATCATTACTGATCATTTCGACACTTGTGATCGGCCCGCTTTGATTGACATTTTCGTTTGCGGTTGAAAAGGCAACAAAAATATCGCCGGAACCGTTACTCGCGAAGCTTCCGTTTCGGGCGAGCCCCATTGCAGCGCGTCTTATCACCCGCTTCATTTGATGGGGCAGCAGCGGTGCGTCCGTGCCCACCACAATGATGATCGACCCTACTTCACGGTTTGGATCATAGTCGTCAGCGTAGGCGATATCACGGGTGATGTGTTTGCCAACAGGAACACCCGCTACACGCAGAGTATCCCGAGTGCCATAGTTCGCCTGCACCAGCACACCAACGGTAAAATCACCATCCGGCACGGTGACGACGCGTGACGACGTACCGATGCCGCATTTAAAACCATGACAGATCATACCGGTGCCACCGCCCACATTTCCTTCAGCAACGCGGCCGGATTTCGCGTTTTTAAGGGCCGCATGAGCATGCTCTGTTTTTACGTGAAATCCGTTGATATCATTAAGGTAACCGTCCCAGGTTTCCGCGATTACAGGAAGCGACCACCAAAATCCGCTTGAATCACTTTCGCCAGCCTCCACGCGCCAGCGTATGGTGGCGTCATGCACCGCACCCACGCTATGAGTATTGGTGATCATTACCGGCCCCTCGAGCATGCCAGATTCTTCAATCCAGTGGGAGCCGGTCATTTCACCGTTACCATTGAGTGAGAAATACGCCCCAAATGATGGCTTCACATTACTTTCTGTGCCGCGGGGAAGAATTGCCGTTACGCCAGTTCGAACAGCGCCGCCCTCTTCCAGATCCTTCATAATGGTTTCATGACCCACCGTAACACCGACAACGTCAGTTATGGCGTTAAGCGGTCCGGGTGTCCCTTCAAATGGAATTCCAAGATCACGTGCTCTCATGAGATCATCCTGCGCGACCGATGATACTGGCAGCAGCGCAATCGCCACCGCAATAATTTGAGTTTTCATGACCTTTTCTCCTTATCCTATTCATATCTGTTGACTTTATCCCGCCCTTTCAAGTCAAGCATTTCCCTCGCTTCATCCGGCTCAGCGATACCGTAGCCTAGTTCTTCAATAATGCCGCGAATTTTTATGACCTGCTCCGCGTTGCTAATAGCGAGCCTTCCGGGCGGAACCGTAAGACTGTCTTCAAGTCCAACCCGCACATTGCCACCGAGAATGACCGCCATGGTCGCAAGCGGCATTTGGTGACGTCCCGCCGCAAGCACAGAAAACTGATAATTTTCTGATCCCAAAAGTCGGTCCGCCGCCGCCTTCATACTCATCAGGTTTTCCGCGCTGGCGCCAATACCGCCCATCACCCCAAGCACAAACTGTACATACATCGGTGCCTTGACCATCCCTTTTCTAAAGTAAAAGGCCAAGGTTTCAATGTGACCCATGTCGTAACATTCAAATTCAAACTTCGAACCACCCTTTTCACCGAGATCCTGCAGGATCATTTCGATGTCTTCATAGGTATTTTTAAAGGTGGTGTTTTTCGTGGCATCCAGCAGTTCTGGCTCCCAGTCATGCTTCCATTCTTCATATTTGCGTTTTAAGGTAAATATCCCAAAATTCATCGATCCCATGTTAAGACTACACATTTCCGGGCTAATATGACGCGCTGGCGCGAGCCGGTCATCCAGGCTCATCAATGAGCTCCCACCCGTGGATATATTAAGCACCGCATCAGACGCCTGATCGATCTGCGGAATAAAATTCATGAAGTCTTCCACTTTGGCAGATGGCCGCCCATTTTCCGGGTCCCGTGCATGAAGATGAATGATCGATGCGCCAGCTTCAGCTGCATCGATCGAGGCCCTTGCGATTTCCGGGCCCGTAACAGGCAGATGTGGTGACATGGTCGGGGTATAGATCGACCCTGTTACAGCGCAGGTAATAATGACGTTTCGCGACATATTTTCAGGACCCCTCGAGAATGTCTTGCCAAATTATTCAACTGGAGTAACATTTGATACAATAATGACTTAAAAATCAAACAGAGAATTTGAAAATAAAATCATGAAGCAGTCCCATCTATTCTATCAGACCCGCACCCGCCGCCCCCTCCTTGACCGCGCCGAAGGTATTTACATGTGGGATGTGGACGGTAAGCGCTACATTGATGGCTCCAGTGGCGCGATGGTTTCCAACATCGGCCACTCAAACCCTAATGTACTTGCGGCCATGAAGGCGCAGATGGATAAATCCACTTTTGGATACCGTCTGCATTTTGAAAATGAACCTGCAGAAAAACTCGCCAGCCGGGTTGCTGAGCTTTCGCCAGAAGGTCACAACAAGGTCTTTTTTGTCTCCGGTGGATCAGAAGCCGTGGAAAGCGCTATCAAACTTGCCCGGCAGTATACTGTGATCAAGGGTAATCCAGGTCGCTACAAAGTGATCAGCCGAAGCCCGTCTTACCATGGCTCCACCATGGGGGCGCTGTCGCTCACCAGTTATGCACCGCTCACCAAACCTTTTGAGCCTATGTTTGCGGACATGCCAAAAATCCCATCACCCACCTGCTATCTGGATCGGGACAATTTATCAGATCGTGACAAGGGCCTTAAATACGCGGATATGCTCAAGGACAAGATCATTGAAGAAGGCCCTGACAACGTCCTTGCCTTTATCATGGAGCCGGTTGGTGGGGCGTCCACCGGGGCACTAGTGGCACCAGACAGCTATTACGGCCGCATTCGCGAAATTTGCGACGAGTTTGACATTTTACTAATCTACGACGAAGTGATGACCGGCGTGGGACGGACGGGAAAATTCCTGGCCGCGGAACATTGGAACATCAATCCGGACATCATCGCCACCGCCAAAGGATTTGGCGCGGGATACGTGCCACTGGGTGCCATGACAGCAAAAGATCATATCGTTGATACAGTTCTTGATGGCGGCGGCTTCCAACATGGCTACACGTACGCCGGGAACCCAATCGCCTGCGCCGCCGGACTAGCGGTGATAAACGAAATCTTTGATCAAGATATGATGGATAATACGACAAAAGCCGGTGATCAGCTAATGGCGGGCCTCGATGCACTCAAGGACAAATATCCTTTCATCGGTGATGTACGTGGAAAAGGACTGCTTACCGCTTTCGAAATTGTAGGTGATTTGGATACTATGGAGCCGCTTCCCGCGGAACTCGCCATTTATAATCGTTTGGTGGATATCGCTTATGACAACGGGTTGATCATTTATTCCCGACGCACCAGAAACGGCATAAAAGGCGATCATTTTCTGGTCTGTCCACCAATGATTACCACTGCAGATCAAATTGATGATATTCTGTCCATTGTTGATGCGAGTCTTGGCACGCTTGCGAACGAATTTTCTTTACCAAGGGGATAGGGTGATATGGTTATGAAATGCGTGCTCAGTGCCGAACATCAGCAAAAACACTATCCTGAACATTTTCTGGTCAATGGCATCCCAGAACCCAATCCAGAAAAGCCGGTTCGCGTAGACATGCTGATTGACGGCGCCAAAAAAGCAGGCATGGAAATTGTTGAACCTGTCAATTATGGCCTTGGCCCTGTCTTAAGGGTTCATGACGAACGCTATATCGACTTTTTTGAATATGCTTATAAACGCTGGTCTTATATTGATGGCGCTGCACCCGCTGTCACCCCCAACATTCATCCAACAAACCGGGACGGAGAATATCCCAAATCAGTTGTGGCGCAAGCAGGATATCATATGACCGACGCGTCCTGCCCCATTTCGGAAGACACCTGGGAAAGCGCACTCTGGAGCGCCTGGAGCGCTGTACACGCCGCAGAACTAGTGCTTGGTGGCGAGGATGCGGCTTATGCACTCTGCCGTCCGCCAGGACATCATGCCGCCGCCGATATGGCAGGTGGATTTTGTTACTTGAACAACAACGCCATCGCCACAGCTCACCTGATGCAAAAATATAAGTCGGTCGCGATACTTGATGTGGATCTTCACCACGGTAATGGTACACAGAATATCTTTTATCTCAGAAGCGACGTGCTAACCCTATCGATCCATGCCGATCCGGCGCGCTTTTACCCTTTCTTCTGGGGCTATGCCAGCGAAACCGGAGACGGCGCTGGCGCTGGGTATAATGTTAATTACCCACTTCCCCGTGGCAGTGGTGACGAACCTTTTCTGGAAGCGCTGGATAACAGTCTTGAGCGGATAAAAGACTTCGCACCGGAAGCGTTAGTGATTGCCTTAGGGCTTGATGCCTACGAAGGAGACCCCTTTGCCGGTCTGGCCATAACGACCAATGGTTTTCACAACATAGGTACACGCATTGGAAATGCATTTGACCTTCCCACCGTCATTGTTCAGGAAGGCGGCTATCCCTGCGACGAACTTGGCGATAATCTCGCAGCCTTTATCAGTGGTTTCAGACACAGGCTGGTTTAATGTTTAATATAGAAGACACAGTTGCGGCGCTGAGCGCTGGGGAAATCACATCAGAAGCATTAGTCCAGGAATGTTTCAAAAGAATTGAAGATGTGAATGGTCAAGGTAAATTGACTTTCACCAAGCTTTTTAAAGATCAGGCGATCAAACAAGCGATCAGCATTGACCAAAAGCGAATTAGTGGCGACCTTCTTCCTCCCTATGCAGGCGTACCGATAACCGTGAAGGACCTATTTGATGTGGAAGGATACCCGACGACGGCGGGATCGAAACTATTGAAAGATGCGCCTGTCGCAGAAAAAAATGCGACAATAGTAGATCGCCTCGAAAAGGCTGGATTTATTATATTAGGAAGAACTAATATGACTGAATTTGCCTTTTCCGGCCTTGGTCTCAATCCCCATTATGGCACTCCAAGCAGCTCTTATGACCGTAAAACGGGACGCATACCGGGTGGTTCTTCGTCTGGTGCGGCGGTTTCTGTTGCTGATGGTTTTGCCGCAGCGGGTATTGGTACCGATACCGGTGGGTCCTGCCGCATTCCGGCGGCGCTATGCGGCATTGTTGGATTTAAGCCAAGTCAGTCACGCATCCCCCGCGAGGGTACTTATCCGCTGTCTCCAAGCCTTGATTCTATAGGACCACTTGCACCAACAGTTGAAAGCTGCGCAATCCTTGACGCCATCATGGCGGGCGAAGATCCGAAGCCGGTAGAAAAAATTTCGCTAAAGGGTTTAAAGTTCGCGATAATCACCAAACCAACACTGAATGACATGGATGATCATGTAAAAGACACATTCGATAGGGTGCGCTCTCGACTAGAAGCGTTAGGAACCAAAACTACAGGAGTTAATCTACAGGAACTTGATAAAATACCCCATCTAAACAAACACGGCGGCATTGCGGCGGCAGAAGCCTATAAGTGGCACAAAGAACAGTTAGATAGCTCGTTTGAGGAATATGACAAACGAGTTGCTAGCCGCATAATGAACTGGGAAGGTCAAACCGATGACAATTACAAAGACTTGCTTAATGCACGCGAGAAAATAATCAAAACTGTGAATAAAAAGATAAAAAATTATGATGCAATTATTTGTCCAACTGTGCCAACAATTGCGCCAACAATCGCATCACTTGCCGATGACCAGGTATATCTGAAACAAAATATGCTGATGCTGAGAAACCCGTCCATTTTCAATTTTCTTGATCGCTGTTCCATCAGCATACCGTGTCATAAGCCCGAAACAGCACCGGTGGGCCTGATGATCAGCGGCTCGAACGGTGAGGACCAAAAAATATTATCTATTGCCGCAACGCTCCAATCTGAGCTATCATAGCGCCGGGACGTAGGGTAATTGCAATTTCCTGGGAGGGGAAAATGCTGAAACATTACCTGATTGCAACATTAAGAGTTCTCTTTAAGAACAAACTTTTCACGGCGATAAATATCGGTGGGCTCACGGTCGGCCTGACCGCTGCTTTTCTCATTATTTTATTTGTACTCAATGAACTAGGTTATGATCGCTGGCTCCCTGACCATGACCGCATATACACCATTGAAACCACAAGCACCCCGCCTGACCGGGCGCCGGGAAACCTGGCGCGAACTGCGCTTGAACTGCGCGCGGCCATGGAAAAGGATTTTACGGAAATTGAAAGTTATACGCGCTTTTATGCGGGATCCGCTCCGGTAAAACTTGGCGACATGATGTTTCCGGAAAAAGCTTTCCGTATTGAAGAAACCTTTTTTGATGTATTTCAGCTTTCATTTATCGAGGGCGATGCCGCAAGCGCAACCAACCACGTAAACCCCGCCATCATCAGTGAAGATCTCGCGGCCAAATA
>JANQJN010000095.1 GCA_028281625.1 Emcibacteraceae bacterium | reverse complement strand
CTTGTTAAAGATAAATCCGAGATTTCGGTGAAAAACCTGAAACCGATACTCGATGCAGAGACTCCCGTGGAAATTGTCGTCATTGGCATGGGGCAGAGTATGGCTTTTTTACCAAAGGATATCCAAAGCGCCTTCTTCAATAAAAAAATTGCTGTCGAAGTGATGGATACGGGCGCCGCCGCGCGGACTTACAATGTTCTTCTGCAGGAAGGACGTAAGGTCACAGCAGCGCTTATCGCAATCTAGTGAATATTAGGCTGACGCTTTAACCGCAACTGGCTTATGTTCACCAATCAGATCCAGTTCGCTTTGAACCCTGTTGCGGCCATTTTGTTTGGCGAGATAAAGCGCTTCATCTGCGCGTTCAATAAGATCGGACGCTGGTTCATTACCATGGATCGTGGCAATGCCAAATGACATAGTAATCTTCCCAAAGTTAACGCCAGTTGCACGGTTTTTAATAGTACGTTGGGAAATAATTTTTCGGATCATTTCAGCAATGATCGCGCCGCCATCGGTTCCTGTGTTGGGAAGTAGTATTGCAAATTCTTCTCCGCCATATCTTGCCGGGAAGCCGACATCTTGTGCTTCATTTTTAATAACATGGGCGACGACTTTAAGAACCTGATCACCGACCTGGTGGCCGAAGGTGTCATTGAATTTCTTGAAATAATCAATATCGCAGATGATGAGGCAGAATTCCTGGTGTTCGGACTTGTATTTTTCCATGAGCTCTTCAAGTTGCTCGTTGAAATATTTGCGGTTTCCGATATTGGTCAGCGCGTCAGTACGACTTTCCAGACGGGCGTTATCGAGGTTAACTTGCAAGCCTTTAATTCGTTCTGTTGATTCAACCAGTTTGTTTTCAAGCTTTTCACTTTGTTGTTTTATTTTATCTGTATCATCCAGAATTAGCTTAATAACAGCTTTTAATTCTTCCGCCCCTTCAAAATCTGAAATAGTGTCTACATGCTCAGCAAGTGCTTTGGAGTGGTTGCTTGTGTCTTCCCCTACATCTTTGATGATGCTGACGATTTTTGCGACTTCTTTTTGGAATTTTGCGCCAGTCTCAGAAACAGCCTTTAGTTCTTTTTCCTGTGAAAAGAATTTTTCATAAAGCTTGTCATTTAGATCATCATTAAAGGGAACTTTTTTAGTGATGACATTTTCAAGTGTTTTGGATAGTTCGAAATCTGATTGTGCGGCGTGTGTGTACCATAGATGATAGTTTTGCGGAGTAGGGGCGACCTTGTAACTGGTCATCATGGTTAGAGCGGAATTAGAGGCTGAATTGATAAAATCAGTGCCCGTGGAAGTTAAAAACTTACTCATTCTGTATCTCAACTTATTCTTTTTATTATGTGTTAAAATTTGCCCTCAAGTACCCTTTCCCTAAAAAACTAAATAAAAACTACAAAGATGTACCATCAATCAATGTTATATTTTCTAATTTTTAACAAATGGTTAATGTCAATTAACTTCAAAAATCGTTTAAAATCAATGTGTTGTGCCGTAACTCTTAATCAAAAATTAACCATAATTATTAACCATGTGAATTAACAAATTTGCGCCAGTTTATGCGGTGTTATGGAATTGGTTAACAGAAATTCGTGGTGTTTTCACTTATTCATAATATTCGCATTAATATTTTAGTGTTTCGGTCCAACTTAGCGACATTTGGAGCAAAAATTACAACTAGCTACAAAAAGTTACTTATTTGAGAGAATCACCTCAGTTTAAGAGGCGCTTTTACGATCCACAATTTCGAAGAAATTCTCTTTTCGAACCGATTGAACACCCACTTGAGACGTTAGCTTTTGTAGGATCACTTCATAAATGTCGTCGCTGAGGCCGGAAACATGAATGTCAAAGCTCAGGTTGTCTCGTATTAGTGACGTTTGCTTATATTGACTGACTTTAAGCAGGTTGGGTGTTATCCCTCTCACGGCAAAATGTTCAAGCACGCGCGCGATTGCACCGGGGTCCACGTCTGTGGTTACAAAATATCTAACATTGGTTGGTAAAAATGACTGTTCTGCGCTCATTTTTATGCGCTCCTCTAAATAAAAATACGAATGTGAAAAATCAAAATGTGCCGATGAGGCAATAGCGGACCGGCCCGTCTAGAGAGCCGGGGTGATAATTCGCAACATTCGTGTGTCTTTAGAGTGTATTGTCATAGCGCTATTGTGTTTAAGCCCTAATGTTTAAGAAGTCAATAATATGAAGGAACACAGGTGCTTTATAAAATTTATATTAAGAGTGATTATTAAAAACTCTTGATATTAATAATCATTCTTAATATTATGCAGCCACGAGTCGTAGAGACGATTAACAATAGCCGAGCCAGCCATTGTCAGTACTGTGAGTAAATTGGTCCTTCCCCATGATCACAACATTCCGACAAGCAAGCCACGCGTAACCAAACACTAATAGGTTAACTCAGGAGTTTGCTTGTGAAATTTAAGAATAACATATCGAGAATGGTGCTCATATCTGCATTGATCTCACCTATGGCGGCCGGGGCGCAGCAGGCGCCAAACGAAGAAGTCGACGTGATTACCGTCACGGCAACAAAAACAGAAAGAAATGTTTTCCAGACCCCGACCGCAGTTGCGGTTCTTGATCGCCAAGAAATTGAAGAATTTATCCCCCTTTCCTACGCGGACGTTCTGGAAGGGGTACCAGGCTTGGCGATCCAGGGAGGCGCACGCCGCATTGCGGAAGAGCCCTCCATTCGTGGCTTCTCCGATCAGCAACTGGTGCTTCGTCTTGACGGTGCCCGTCAGAATTTTGACCTGTCCCACAGAGGACGCTTTTTTGTGGATCCCGATCTGATCAAACGTGTCGAAGTGATCCGCGGATCGGCATCCTCCCTTTACGGTAGTGGGGCCATCGGCGGCGTTCTTTCCCTGGAAAGTAAGGGCGCAAAAGACCTTCTTCGTGACGACCAGGATATCGGTGCACGAGCACGCGCCGGATACCAGTCAAACGGTAAGGAATATTTTGCATCTGCTGGCGTATTTGGGCAGACCGGAAAACTCGATATGCTCGCGAATTTTGTTTACCGCGAAACGACAGAAGACCTGATCGATGGATCGGATAATCCAATTGTCGATACCCAGGATAAAATCATCAATGGGCACACAAAAATCGGTTTTGAACCTTCCGAATTTCAACGTTTTGAAATCAATTTAGATTTTTATGAAGGAAACGGCTTAAACCCAACCGCCTCTGACGATGTATCATCACCAACGACTGTGGTTGACCGTGACACATCGGAACTTAATTTACGTGGGAATTATTCCTACAATGATCCTGACAATAATGTGGTCGATTTTAAGGCTGTGTTCCATTACGGCGATGTGGATGTCAAAGAAGACCGTATTTTCGATGAACGCGAAGACCGTTCAAGCTTTACATCCTACGGCATTGATATGCATAATACTAGTCGCATTGAGGCCACAGACGGTGCCACATTGGCCTTCACATATGGCTTTGAATATTTCCTCGACGAGCAAAGCGGTACCCGCAACGGTGAAGACCGCATTGAATTTCCCGATGCATCACGCGAGTTTATCGCCGGATATGCGCAACTGGAACTTGACCTAATGGATGGGCTCGTCTCAATCATTCCTGGCATTCGTTATGACCATTTCAAACTGGATTCAAGAAGCGTGTTTGAGGATCGCAGTGAAAGTGATGTAACTCCGCGCGTTTCCGTTGGTGTTAATCCAACTGATTCTCTTTACTTATGGGGAAGTTATTCTGAAGCATTCAGAGCACCGACACTCACTGAACTATATAATGACGGTATCCACTTTTCTGTGCCCAATGGCTTTGGTCCCGGTACGTTGGTTCAGAACGAATTTGAACCGACACCATTACTGAACGCTGAAGAGGCCGTATCCTGGGAAGCTGGTTTTCGCTTCAGGAAAACAGACGTATTTGAAGACGGTGACAGCTTTGCTGTAAGCGGAAACTATTTCGACACAGACGTGGAAAATTTCGTTGATACAGTTGTGACCTACGTTGATCCGATAAAACCACCAATGTTTGTACCGCCATTTGGGCCAATGACCTTTTTCGGTACAACACAAAATGTAAACTCCCAGGCTAAAATAGATGGGTTTGAAGGCGACATTCGTTATGACAGCGAACGTTTCAGTATTGGAGTAAGTGGCTTTACCGCAAATGGCCGCAATCCGATTACCGACGAAGGACTTTCTTCCATCGCGCCTGACAGTGTCACCGTGCGCATAAGCGCTAATTTTGCCGATCAGCGTCTTCGCGTCGGTGCTCGCGCCACAGCAACGGCAGCACAGGAGAATGTTCCTGAAGATAGTGTCACCACGGAAGGTTATCAAACCGTTGATGTGTTTGCCAGTTGGTCACCATCCGAAGGTCCGTTTGAAAATACCCAATTCAGTTTGGCTACTGACAACCTGTTTGATGAGGATTATTCCATTCATCCAACGGTAATCCGTCAGCCCGGCCGCAGTTTTAAATTTAGTGTCTCACATCAATTTTAGGAAAAGAGAAATTCGATGATAGATCAATCAAATCCACCAACAAAAGAACCATCTTCAGGACGTCCCGAACGAGCCAAGTGCCTTGACAGCAAGGCGCTCCTGCAGGGTCAAAAAGAAATCATAATCATGCATGGTGATGTGGAATATAGACTAAGAAAAACGTCTCAGGATAAATTGATACTGACAAAATAAATTTGAATACCAATGGGTTAGCAATATTGCCAGCCAGCGAATAACAATAAAAATCATATCGCGAGCCAGCCAAACAAGACCCTCCAAAGAATATAACAGGAGAAAATTATGACGGTCGCGATCGCAACAGAAGAAAAATCATATATGGAAGACCTAAGGCAAAAATGGTCATCCTTTAAGTCCGAAAACCCAAAAGTCCGCATTCGAAATGCCGCCGCTGAAATGGGCGTCAGTGAATGCGAGCTCGTTGCGACCGGTGTCGGCACAACCGCCATCAGACTTCGCAATGAATGGGGAAAGATC
This sequence comes from Emcibacteraceae bacterium, assembly GCA_028281625.1. Classification (GTDB taxonomy): domain Bacteria; phylum Pseudomonadota; class Alphaproteobacteria; order Sphingomonadales; family Emcibacteraceae; genus Pseudemcibacter. Next base: position 11,563 of record JANQJN010000095.1, on the reverse strand, counting down.
ATTCAGCGCCTGCCAAAGCTTGGTGAAATTCTCTGTATTACCCGCAACAATGATGCGGTGCATGAAAAAAACGGTAAATTTGGTGCGGTTTCGGTAAATCCAGGGTCCGCCCTTGTGGTGAACAAAGAAATTGACCTTCGTATATTTTTTAGCCACTGGCATTTTGGCTTTGCGGTTACAGAAGAAACAGCCCGCGGCATCCGCAGCAGCCTACAGTTCTTTGATCTTTCTGGCACGTCCGTTCACAAAGTTTACTTGACTGATGAAAGCGACATGGAAGCTTACGAAGCGCTGGTCGAGAAATTCACAGCTGAAGACCAGTTTGCGAAGATCACCACGGCTCCACACGCACCGGTACCTGCTGAAACACCGGACAGCGAAATTGAAGCAGACGGCCTTCGTGCCCATTGGAAAGCGCTGCAGGATACTCATGATTTCTTCCAGATCCTGCGTGATTTTGGTGTCTCCCGTATGCAGGCGCTAAGGCTTGCTGGCGAAGACCTTGCCTTTAAAGTATCAAACGACGCCTTCCGTTATGCTCTTGAAAAAGCGTCGGAAACCGGCCTTTCGATCATGATATTTGTCGGCAGTAAAGGCTGCATTCAAATCCACACTGGCCCGATCGAAAAAGTCGTGGATGCCGGGGGTTGGCTCAACATTCTGGACCCCCGCTTTAACCTGCATATGAAAGATACAAACATTGATCAGGCCTGGGTTGTCAGAAAACCAACTGTGGATGGCATTGTCACATCCCTTGAACTGTTTGACTCCGATGGAAATATCATTTTGCAAATGTTTGGTGAAAGAAAACCCGGTCAGCCGGAACTTGCCGACTGGGCAGCCCTTTGTGCGGAGCTTCCAAAATGAAAAAACTAATTTCAGTGATTATCCTGTTCATTATGATGGGGCAAATGGCATTTGCCCAAAGTGATCAGTGTACCAGTGCAGCACAACGCGTCATATCCTTGGGCGGCGCAGTGACTGAAATGATTTATGCTCTTGGTGAACAAGACCGGCTTGCCGGCGTGGATGTAACATCCACAGTTCCAGCAGCCGTTCACCGCCTTCCAAAGGTGGGATACTACCGCGCAGTAAGTGCTGAAGGGCTTCTGTCCCTTGGCCCGGATATGATCATCGCCGATCCTGATGCAGGGCCACCGGAAGTGTTGGATCAAATTACCGCTGTTGGTGTGTGCATCCGAAAAGTGGGACATGGCGGTAGTGCAGAAGCCGTGTATGCGCGTGCCACGCAAATCGCTGATGCACTGGGTGTCAGCGCAAAAGGTGAAACACTAAAAGCGGAACTCATGACTAAATTTGAAGCCGCAACTGCGGGGAATGATGAAGGCACAAAACCACGAGTGATGTTCCTTCTTTCCGCACAGGACGGCACTCCTGTGGCCGCTGGTTCAGATACGGATGCCAACGCAATTATTGAACTGGCTGGCGGTGTAAACGCGATTACGGGTTTTGAAGGTTATAAGCCGCTGTCATCCGAAGTCGCGGCCTCTTCTGGTGCTGATTACATCCTGATGATGGAACATGTGGTTGAGAGCTCAGGTGGTAAGGATAAAATCCTTGAGCTTCCACAAATCAAGCTCACACCCGCCGGAAATAACGGCAATCTGATCGCGATGGATGGTCTTCTGCTACTTGGATTTGGACCACGAACACCGGACGCAATTCAGCAGCTATCTGCGCAATTTAACGAGTGAACAAGATAAGCCCATGTCAAACACCGACTTGATGACAAGAACACAGCTTAAACGCCCCAGCTTGGTGACATTGCTGTGCGTCCTTTTGGCTGCCACTGTTGCCACCAATGTCATGATCGGTGGATATGGGCTTTCACTTGAAAAAATCGCCGCAATATTTTTCTCGAAAATTGGTTTGGAGACCGGTTGGGAATACGCACCGCATGAGGAAGGCATTCTGATGTCCATCAGACTACCACGCGTGGTTCTGGCCATATTTGTCGGCGCGGCGCTGGGTATTTCCGGTGCGGTGCTTCAGGCGCTCTTTAGAAACCCGCTGGCCGAACCGGGCCTTATTGGTGTTTCCGGCGGTGCAGCACTGTTTGCTGTATCCTACATTGTGCTTGGTTCTGGCATTGTCGCAAGCTTTATGCTGCCCGCTGTCGCCTTCATGGGCGGTATCTGCGCAACCGTATTAATTTATGTGCTTTCCCGTAACGCAGAAGGTGACAAGGTTGCGACCATGCTTCTGATTGGCATTGCCATCAATGCCATCTGCCTCGCCGGCATTGGTATTTTTCAGTTTATCAGTGATGACACGCAGCTTAGGCTTCTTACCTTTTGGATGATGGGTGGCCTGGGAAGTGCTACATGGGCAGGTATTTTACCTACCTTGATCTTGGTTACAATCGGCCTTGCGGTGCTCTGGCGTTGTGCGGTACCGCTTAATGCTTATTTGCTTGGGATATCCGAAGCAAGTCATCTGGGGATTGATACCAAAAGACTCACTAAGATTATTATTCTGTCCGTAGCGCTCATTGTCGGCGCGTCCGTTGCTGTTTCCGGCATAATCCAGTTTGTTGGTTTGATTGTTCCCCACATCATTAGGAAGTTCTCTGGCCCTGATCATCGTATCCTCATCCCAGCGTCCGCTCTTCTTGGTGCGACGCTTACTCTTATTGCCGACCTTGTGGCACGCACTGTGGTCATTCCGGCCGAGCTTCCAATAGGGCTGGTGTTCAGTGCAGTGGGTGGGCCCTTCTTCCTATGGCTGCTGCTACAAAAAAACAGAGGAGTAAAAAATGCCCTATAATGCAACGAATGTATCAGTTGCCGCAGGCTCCAAAAAGCTGATCAATGATTTATCAGTGACTGTAACGGCTGGTGTATTTTCGGTAATTCTTGGCCCAAATGGTGCTGGGAAATCAACACTTCTCAAAGTATTTTCAAATGACATAAAGCCGCAATGCGGCACCGTCACTCTCGACGGTGACCCGATATCCGGACTTGATAGAAATAAACTGGCCAGAAGAAGAGCCGTACTTCCTCAATCTTCCACAGTCACCTTTAATTTTACTGCCTATGATATTGTCAAAATGGGCCGCATCCCCCATAACGAAAGCGATGCAGCCAGCGAGGTGGTGATAGACGAAGTAATGGCGCTCACAAAAACAACTGCGTTCGCGGCTCGGCAATATAACACTCTGTCCGGCGGTGAACGGCAGCGAGTGCAATTCGCCCGTGTGCTTGCGCAAATATGGCCTGATGAGGAGGACAATGAAGGCAAATACTTGCTTCTTGACGAACCGACAAGCGCATTGGATCCACTTTATCAGATTGAAATACTTAATATTGCAAAATGGTTCGCCAAAGAAAGAGGCTTCGGTGTGCTTGCTGTGCTGCATGATCTAAACCAGGCTATGTCATATGCCGACGATGTTTACCTTCTCAAACAAGGTAAACTTGACCGGCACGGTGCCCCAACCGACGTGCTCACTGAAAAGTCCATTTTTGATCTTTGGGGGATTCACGCCGAACTGATTATGCGCGAGAAGTCGAAAATACCTTCTATAGTTCCAATTATGAACACAGCACATACAGCCGCAATTTAAATGATGTCTTTTTGAAACTGGTGCTCCATCGGATGTGTTGGACAAGCATGTAATTCAATCAGTTTGGGGTATAAATATTGAAATCATAAAAACTAGCGGTAGAAGCGCTGCAATAGTTGCATGTATGGGATGATCAAACAGAAAAAAGCCGGACTTTGAAGTCCGGCTTCTGATTAAATTATTTTCTTATTCCTACATGATCGGATTTTGAACCGAAATCATTGATGCAAGCATTGGAATTGATAGCATTGTATTTGTGCGACTGAAGAGCATCGCCTTACGTGCAGCTGCTGGTTTTGCATCAGCTTCTGCTTCAACAATGCCAAGAGCAATTTTCTGATTTGGCCAGATCACAAACCATACGTTAAAGGCCATAATCATACCCAGCCACATACCAAAGCCAATGTTTGGTTCTTCCAGTAACAGTGCGTCCATCAGGTAGCCGCTTCTCCAGGCAAGTGCTAGACCGAAGAATACAGTAAAGAAGGCACCCCAGCGGAACCAGAATAGTGCTTCCGGTGCAATATGCTTACCAATTGCAGGTTTTTGTTCATCTGGTATTTTCGGCATGGTTGGTATTTGCACGAAGTTGAAATACCAAAGTAGGCCGATCCACATAATACCACTGATTACGTGCAGATAGCGAATTAAAAATAGTTCCATTTCCATAATAAATCCCTCCCTTACATATTGTCCATCATGTCAGAAACAGCGGCCTCGGGTGCGCTCATCTGACTGTCATAAATGGCTTCGGTGGCGATGATCATCACGATGGTGAGAACAACCCCCGCAACGATGGTAAGTGGTAAAGATTCTAAGATTTTTCCCATTAAATTACCCTCTCAATAAGTTATTGTTTCTATGCTCTCTAACATTAGGAACAGTTTGCTCGTTTTTTTAGAACGACACTAAATTAACAGTAAATTGGGTGGGCGTCAAAAAGACTCTTGTATTTTCAATTAATTTCAGTCATTTAGGAGCCATGTCCGATATAGAAACATATGTGGCAAAGCAAACCAAGAACCACGACTATGACCGTTTTCTGGTAACGTTGTTCGCGCCAAATGCCGTTCGGCAAGATCTGTTCTCCATTTATGCCTTTAACCATGAAGTGGCGAAAATCAGGGAAACTGTCAGTGAACCAATGCTTGGTGAAATACGGCTTCAGTGGTGGAGGGAAGCCATTGATGGTATTGAAGCGGGCACACCGAGGAACCATGAGGTGGTAAGGCCTTTGAACGAGGCGTTTCATAATCACAACCTTACCAAGGATATGTTTTATAAGGTAATCGATGCGCGTACGGCGGATATTTATGATGAAAATCCGGCGACCATTCAAGACTTTGAAAAATATTTGGGTGATACATCAGGTAACTTGATGCGTATTGCCGCCTGGATTTTGGGGGAGCGGGATGAACATGTGCTATCTGTGACCTATGATCTGGGCCTTGTATGGGGATTAATCGGGACACTTCGAACCATTCGCTATCATATATCCCTAAACAAGTTATCATTGCCGCAGGACCTTTTAGATGAATATGGCATCAGGAAAAACGATCTATTTTCAATGGAAGAAAGTGATGCGTTAAGAGCAATGATCGGTGCGCTCTGCGAAAACGCGGAAAACTATCTCGCTCAAATTTCAGCTGAGAAACGCAAGCTAACGAAAGAAGTCAGGTCAATATTTTTGCTGACGGCCCTGAGTAGATCTTACCTGAATATGTTTAAAAAAGCGGGCTATAACCCTTTTAAAATAAATGAAAAAGCGACCATGTTTCCACGGCAGTGTCGTTTGTTTTTCTCAGCGCTTTTCGGTCTGATGTAGCCACACTTCAAGCGCTTCAAGGGCGCGTTTTGATTTTAGCGGCTTGCGGTCTTTGCGTTTAATTTTCACCATACGGCCGTCCACCTCATGCTTCTTTTCCTCAAGCGGCGGCATAATACCAAAGTTCACATTCATGGGCTGGAAGGTTTTCGCTGTGCCGGCTCCTTCGATATGGCCGCCAGTAATGTGATTGATCAGCGCGCCAAAGGCGGTGACAATCGGAGGCGGGGTAATCTCTTCACCCAGTGCTTCGGCAGCGAGAAAACGTCCGGCCATTATCCCCATAGCACCACTTTCCACATATCCTTCGACGCCAGTGATTTGTCCTGCGAAGCGAAGACGCGGCATGGATCTTAGGCGCAGCTGGTCGTCCAGTAACTTCGGGCTGTTGATAAATGTGTTGCGATGAAGGCCACCCAGGCGGGCAAATTCCGCTTTTTCAAGGCCGGGAATTTTCCGAAATGTGTCTTTCTGGTGGCCATACTTAAGCTTAGTTTGAAAGCCGACCATATTGTAAAGAGTGCCTAGCTTGTTATCCTGCCGCAGCTGCACGACAGCATATGGTTTTTCATCCGAGTGCGGATTGGTAAGCCCCACAGGCTTCATCGGGCCAAAAGCCAAGGTCTCCGGGCCACGGCCTGCCATTACTTCGATGGGCATACAGCCTTCGAAAAAAGGGATGTCCTGCTCCCAGTCTTTAAAATCTGATTTTTCACCGTCGGTGATATCTTCAATAAACTGATAATATTGTTCTTTGGTCATAGGGCAATTGATATAGTCCGCACCGTCACCCTTATCATAACGGCTTTGATACCAAGCCTTGTCGAAATTGATGGTGTCTTTGTAGACGATCGGTGCGATGGCATCGAAGAACTGAAGTTCGTCCACGCCGGTAATGTCCAAAACCGCTTGTGCCAGCTTCTCGGAGGTAAGGGGGCCGGTAGCGATTATTACGTTTCCCCAGTCTTCCGGCGGAATGGTGTCCACTTCACCGCGCTCCAGAGTAAAGAGTGGATGAGCAAGCAGTTTGGATTGCACATAGTCGCTAAACACGTCCCGGTCGACGGCAAGAGCGCTTCCCGCTGGTACTTTTGCGACTTCGGCAGCTTCCATCATCAGGCTGCCAAGTCTTCGCATTTCTTCATGAAGTAACCCAACAGCGTTATTTTCTGTATCGTCAGATCGGAAGCTGTTTGAACACACGAGCTCTGCAAGTCCGTCTGTCTGATGAGCATTTGTGGTTTTTATGCCGCGCATCTCATGCAGGATAACGGGAATATCCCGCTGAAGTAGCTGCCATGCTGCTTCAGTTCCGGCCATGCCGCCGCCAATTATATGAATGGGTGAAATGCTCATAAGTTTGCCGTCATTTAGTTCGGCCTGCTGATAGCATTATTTTACGAAAAAATTAAGCCTAAAAATGATAACGCCTGCTTGGGCAAAGCAGGCGCATCAAAATGGAGTAAGTTGAGTATTATGGTATTACAGTTATGTTTGGGCATCTGTAATATTTTCAATATATGGCTAGAAAGTTAACAAAAGGTTAACGCTAATAAAAATTTTATAATAATTTTTTCAAAAGATTTATTTTGGGAAAAATAATGTATATATTACAAAATGTTATCTGGTTAATTTATATGCAATTTTTTTGCAATAATTGTTAATTTAATAGTGATCACAAAGCGGAGTTTACTCAATTTTAACGCATTGAATCCCATTTTGGGTCAATTAAGAAGGTACTTATTTAGAGAATCTTTTTCAGATATTCACCCGTGAAACTTCCTTTGGTTTTGGCGACGTCTTCGGGTGTTCCTTCAGCGATGATCAATCCGCCACCACTACCACCTTCCGGACCAATGTCGATAATCCAATCTGCAGTTTTGATCACGTCAAGATTATGCTCAATGATTATGACGGTGTTGCCCTTATCGACTAGCGCCTGGATCACTTCGAGCAGCTTTTTAATATCTTCAAAATGAAGACCAGTTGTTGGCTCATCCAAAATATAAAGTGTTCTTCCGGTGGACCGTTTTGAAAGCTCCTTGGAAAGTTTAACTCGCTGTGCTTCCCCGCCAGATAGGGTGGTGGCGGCTTGTCCGATCTTGATGTAATCAAGTCCCACTTTCTGCATCATTTTAACTTTATCGCGCACAGACGGGATGGCTGCAAAAAATTCAACACCTTCCTCAACGGTCATATCTAGGATGTCGGAAATGGATTTGCCTTTAAATTTAATCTCCAGCGTTTCACGGTTATAGCGTTTTCCTTTACAGACATCGCACTGCACATAGACATCAGGCAGGAAATGCATTTCAATTTTAATAACACCATCGCCCTGGCAGGCTTCACAGCGGCCGCCCTTAACGTTAAAAGAAAAGCGGCCTGGCTTATATCCGCGTGATTTTGCTTCCGGAAGGCCTGCGAACCAATCACGAATAGGTGTAAAGGCACCCGTGTAGGTTGCCGGGTTAGACCGCGGCGTGCGGCCAATAGGCGACTGATCGATTTCAACGATCTTGTCAATATATTCCAGTCCTGTGATGTCCTTATGCTTGCCAGGGATCACGCGGCTTCGGTTAATTTTACGTGCGACCGCTTTATAAAGCGTATCGATTGTAAGCGTCGATTTTCCAGAACCAGATACTCCGGTTATGCAGGTCATAACACCAAGCGGGAATTTCGCCGTTATATTCTGAAGGTTATTGCCCTTTGCGCCGGTAATGACGATTTCCTTGCGCTTCTTCCCCGCGAAGTCGCCTTTGCGCCGCTCAGCAGGTACGGGGATCGAGAGTTTGCCACTTAAATACTGACCGGTGAGGCTCTTCTTGCTCCTCATAATCTGTTTGGGTGTGCCCTGGGCCACCACTTCGCCACCATGAATGCCGGCACCTGGACCCATATCGATTACGTGATCGGCGGAGGCAATGGCTTCTTCATCATGCTCCACCACCAACACAGTGTTTCCCATGTCACGAAGGTTCATAAGGGTTTTAAGGAGGCGACTGTTATCGCGCTGGTGAAGGCCGATGGAGGGTTCATCAAGGACGTAAAGCACGCCTGTTAAACCAGAACCAATCTGACTGGCCAGACGAATACGCTGGCTTTCACCACCGGACAGGGTTCCAGATGTTCGGGAGAGATTAAGATATTCGAGCCCCACATTGTTTAGGAAACCAAGTCGCTCAGTTATTTCTTTAAGCACCCGATAGGCAATCTCATTTTCTTTATCAGTAAGTTTTTTTGATAGTCCTTCAAACCATTCATAGGAACGGCGCACAGAAAGCTCTGTAATTTCACTGATATGCTTACCGTCAATCTTCACGGCCAGCGCTTCTTGTTTCAGTCGATATCCATCACAGGCATCACAGGTGGTGGCCGACTGGAATTTAGCCAGTTCTTCGCGGATCATACCACTGTCGGTTTCCCGCCATCGGCGTTTGATGTTACCTATGACGCCTTCAAACGGTTTTTTAACCTTGTAGCTTTTGATGTTGTCACTGTTATAGGTGATTTCGATTTCTTCTTCGCCACTACCGAAAAGCAGGATCTGTTGATGTTTTTTTGAAAGCTTTTCATAAGGTGTGGTGATCTTAAAGCCGTAATGCGCGCCCACGCTTTCCAACGTTTGGATATAGTAGGGCGAGTTAGATTTACCCCATGGCGCAAAGGCGCCCTCGCTTAAAGGAAGCTTTTTATCCGGTACCACTAGCTCCGGATCAAAGTAAAGTTTTTCACCAAGGCCGTCACAATTGGGGCACGCACCAAAGGGGTTGTTGAAGGAAAAGAGCCGTGGTTCAATTTCTTCGATGGTAAAGCCAGACACCGGGCAAGCGAATTTTGCGGAAAAAAGTGTTCTATCCGCTTCTTCATTTGCCACTTCGGCGATGGCAAGTCCTTCGGACAGGTTCAGCGCCGTTTCCAAACTGTCCGCAAGGCGGGTTTCCAATCCTTCACGGACGACAATCCGGTCCACCACAACTTCAATGTCATGCTTTATTTTCTTATTCAGATCCGGAACATCCTCGATGTCATAAAATTCACCGTCCACTTTAACCCGCTGGAAACCGGATTTCAGAAGCTCCATGAATTCCTTGCGGTATTCACCCTTACGCCCGCGCACGATCGGGGAAAGAAGATAAAGACGCGTGCCTTCTTCCATTTCCATCACTTTATCGACCATCTGGCTGACTGTCTGACTGGTAATTGGAAGGCCTGTCGCCGGCGAGTAGGGCACGCCAATTCGTGCAAACAGCAGGCGCATATAGTCATAGACTTCAGTAACTGTTCCTACGGTGGAACGGGGGTTGCGGCTGGTGGTTTTTTGCTCAATGGATATGGCGGGGGACAGCCCTTCGATATGATCTGCGTCGGGCTTTTGCATCATTTCAAGGAACTGACGGGCATAAGCCGAGAGACTTTCCACATATCTTCGCTGTCCTTCTGCATAAATGGTATCGAACGCTAGCGACGATTTCCCGGATCCGGAAAGGCCAGTGATCACCACAAGTTTATCCCTGGGAATATCCACATCCACGGATTTTAAGTTATGTTCTTTTGCCCCGCGAACGGATATTTCAGTGAGCATTTATGTACCCTTGTAAGGAATCAGAGCCGTTATTTTTGTCCCTCTTTAAGGGCAAAGTAAAGCATTTTTACAAGATGTAAAGTTCTTATTTTGTTCTTTTTGTCAAAGACTTGCAAATTAGCCGCAAAAAGCCTTTGCGGAAGGGGTAAATGGTGGCTATGGTAATCGCAATTAGATTCGATTTTTAGATAAGGACATATCACCATGGCGGGGAGCGTTAATAAAGTAATTTTGGTTGGAAATCTGGGCAGAGATCCGGAAGTGCGCAGCACACAGGATGGCTCACCCATCGTGCAGCTCAGCATTGCCACATCGGATACCTGGAAAGACCGGGCGACCGGTGAACGCCGTGAACGCACGGAATGGCACCGGGTGGTGATTTTTAACGAGCATCTTTGCCGTGTCGCTGAAAACTACCTTAAAAAAGGCTCCAAAGTTTACGTTGAAGGCTCCCTTCAAACCCGCAAATGGACCGATAACCAGGGGATTGAAAAATATACTACCGAAGTGGTGCTTCAGCGCTTTAATGGTGAGTTAACCATGCTTGATGGCCGCGGCGATAATGATGGTGGTGGCTTCGGCGGCGGAAACGGCGGCGGCTTTAACGATGGCCCCGGTTCAGGTGGCGGCGGATCAGCCCCGGCTGGCGGCAGCGATTTCGACGATGAGATACCATTTTAGAAAATGAAAAGGCTCCGGAGACGGGGCCTTTTTTGTGATTGGAGCACAATTGGTATGAGCAACACTGGTTTTCCTGGCGGTTCAAAGTCTCGTGTTAATCGAGCAGGAAATAACATTCGAACGGATGATCAATCGCTTGCTGACCTCGTTGTTATAAATGAGTGGAGGGCAGCGCACAAAGTTGTACTAAACGCATTTCAGTCTTCATTGAGAAAAAGAACAAAAGATACTGGTATTATTGTGGCTCAACGCCACAAAAGGAGGTCTACAATTTTTAATAAATTGCTTAGATTTCCTAGTATGAATTTATCGAGAATGGATGACGTAGCAGGTATACGTTTAATTTTCGATAGTGTCGATGAGCTTTACGATTTTAGGCGGAAGTTTCACAAAGCGCGATTTAAGCATCAGCTTAGAAATTCTGTCGACAAATATGATTACATTAAAAAACCAAAGAAAAATGGTTATCGCGGAGTACATGATATTTATGAGTATCGAACAGATTCTGACAGTAATTCGATGTGCAACGGATTGCTAGTGGAGATACAGTATAGAACAAAAATTCAGCATGCGTGGGCAACAGCTGTTGAAATACTTGGTTTTATAACTGAGAACCAACCTAAGTTTGATCAAGGCGATCAACGGTATATCAGAGTTATGACACTTGCCAGCGAAATAATTGCAAACAGTTATGAAAATATGTCAGGTCCGCTGGGGAAATTGCCAAAGAATGAATTGATTCGAGAGTTTCTGCAGCTATGGCGCGATCTCAACTTGACAAATAAATTTGTTTCTGCGGATGCTGCTTTTCAATTTAGTGAATATAAAAAGAATATTATTCTTATTTTTAATACGAATGCGGATGGTAAATCGAAAATAGAAATAG
>JANQJN010000088.1 GCA_028281625.1 Emcibacteraceae bacterium | reverse complement strand
CCTGATCAGACGCCGCGCGCTCAAGATCAAATAGCCGCCCATCCCACGTTGGCACCTGAACCCCCACATAACCGATGGACGCCGCCCACTCGACGATTTTCTCAAAATCATTAAATGGCGCTTCGTCACCAGCAAATTGCGCTAAAAACAGCGCGGGTCCCTTAATTTGTTTCATGTTCGCTCCTTAAGCGTCAATTTTTGTCCATTTTTCGTCTGAATTGCTGTTTCTGACCACCGCATCCACGAAGGCCATACCCCGCACTCCTTCATCAATGCCGATCAGATCATGACCGCGGTAATCAGCGTCTTTTGCTCGGATCGCTTCGGCAAAGCCTGTATAAAGATTTGCAAAGGCTTCGAGATATCCTTCAGGATGACCTGATGGCAAACGGCAGGCAGAATGTGCTTCTGCATATAGATTGTTTTTATCAACGCCGTTTGTGTAAACAGTTGACGCACCACCTTGAATTTTATGGATAAGCTCAAATGGTTTCATCTGGTGCCATTCTAGGCCACCTTTTTCACCATAAATTTTTATTTTGAGTGAGTTTTCCTCGCCAGCACAGATCTGACTTGCGGTCAGTGCGCCGGACGCACCATTCTCCATCCGGAAAAGGATCGATCCATCATCATCAAGAAGCCGGCCTTTAACATAAATATTGAGGTCCGCGCAAACGTCGGTCATCATAAGCCCGGAAATATATTCAGCCATATTGTGCGCATGGGTTCCAATGTCTCCAAATGCGCCGCTTATCCCTGACCTGTTTGGATCCGTGCGCCATTCGGCCTGTTTGTTGTCGCCAGAACTTTCCGCAAAATCTGAAAGCCAGCCTTGAGGATATTCAACAAGGATTTTTCGGATTTCGCCTAGCTTGCCATCCGCGACCATTGCACGTGCCTGCTTGACCATTGGATAGCCAAGATAAGTGTGAGTAAGTCCGTATAGCAAACCAGTGTCTTCGACGAGTTTCTTAAGCCTCTTCGCTTCATCAAGGTTGAGCGTCGCCGGTTTATCACTCATCACGTGAAAACCAGCATCAAGCGCCGCTACTGCTGGCGGAAAATGCATATGATTTGGGGTAACAATGGAGACAAAATCCATTCGCTCCCCGTCGGGAAGTGCTGCTTCCTTTTCCATCATTTCATTAAAATCAGCATAGATACGTGCGGGGTCCAGAAACAGGTCCGCACCTGTTTGTTTTGATTTTTCAAAGTCGCTGCTGAAAGATCCGCAAACCAGTTCAATCTGATTATCCAGCCGCGCAGCCGTGCGGTGAACTTCACCAATGAAAGATCCGGGGCCACCACCAACCATTCCCATTTTAATTCTACGGTTATTTGCGTTTGCGTGATCAGACATAGATTCTCCCTCAATTCCACTCCCTAATCCCAAAAATGTAATCAATTACATTTTAATTGGCAAGGGATAAATCCTTGTGTAATATGGTACTCAATATTGACAAAAAATTATCTATAATCTATCGGGTCTTACAGCATGGCAACCATACGGGACGTATCAAAAATCGCTGGTGTTTCAGTTGCGACGGTATCCCGAACACTCAGCAAACCGGACAAGGTTTCCGAAAAAACCAGACAGATTGTCCACGATGCCATCAAGCAGACCAATTATAAGCCCGATATATTAGCACGAAATTTCAGAACACGAAAATCGTCCACTGTCGTGGTTCTGGTTCCTGATATCGCCAATCCATTTTTTTCACGCGTCATTCGCGGCATCGAACAAACGGCGCAGCGTCTTGGATATGCCGTGCTACTCGGTGATACTCAGGGCGAGAGGGACCGGGAAATCACCTACGCCAATATGGTTCATACATCGCAAGCGGATGGCATCATTCAGCTGGATTGTCATATTCCTTTTGAAGATAAGAATGACCGCACCTCACCCATCGTAAACGCTTGTGACTGTGTGCGGGGTACCGATATGCCCACCGTTCAACTGGATAATGTCGCTGCTGCCAAAGAAATGGCAAATCATTTGATCTCGCTTGGTCACACCAACATCGGTATCATTTCTGGTCCGGAAAACAGCACCATCACCAATGATAGGCTGAGGGGTTTCAAAGCAGCACTTGAAGACGGGGGGCTATCCTATAATTCAGCAAACAGAATGTATGGGGATTATTCAATTCCATCCGGTGCCATGGCCGCAAGTGATCTGCTATCCCTGCCCGATGCACCCACTGCAATTTTCTGTATGAATGATGAAATGGCCATCGGCGCCATAAGACAGGCCAAAAAAATGGAACTCAATGTTCCAAGTGATATTTCCATCTCCGGCTTTGATGATATCAGTTTTTCTGAATTCTCTGATCCGCCCCTTACAACTGTTTCACAGCCGGCGGAGGAGTTCGGCTCAAACGCGATGCAAATGCTTTATGATCTGATGAATGATGAAGAGCCCGCAAACAAAAATATATTCCTTCCCTTCGAACTTGTGATACGGGAAAGCACAGGAGAGAAAAAATGAAATCAAAACTAATCTTGGCTATGGCGGCTCTGACGCTTACAACGAGTTGCGCAGAACAAGCGCCGGAAGAAAACTGGGTTTCAATTTTTAACGGTGAAAATCTGGATGGCTGGACGGTTAAATTTAATGGTTATAAAGTGGGCGAAAACTATAAAAACACTTTCCGCGCGGAAAACGGCATCCTTTCCGCAAACTACGACGAATATGAAGATTTCAACGCTGAATGGGGCCATATTTTTTATAAGGAAAAACTCTCCCATTACCGGATCAGGCTTGAATATCGCTTCACCGGTGACACCCTTCCCGGTGCTCCTGGCTGGGCGATCAGAAACAATGGTATCATGTTCCACACTCAATCTCCGGAAAGCATGGAAATTGAGCATGGTTGGCCGGTTTCCCTTGAGTTTCAACTACTTGGCGGACTAAACGATGGCAATGAACGTACAACCGGCAACGTGTGTACACCCGGCACACATATTCTTATCAACGGTGAACTGGAAACGGAACATTGCATTAATTCAACCTCACAAACTTATCACGGTGATCAATGGGTTAAGGCCGAACTGGAAGTCAAAGGCGACGAATATATGCGGCAGTATATTAATGGAGAGCTGGTCTTTGAATATACAAAGCCAATTGCTGACGCGA